>JBEGVQ010000141.1:0-13604 GCA_041178345.1 Acidobacteriota bacterium | reverse complement strand
GACCGGCAACGTCAAGGGAGCCGTCGGACTGATGCACGCGGCCGAGGCAGGCATTGAGCTGGCCGCGCACGAACTGGCCCGCGCCAACTGGCCGGCCGTGCTTCAGGGCGCCGGGCAGGCGACGTTCTCGGACGGCAGCCCTACCGGCGTGCGCGCCATTCCCGGCGGCGGGGCCGTCAACCTCACCGCCGAAACCAACAGGCTCAATTGCGGCAAGGCCTCGGCGTGCACGACGGAGCAGATGAATGCGAACTCGGACGAGCGCCCGTGGGGCGTCAACAACCCGCGGTGGCGTCTCTATGCGTACGGCGCGTTCGGGGACCTGGCCGAAGTGGCGCGGCCGGTCCCGTGTTTCCTCGCCGTGTGGATCGCAGACGACTCGGCCGAGGTGGATGGCGATCCGGAGGCCGATGGCGATCTCGAGGGTCGCGGCGTGCTGCGCGCCCGGGCGGTGGCGTACGGTCCCATGGGCGGACGCCAGGCGATTGAGGCTGAGCTGGCGCGGGTCTGTTTCGGCCCCGCGGACGAGGAAATCTGCCAGCCCGGCATTCGTGTGCAATCGTGGCAGGAAGTGCGTCAGCTGGTTCCTTGACCCGCCACCGCGCGAGGCGTACGATCACGGCAGGGGG
The DNA here is from genome assembly GCA_041178345.1 of Acidobacteriota bacterium. Taxonomy (GTDB): domain Bacteria; phylum Acidobacteriota; class Vicinamibacteria; order Vicinamibacterales; family UBA2999; genus 12-FULL-67-14b. The sequence continues at coordinate 12,975 of JBEGVQ010000141.1, read as the reverse complement.
GAAATCGGCCTTCCGGCCGATAACAAACGCATATGAAGCGCGTGATTGCCATTCTGACCCTCAGCGTCCTGATCGGGCCGGTCGTGGCAGAAGCGGCCCAATCGGGATCGGCGCAGCAGCCGACGACGCCGACGCTGGTCGACGTGGCCAAGGCCGAGGAGGAGCGCCGCAAGAGCGTCCGGAAGCCTGCCAAGGTCTACACCAACAACGATCTGAAGCCGGACCACGGCACGGTTCGCCCCGCGACGCCCCCCCCGGCCGCGGCGGCGACGCCGGCCACCCCGGGCAACGTCACGCCCGGCGCACCCGTCGTCAACCTGCCCGGTGGCACAGGGGCCGCGCCGCCGCCGACCGGCGACCAGGCGTTCTGGAGTGGCCGGATCACCGCGGCGCGCGCCGCGCTCGAGCGGTCGCGCCTGTTTGCCGAGGCGCTGCAGAGCCGCATTAACGCCCTGACCACCGATTTCGTGAACCGCGACGACCCGGCGCAGCGCGCCGTGATTGAAGCGGACCGCAAGTCGGCGCTGGCCGAACTGGATCGGGTCCGCCTGGAGATCGAGAAGCAACAGAAGGAGATTGCGGCGATCGAAGAAGAGGCCCGCCGCGCCGGCGTGCCATCCGGCTGGCTGCGACCGGGCGCGTGAGCGCCCGCTCGGCACCGGCGGCGTCGATCCTCCTCGTCGAAGACAAGGACTCCCTGCGGGCCATGCTGCGCCTGGCGCTCGAGGCGCAGGGCTACGCCGTGATCGAGGCCCGCGACGAGCCGGAAGCCATCGCCGCGCTTCGGCTCTCGCAACCCGCCATCGTGCTGTCCGATCTGCGCCTGCCTAACGGCGACGGCCTTGGCGTGCTGCGCGCCGCCCGTGACGCCGCTCCCGAAATGCCGGTGATCGTGATGACCGCGCACGGCAGCATCCAGGACGCGGTTGCCGCCATGAAGCAGGGGGCGCTCGACTTTCTTGCCAAACCGGTCGATCCCGATCACCTGTTGCTGCTGGTGGATCGCGCCCTGGCGCAGAGCCGCCTGCTGAGCGAGTACCGGCTGCTGAAGGAAGAAGCGGCGGCGCGTCGCGGCGGGCCGCACATCATTGGCGACTCGCCGGCCCTGCGCCAGGCCATGACCGCCATTGACCGGGCGGCCACCAGCGACACCACGGTGTTGCTGGAAGGGGAGAGCGGCACCGGCAAGGAACTCTGTGCGCGCGCGCTTCACGATCGCAGTCCCCGCGCCCAGGGGCCGTTCGTCGCCATCAACTGCGCCGCCATTCCCGACACCTTGCTCGAAGCCGAGCTGTTTGGCTACGAGCGCGGCGCCTTCACCGGCGCCCACCAGCGCAAGCTGGGTCGCTTCGAGATGGCGCAGCGGGGCACGTTATTCCTCGACGAAATTGGCGAGATGCCCATGACCGTGCAGGCCAAGATGCTGCGCGCGATCGAAACCCACAAGATCGAACGGCTGGGCGGCGGCGCCTCGATCCCGCTCGATGTCCGCATTGTCGCCGCCACCAACCGCCGGCTGCGCGAAGCCGTGGCCGCCCGCCAGTTCCGCGAGGATTTGTACTTCCGCTTGTCGGTGTTCCCGGTGGAGGTCCCGGCCCTGCGCGATCGGCGCGAAGACATCCCCAAGCTCGCGCACCACTTCGTGGAGCGAGTGGCAAAGGACGTCGGCAGGAAGCTCACCCTGTCGCCCGAGGCCGTGGCCCTTCTGATGGCCCACGACTGGCCCGGCAACATCCGCGAGTTACAGAACGCCCTCGAGCGGGCGGTGATCCTGGCTGATGGCGAAACCCTGCTGCCGCGTCACCTGAGCCTGTCGCCGGTGCCGAAGAGCGGTTCGTCGAGCGACCCCTGGGAGCGCGTTGACCTTCACGGTAGCCTCGCCGAGGCGACGGCGAGGGCGGTGGGCGAGGTGGAACGCCGCAAGATCCAGCAGGCGCTGCGCGAAGCCGGCGGCGACCGGGGCCGCGCGGCTGACCTGCTGCAGATCAACTTCAAGGCGCTCGCAGCGAAGATGCGCGAGCTCAAGCTCTAACCCGCCTTCGCCCCGGCTTCGGCGCGACCAAGACCGTTAGGCGCGTAATCCGAGTGTTCTGAGCGCCGTCTTCAACTCCTTCGCAGTCACGTCGATCAGCGTTGTCGTCTCACCGCGTCCAGTGGCCGCCACGAAGTGCAGCGTGCCGGCCACTACCTTCTTGTCGCGTCCCATCGCCGCCAGCGCTTCTTTCGACGAGATGTCTGACACCGGCGGCAGCGGTCCCAGGTGGGTGATCAGGTCCAGGACTTCGTCGTGCAGATCCGGCGGGGTCACGCCGCGCGCGGCGCCGAGCGACAACGCCGCCAGCATCCCGTAGCCGACCGCCTCGCCGTGGCGGAACCGCTTGTACTTCGTCGCCGCTTCCAGGGCATGGCCCACCGTGTGGCCGAAGTTCAGGATGCGCCGCAAGCCGCCTTCGCGTTCGTCAGCGGTAACCACCTGCGCCTTGATTTGGCAGGACGCGGTGACCAGCGGCTCCACGGCGCCGGCCTCGCGGGCGAAGATGGCTGGCATGGTCGTGCGAAGGCGGTCCAGTAGCGCCGGTTCAGCGATCACGCCGTACTTGATCACTTCGTAGAGGCCGGCCCGGAACTCGCGGCGTGGCAGCGTGCCCAGCACCACCGGATCGGCCACCACCAGGCTCGGGGCATGGAACGACCCGAGCAGGTTCTTGCCGAGGGCGTGATTGACGCCGGTCTTGCCGCCGATGGCGCTGTCCACCTGCGCCAGTAAGGTTGTCGGCACATGGACGACGCGGATGCCGCGGAGGTACGTGGCGGCGGCAAACCCGACGAGGTCGCCGATGACGCCGCCGCCGACGGCAATGACGACCGTCGCGCGATCGGCGCCGGCCTTGACCAGTGCATCGTGGACGCGCGAGACCGTGGCGATGTTCTTGGCGCGCTCGCCATCCTCCACCAGCACGGGCGTGCGCCCGGCACCAGCCTGGCGAAAGCGCTTGCCGTGCAGGCCCCACACCCGCGGGCTCGACACGAGGATGCGGCGTGGACCGAGTCCCGCGTCATCCAGTTCGCGGCCGAGCGCCTCGATGGCGTTGGCGCCGATGACCACGGAGTAGGCGCCCGCCGCGGCGGTCACCCCGATGCGGGTGGGTGGCATGTACGACTGCTAGAATAGCATCCGGTGCAGCGGCGAACCGACTGCCTGGTCATCGGCGGCGGCATTGCCGGATTGCGCGCGGCCGCCGATCTTGCCATGCCCGGCGACGTCCTCGTTCTCACCAAGGCCGATCCCGCTGAAGGCAATACCGGCTACGCGCAAGGCGGCATTGCCGCGGCGCTGGGGCCGGGCGATTCGCCGTCGCTGCACGCGGCCGACACGATCGCGGCGGGTGATGGGCTGTGCATCGAGCCGGCGGTGCGCGTGCTGGTGGAAGACGGCGTGCGGTGCCCCCGCGAGCTGATCGCGAACGGCGCACGCTGTGACCGCGAGCCCTCGATTGATGGCGCATGCGGCGCTCCGGCGCGAGGAAACGCGGGGTGGCCACGCGCGGACCGCCTTCCCGGCCCGAGATGACGTAAAATTTGAGGTTCATATCGTTGACCGAAACCCAGCGGTCCGGCCGTCGCCGGACGCTCCATAGATGTAGGCCATGGCCGCGAAACCCAATCAGGACGAAGCGTTTGTTACGGAAATCACCAAGCAGTCGGTCGACTTCTCGAAGTGGTATCTCGATGTCGTCCGCAAGGCCGAACTGGCCGACTACTCGCCGGTCAAGGGCTTCATGGTCATTCGCCCGTACGGCTACGCCATCTGGGAGCTGATCCAGCAGCAGCTCGACCAGCGTTTCAAGGCGACCGGGCACGTCAACGCGTACTTTCCGCTGCTGATTCCCGAGAGCCTGCTCTTGAAAGAGGCGCAGCACGTCGAGGGCTTCGCGCCACAGGTGGCCTACGTCACGCACGGCGGCGGCGAAGAGCTCGAAGAAAAGCTCGTCATCCGGCCGACGTCCGAGACCATCTTCGGCGTGATGTACCAGAAGTGGATCCAGTCGTGGCGCGACCTGCCCGTCCTGATCAACCAGTGGGCCAACGTGGTCCGCTGGGAGAAAGTCACGCGGCCGTTCCTGCGCACGACCGAGTTCCTCTGGCAAGAGGGCCACACGGCCCACGAGACGGCGGACGAGGCGCAGGCCGAGACCATGATGATTCTCGGCATCTACAAGGAGTTCGCCGAGAACGTGCTGGCGATGCCGGTCGTGGACGGGCAGAAGAGCGACAGCGAGAAGTTCGCCGGCGCCTCGAAAACCTACTCGATCGAGGCGTTGATGGGCGACGGCCGCGCCCTGCAGGCCGGTACCTCGCACAACCTTGGCCAGAACTTTGCCAAGGCCTTCGACATCCAGTTCCAGGGCCGCGACAAGACGCTGCAGCACGCGTGGACCACGTCGTGGGGCGTGTCAACGCGCCTGATCGGCGGCGTGATCATGACGCACGGCGACGACAGCGGTCTAATCCTGCCGCCCGCGATTGCCCCATTCCAGGTCGTGATCGTGCCGATTCCCCGCGGCGCCTGGAGGGAAACCGTCCTGCCGAAGTGCGAGGCGATTGCCGCCGAACTGAGGGCGGCCGGTATTCGCGTGAAGCTCGACGCCGACGAAAGCCAGACACCCGGATGGAAGTTTGCCGAATACGAGATGCGCGGCGTGCCGCTGCGGCTCGAGATTGGTCCCAAGGACATCGAGAAGTCCGCGGTCTTCGCGGCGCGCCGTGACACGCGCGCCAAGGCGTCGATTCCCATGGAGGGCCTCACCGATGCGATCACGGCGCTGCTCGCCGAGATCCAGTCGAGCCTGCTCGCCCGGGCCCGCACGTTCCGCGAGGAACACACGACGACGGCCGATAGCTACGAGGCCTTCAAGGCGTCGATGGAAGGCCGCCCCGGGTTCGTGATCGCGCCGTGGTGTGAAGGCGCCCAGTGCGAGGCCGACATCAAGACCGAGACGCAGGCGACCATTCGCAACATCCCGGTCGGTTACGACCAGGCGCCAGGCCAGCCGTGTCTCAAGTGCGGCCAGCCCGCGAAGGTCAGTGCCTGGTTCGCCAAGGCCTACTAGGAAGAATAGGAGAGTTCACATGCCTCGATACGTTGACGGATTCCTGCTCGTGATCCCGAAGAAGCGCCTGGCCGACTACCGCACCATTGCCAGGAAGGCGTCGAAGGTATGGAAAGACCATGGCGCGCTCGACTACGTCGAGTGCGTGGGGGACGAGCTGAACGCGAATCCCGGGATGGGGACCTCCTTTAGCAAGGTGACGAAGCTCAAGGCGGGTGAACTCGTCGTCTTCTCGTGGATCACCTACAAGTCGAAGGCGCATCGTGACGCCGTCAACAAGAAGGTCATGGCAGACAAGCGGCTGGCCGCGATGATGACTGACGCGGCGGCCTTCGACATGAAGCGCATGAACTACGGCGGCTTCACGGTTCTCGTCGACGCCTAGCATCAATCTTCCGGTACAAAGTAACAGGGCGGGTGAGCCTCTCGGCCACCCGCCCTTTCTCTTCCCAGCTTCTAGCTTCTAACTTCCTACTGGAGGCGAATCGTCATCGCCGCGCGGCGGTTCAGGCGGCGCGTCTCTTCGCGCGAGTTGTCGTGCTTCGGACGCTCTTCGCCGTAGCTCACGCTCTGCAGCCGATCGGCCGAGACGCCGCGGCTCGCCAGGTAGTCGCGCACCGCGTTCGAGCGGCGCTCGCCAAGCGCGAGGTTGTACTCGGTCGTGCCGATGTTGCAGGTGTGGCCTTCGACCGTGAGTCGCATGCTCGGGTCTTCGCTCATCGCCTTGATGGCTTCGTCGAGAATGCGCGTGGCTTCGGCGCGCAGCGTGTAGCGGTCGAAGTCGAAGTGCACGTCTTCGAACACGAACTGCTTCTTGGCGGCGGGCGCGATCACCTGCACCGTGATGGTGTCGGTGGCGGTCATGCCCTTGCCGTCGTCAACCGTCACCGTGAGCGGCACGGCGCCGACCTGGCCGGGCGCGGTCCAGGGCGTCTGGCGGTCGCCGGCATTGCCGAACGAGCCCGTGGGGCTGGACCAGCGGTAGCGCAGCGTGTCGCCATCCGGATCCTGCGCGTCAGCCGACGCGGTCAGCTGGCGGCCCACTTCGACCGTGCACGGCTCGCAACGCGCCTTGACCGTGGGCGGGCGGTTGGCCGGCATCGGTGGCGCCACCGGGGCCGACGGCTGCACCGCGACCGGCGCGGCCGGAGCGGGGTAGTAGCCAATCCGAACCTGCAGGCCCAAGCGGTCGAAGTCACTGTCTTCCGACGTCGTAAAGTCGCTGCGGTTCCGGTAGTACGACGCCGTGTAGCCAATGCCCGCGCCGAAGTACACGCCATTGGTGGCGGAGTACTGGAACCCGCCGAACAGGTCGCGGGTGGCATCCGGGTCCCACTCGCTCGGCATGCCGATGTTGGCCAGCGAGGGACCGGTGTAGGTCTGTGCCTGATCAACGAGGGCCTCGCCGTGCATTTCGGCGATCATCTTGAACTTCGAGCGGCTGGGGAAGCCCGCGCCGATGCCCCACTTGAAGCCCTGCGTGAGGTTGTAGCCCTCGGGCTGGCCGCGCACGCGGTAGCCGGCCGACGCGGTCAGCTCGACGCGCTCGTTGTATTCGCGCGAGCTGATCAGGTCGAACTGGAAGTCGGTCTTGCCGGTGCCCAGGCCATCGTCGGCGCTGGCCGTCGGCACTTTGACCGACACGCGCAAGGCCGAGTTGTAGTTCGGCTTCGACAGCAGGTTGAACTTGGCGCCGAGCACCAGGTCGCCGATCCCGGTGCTCCAGCCCTGGTTGATCAAGTAATCCTGCGGCTGACCGTTGCGGGCCACCGGCACGAGGTCGGCATCGAGGCGGCGGAAGCCAACCGTGCCGAACAACTCGACGCGGTCGCTGACGCCGTAGCCGAACATGCCACCGACGTCGGTAATGTCGCTGAAGCCTTCGCTGCGGTCGAAGTTAACCAGGCTCAGGCTGCCGGACCACTCGCCTTTCGGCAGCGTTTCACCCGTCGACACGAACCACAGTCCGGTGTCGCCAAAGATTGTGCTACTGCCGGGTTTGGTTTCTTGCGCCCAGGCTCCGGACGCGGCCACAGCAGTCAGCGTTAGAACAAACGCTACGTGGCGAATGATTTTCATACGGATAGTCTAGAACCTAAAAACACCCGAAGTCAAACGCAGGGCTTGATTTAAGGGTCTAATCTTTAGTCAGATCCGGTTTTTTGGATTTACCGAAAAGCCACGCCGCTGCGATTCCGAGCAGGTAAAGCACGACCATCGGACCGGCCACCATGACCTGGACCACCGGATTGCCGTCGGGCGTAATGACGGCCGCGGCGACAAAGATGAAAAGGACCGCGTACTTGAAGTTCTTGAGCAGGAAGCCGGCCGTGACGATGCCCAGGCGGGCCAGCACGAAGATCAGCACCGGCAGCTGGAAGACCAGCCCCAGGCTGAGCGTCAGCTTCACATACAGGCTGAAGACCGGCGCCACCCGCGGCATGAACTCCATGAACTCGTTGGAGAACGACGCGAAAAACTGCCATGCCGCCGGGAACACGAAGTAGTGCCCAAACGCCGCGCCGCCGACGAAGAGACTGGACGACACCAGCACGAAGGGAATCGCCAGCCGCTTCTCTTTCGAGTACAGCCCGGGGGCGATGAAGAGCCACACCTGCCACATGATGTACGGCGACGAGATCAGCACGCCGGTGAGCGCCGCGATCTTGATCCACAGGAAGAACGCCTCGGCCGGCTCGGTGAAAATCAGCTTGCCGCCGGGCACGTCCTTGGCCAGGTGCAGGTAGACGAACCCGAAAATGCGCTCGATGAATGCGAACGCGATGATGAACCCGACGAACAGCGCGCCAACCGCATGCGTGATGCGCTTGCGCAGTTCATCGAGATGCTCGAGGAACGTCATGCGGCCTTCGGCCGGTTCTTCGGGCTCGTCAAACGGCGACGTGCTCGAGACCGGCGCGGGCAGGTCTCGAGGATCGTCGTCGTCTTGACGTTGGCTGGGGAAGGGAACGAGCGCCACGTTCTAACTACGGGATACCGTTTCGCGGGGAGACTCGGCTTCGGAACCAGGACCCGGGGTCACCGTCTGGGGGGGCGCGCCCTGTTCGGGCTTCGCGGCCGCCTCTTTTTGCTCTTCGATCTTGATTTCCTGCTCCAGCGTGTTCTGGAGATCGGTTGACGCCTTCTTGAACTCGTTCAAGCTGCGGCCGAGCGATTTGCCCAGCTCGGGGAGCTTTCTGGGGCCAAAGATGATGAGCGCAATCACCAGGATGATGATGAGCTCGGGCATTCCGATAGAACCAAACATTGAAGAGCTCCCTTGTTGGGACGGGAACAGCCCTTTTCGGGCCTTGAACGTCCAATCGGAAGTATACCTCCTAGAATCCTTGCGGACACCCGGGTAGTCAGCTAGCATCGCCCTATGCGTTACCGCTCCGTCGTCGCTGCCGTGCTCGCCATCGTGATTTCCGCGGTTATTGGCGGGGTCTACGGCAAGGGCGCGCAGGCCACCGCCAACACGGTGCCGGAGCACTACCGCACCTTCACGGCGGCGCTCAGCGCCATCCAGAGCCAGTACTCGGAGCCGGTCGAGTCGGACCGCATGGTCTACGGCGCCATCAACGGCATGCTGCAGACGCTGGACCCGCACTCGAGCTTCATGGACCCCCGCAGCTACGCGCAAATGCGCGAGCGGCAGGAGGGGCGGTATTACGGTCTCGGCCTCACCATTCAGTCGGTGGACGGCGACATCACCGCGGTGCGCGTGTTCGAAGGCTCGCCGGCGTTCACCAACGGCATTCGCCGCGGCGACGTGATCGCCGATGTCGAAGGCGCCAGCACCAAGGACTGGACCACCGAGGCTGCCGTCAACAAGCTCAAGGGCCCGAAGGGCACGTTCGTGAAGATCGGCGTGCGCCGCAAGGGCTTTGACCGCCTGCTCGACATGACCGTGATGCGCGACCAGGTGAGCATCCCAAGCCTGTCGGCGTCGTTCATGATCGATGCGACCACCGGCTACGTCGGCATCACCGACTTTGCCGAGCACACCGACGAAGATCTCGGCCTGGCGCTCGAGGCCCTCACCAAGCGCGGCATGAAGCGCCTGGTGCTCGACCTGCGCAGCAACCCGGGCGGGCAGCTCGACCAGGCCATCCGCATCACCAACCGCTTCGTGCCCCGGGGCTCGATGGTGGTCTACACGCGCGGGCGCATCGCCAACTCCGACTCCGACTACCGCGCGACCGACACGCCCGGCTACCTGGACCTGCCGATGATCACGCTAGTCAACCGCAACAGCGCGAGCGCCTCGGAAATCGTCTCGGGCGCATTGCAGGACTACGACCGCTCGCTGGTGATCGGCGAGACCACCTTCGGCAAGGCGCTGGTGCAGTCGGTCTACAAGGTCAGCGGCGGCGCCGGCCTCGCCCTCACCACCGCGCGCTACTACACGCCCAGCGGCCGCCTGATTCAGCGCCCGTGGGATTCGTCGTTCGACGAGTACATCACCTACACCTACAAGGACCAGGGCGAGCGCGCCAAGACGGCCGACCAGTTGAAGCTCACAACCAGCGGCCGCAAGGTCTACTCGGGCGGCGGCATCGAACCGGACCTGCGCTTGGATGGTCCGGTCGAGGGGTTCTCGCCCACGCGCTTTGGCCGCGCGCTTCAGGGCCGCGGGCTGTTCGCCGGCTATGCCGAGCAGTACAGCGCCGAGGGCGACACGCGCATCGGCCACTCCGGTTCCTCGCGCAAGATCGTCCAGAAGGGCTTCGCGGTGGATGACGCGATGGTGGCCGAGTTCAAGGCGTACGTCGCCGGCCGCACCGTGAAGCTCGAAGAGGCCGACTGGACGAAGGACCTCGAATTCATCCGGGCCATGATTCGCTACCACATCGACGAAGCGGTGTTCGACATCGCTACGGCGCGCCAGCGCCTGGTGACGGTTGATCCGCAGGCCCGGTTCGCCATTTCCAAGTTCCCCGAAGCTGAGCAGTTGCAGGCCCAATTCAGGACCCGCGCCGCCAAACGGTAATACGGCAACCCCCCTAAATATGGGGGTTGTCTTCGTCCTTGCCACAATCGGCAGCGCTTGTTAGACTGGCGCCTGCTTCCTCCAAGTCATCCCGAAATGCACCTCGAACGCTTAGAAATCTCAGGTTTTAAGTCCTTCTCGGATCGGTCCGAGCTGGCATTCGACCGTGGCGTCACCGCCATCGTCGGACCGAACGGCTGCGGTAAGTCCAACGTGGCCGACGCGCTGACGTGGGTGCTCGGCGAGCAAAGCGCTAAGAGCCTGCGCGGCGACAAGATGGAAGACGTCATCTTCAACGGTTCCGATGCGCGCAAGCCCACCGGCGCCGCCGAAGTCCGTCTCCGGTTCGGCAACGTCATCGTCCCACCATCCCTGCTGAAGGAGATGGGGGAGGACGCCCACCAGGCGAATGGCCTGTCCCGAGCGAGCTCGTCGACGCTTGAGTCGGCGGGCGAGTCGAGGGGCAACGGCCATCACCCTGAGCTGACCGAGATCATCGAGCCGGCGACCCGCGAGGTCGAGGTGACGCGCCGGCTATACCGGTCGGGCGAAAGCGAATACCTGATTGACGGCCAGTCGTGCCGCCTGAAGGACATCCATGAACTGCTGATGGACACGGGTCTCGGCCAGAAGGCCTACGCCATCATCGAGCAGGGCAAGATCGGCATGATCCTGAGCTCGCGCCCGACCGATCGGCGCCAGCTGATCGAAGAGGCCGCGGGCATCACGAAGTACAAGGCGCGCCGCCGCTCAGCCGAGCTGAAGCTTGAAGCCGCGCAGCAGAACCTCACGCGCCTCGACGACATCGTCTACGAAATCGACAAGCAGCGTGGCTCGCTCAAGCGGCAGGCCGCGAAGGCGCGCCGCTACACGCGCTTGCGCGACGAGATGCGCCGGTGGGAAAAGGTCCTGTTCGCGCGGCGCTATCGCACGCTGTCGGACGCCATCGAGACCGCCCGCACCCGCCTGCAGGAAGCGCGCACCAACGAAGGGGTCGCCGCCGCCCGCCTGGCCGAAGTCGAGAACGACCTGGCGCGCATTCGCATTGAGCTGGCGTCGGCCGACAGCGCCGCGACCGCCGCGCGCGAGACCGTGCACGGCCACGAACTCGAGATCAACCGCCGCCAGCAGCAGATCGCGCTCGATACCCAGCAGTCGGAGATGCTGCAGGCCCGCGCGGCCGAACTCGAAGCCGAGAAGCAGCAGCTCGAAGCGCGCCGCGAACCCGAGCAGCTGGCCCTTGACGGCCGCCGCCTCGCCGCGAGCGAGGCCGCCGCGGCCCGCGACGAAGCGGCGGCGCTGGCCAGTGAGGCCGGCGACGAGTACGCCCGCGCGCAACAAGCCATCGAAGCGCTCGAGCAGGACGTGGAGCGCGCCCGCGCCGACGTCTACGCGGTGTTGAACACCATCACCGCGCTCAACGCCGCGCACGACAACGCCGGCGCCCAGCGCGAACGCGCCATGGCGACGGCGGGCCGGCTGGAACTGGAAGCCAGCGAGCTGGCGGCCGAACTCGAGAAGGCCCGGGCCCAGCGCCAGATGGCCGCCGAGGCCTGGCGGCGGGCACAGGACGGCCTCGATGCCGCCAGGGTGGCGCGGGCCGCCCGCGAGTCGGAACTGGCCAGCGCCCGCATCGAACACGAATGGCGCTCGCGGGACGTGCGCACGCGCGAGCAGGATGTGGCGGCGATGACGGCCCGCCTGCATTCGCTCGAAGAGATCGACACCCACCGCTCTGGCTTTGCCGACGCGGCGCGCATGGTGCTGGTCAACGCCAACGGCAAGGTGGGCCAGATGGGTGCCCTCGCCGACTTCCTCGAAGTCGAACCGAAGTACGAGCGCGCCGTCGAGGCCTGTCTCGGCGACCTGCTGCAGCACGTGGTGGTCGAGCGGCTCGACCACGTCTCCGCCGGCCTCAAGCTGATCCGCCAGGAGAACGCCGGCCGTTGCGGCTTCATCGTGGGCCGTCCCGACGATGGCTCGGCCGTGGCGACCTACTCGGGCGACGGCGGCGGCTCATTCGTCGAAACGCCGATGGGTTCGTTCGGCGGCACCTTCGCCGGCGATGCCATGGCTGCCGCTGGTGGCGACAAACCTTCAGGTTTGTCGATGATTCCCGCGGGCGCCGTCGCCCTCACGTCGGTCGTCCGCATCGGTGGTCCCTTCCCGCAGGCCGTGCAGGCCGTGATGGGCGGCGCCCTGATCGCCGAGTCGTTCGAGGCGGCCTCGCGCATTGCCCCGACCGTGCCGTACCCGGTCGCCACCCTCGAAGGCGACGTGTTCCGCGGCCGCCATGTCGTGACCGGCGGCGACAAGGCCGAGTCGCGCGGCATTCTCGCGACCAAGCGCGAGATCAAGGAACTGCGCGAGCACCTCGCGGCCGCGACGGCGGCCCTCGAACAGCTCGTGTCCGATACCGCGGGCTTCGAGCAGACCATTGCGCTGGCCACGGCCGCCATCGCCGGCCTGTCAGCCGAGTTTCACCGCCAGGAAAAAGCCATCGTCGGCGTCGAAGGGCAGAGCGAGCGCGCGGCCGATGACGAGTTGCGCGTGCAGCAGCGCACCGAACTGGTGCAGACCGAGGTCAGCCGCGTCCGCGAGGAAGTGGCGGGCCTCGATGACCGGCAGGCCGAGGCCCGCGAGTCCATCGCGCGGCTGAACGAGCAGCGCGCCGAAGCCGACCAGGCATTGTCGGAATCGCAGCGCAAGCTCTCCGAGGCGCGCGAGACCGCGGAGGGGCTCAGCCAGAAGGCCGCCGAGGCTCGTGCCGCGCACGCCGGACTGATCGAACGCAGTGCCGGCGCGCTGGCCGAAGTGGCGCGGATGGAAGAGGCCGCGGCCGAGCTCGAGCGCCGGGTGCAGGCCTGCACC
>JBEGVQ010000140.1:0-5232 GCA_041178345.1 Acidobacteriota bacterium | reverse complement strand
AAATAACTACCGTCCGCGCGTCACGACAATCCGCACGACGAGGGCGCCGCTGTTGTCGCCGGCCGCATCGTCATTGATGCCCAGCCACAGCGGACCGTCGCCCGACATCGGCAGCGGCACGCTCTGGTTGCCGATGGCGAACGGCGCGCCGTTGCCGATGCGCCCAATCAGCGCGCCCGCGAGCACGGCCGGCATGGGCGCGTTCGCCGCGGTGCGGCCCTTGAGCGAACCGTTGGCCGACGCCTTGTCGTCGGCCTCGCCCGACAGCTGAATCTCGCCCTCGGGCGTGAACAGCACGCGGTCGCCGCGGCGAATCATCATGTTGGTCGCGGTCCACTGCTGGTTCGCCGGCACGCGCACGCTGCCTTCCGGCACCGCCGCGGGCGGCGCGGGCGCAGCCGGCGCTGCCGCCGTCGGACGCGGGTAGTTGCCCAGGTAAATCCGCGCGACCTCCGCGAAGCGGAGCCGCTGCTCGCCGCTACCCGTCCTGAAGGTGACGCTGCGCGGCTCGTTCGGCTGGGCCGACCCTTCGCCGCCCTCGATGTTCACCAGCCGGCCCGTCATCACGTCGCCGCGGCGGGTAATCAGGATGTGCTCCGCGCCTTGCGCGGCTTGCGTTTCGTTGGCGGGCAGGTTGGTGCCGTTGCCGCCGACGTCGATGACCAGGATGTCACCCAGCCCGACCCGCCGCTGATCGTTGGGCGACACCCGGACATAAATCGTGTCGGTCTGGCGCACCCAATCCTCGAAGCGGCCCGAGTAGCGCTCGCTGTTGCGTCGCACGATCGTCACCTGCTCCTGGGCGAACAACGGAGCGGCGTCGACCGCCAGCACGGCTATTACCAACGTCAGCAATTGCATTTTTTTCATGGCACGTACATCCTAACGCGCGAGCCGCGGCTCACGGGCCAGTTGTTTGGGGCACCTCGGCCATGACTACTTGAAGCGGGGCACCGTGCGCGGAATTGGCTGGTCGATGCCCGGCCGTTCGGCAGCGTCGCCCAACATCCAGATGCTGGCAAGCACCGTCCGGGCAATGACGTGGACCTGCACCGGATCGAGCGCGCGCGCTTCGTCTGCGGGCAGGTGGTAACGGTTGTGGATGCCGGTGGTAAACCCAATCGTCAGGATGCCGCGCTCGAGGAACGGCCCGGCATCGGTGCGCGGGTAGAAGAACTCGCTGCCGGACGTGTCGTACTGCCGGTTGTACTTCAACTTCAAGTACGACTCGTTGACCCGGTCCAACAGGACGCTCGCCTGCCGGCTCAGTGCCTGCGGACCGATGACGAACACCTCGTTGCGCTCGGTGACCAGGTTGGACGCCTCATCGGCCGACCCGGGCCGCCGGCTGGCGCCGATCATGTCGATGTTGAAGTGCGCGACCACCCGCGCCAGCGGAACCGGCGGATGGTGCACGAACCAGCGCGTGCCCCACAGGCCCTGCTCTTCCCCGCTGTCCCACACGAACACGATCGTCCGCTTCGGTTTGGGTGCCGCCGCCATCTGCTCGGCGATGTTCAGCATCGCCGCGCTGCCCGAGGCGTTGTCGTCGGCCGAGTTGTAGATCGCATCGCCGGCAATCTCGCGCGACCCGACCGCGCCGTCGAGGTGCGCGAACACGGTGACGGCCTCGTCCTTCAGTTTCGGATCGCTGCCCTCGAGAATGGCGACCACGTTGTAGGGGCGATAGACCGTGGGGGCCGAGACCGGCACGTGCAGCCGCGCCGTCTTCTTCAGCTGGAACGAGGCGGGAAAGGCGGCCGGCTCGCCAAGGCGAACCGCCTGCGGACCGGTGACCATTTCGCCGTCGAGCAGTGCGGTGGTGACCGGCGGCGTCAGCAGTACCGAGGTGATGGTTGCCGCGGAATAGGCGGAGGGCACCGGCGGGTCGAGCTCGCGGCGCACCGTGTTGCCGCCCTTGATGGCGTCCCACCGGACCAGGTCGCCGGCCTGCGTGATGAACAGCACGCCGGCGGCGCCGCGCGCGGCCGCGGCGACGAGGGGCGTCTCGGCATCAATCGCGACTCGGCCGAGCTGCTGCACCACCACGCCCTGGGGCAACGCGCGCGGGCCATGGGCCAGCACGAGCTTGCCCTTCACGTCGACACCGGCGTACGGATCGATCTGGCGGCCGGGAATCACCCAGCCATGGCCCACGTACACGACCGGCAGTTCGGCGCTGATTGGCGCGGCCAACGACTGCATGGCAAAGTCGCGGCCAAGCGCGAACCGGCGCCCGGCGATCTCGAGGGTCGCGCCATTGGTATCGACGCGCGTTTCGTGAAGCGCGTAGTGCTGGCGGAAGCTCCCCGCATCGCCGCCCGGCTTGAGACCCGCGCGGGCCAGCCGCTCGGTAATGTAGTCGGCCGCCATGTCGAAGCCCGGCGACGGCGTGTTGCGGCCGCGCAACTCGTCGGAGGCCAAGTACGCCAGGTCCCACGCGACCTGCTCGGCCGAAATGGCATCGGCAGCGGTGCGGATGGCGGCAGGCACCGCGCCCGGCTGGGCGCCGGCGGCCTGAGCGGCAAACGTCAGGCACCCAAAGGCAAGGACGCGAACGGTTGAAGACATGCCGGGATTATTCCACGACCGCGGCCACGGTGGCCGTCAGGAGATCAGGGCCGCCAGGTCGGGGAACAGGATCTGCGGGAGCGACTCGCGCGTCCTGGACGCGGCCTCGAAACCGGTGGCCCGTTCGAACCGCTCCACCGTGGCCAGCGCCTCCGGCAGCGAGTCCTTGCGCGTCGCCTCGAACTCCACGCACCGCACGGAGCGGGACGACGTGGCAGCCTCGTAGTAGACGACTTCGCAGTCAGGGAAGTACCAGACCTCCAGCTTTTTCTGCAGCTCGCCGCGCCAGATCACGCCCAGGTGACCCATGAACGCATCGACCT
Source organism: Acidobacteriota bacterium (assembly GCA_041178345.1). Taxonomy (GTDB): domain Bacteria; phylum Acidobacteriota; class Vicinamibacteria; order Vicinamibacterales; family UBA2999; genus 12-FULL-67-14b. Next base: position 2,338 of record JBEGVQ010000140.1, on the reverse strand, counting down.
GCGCCGCCTGGGAACCGGCGTGGTGCCCAAGGTCAAGGTTGACCTCGACGCGGACCTCATTGTCGGCCTCGAGTGACTTGATCGTCAGGTGATGCAGTTCGGCATCGTAGCGATGCCGCAGGAGAAACCGGCGCGCACTGCCGCCCTCCGTCAGGAAGTAGCGGTCCTGCACGCTCACGGTGCTGGTCCGCGTCGGGCCCAGCGCCGCGACCGCCTGCCGAAACCGCGCGAGGTCGAACTGGTCCGAGACGAGGAACTTGTGCTCGATCTCCTTGAAGCGCAGTGTCACATCCACCTCTTGAATGGGCCGAGCAGCCTGAGCCGGGCGACGCGGCGAACCGGCCACGCGGCCACCACCTGCGGCGTGACCCGCAGGTTGTCAGGATCCCGCCCGAGCTCCGCGAAGATCTCGGCGGCCGGCCGCGTCGCCCGGGCGTCGGCACTCGCCAGCATGGCCTCGGCCAGCCGATCGTGGGCGGCGTGCTCGAAGTTGTAGCTGCCAAACGCCACCCACTCCTCGTCGATCAGCACGATCTTCGAGTGTTCTCCGTGACGGTTCTCGTAGATGCGCACACCCGCCGCGAGCAGGCGCTCGTAGTGGGCCGCGGCGGCGATCCAGGCGAGGTCGGTCGCCGGCAGGGCCTCGCGATGCGAGTGATGCACGGCCACGTGCACACCGCGCCGCGCCGCCGCGAGCAGCGCCGCCAACAGCGGCTCGACCGGCTTGAAGTAGAAGCTGGTGATGCAGATCGAGCGCGTGGCCGTGGTGATCCGGTCGATCAGGCGGTCAGTCACGACGTTGGCGCCACGCCACCCGAGTGGCCCAGCCAGGCCCTGCGCACGGTTCGGGTTACACACCCAGTAGTCAAGCGGGAGGTCGGCAGCGCCGGCGTCCGCCACCGCGTCGAGGTGGCGGAGATGTGCGTCGTTCACCAGGCCGCCGATCTCACGATAGCTCTCCAGCAACCTGCCCGCGACCGGACCGCGCACTGCCACGGAGTACTCGTTCCAGCCCTCGTACGACGATTGGCTCAGGTTGCTGCTGCCGAAGATCGCCTCACCGGCCTCCGAGACCTGGATCTTGACGTGCTGACCGCCACCCAGCCACCGTTGCATCCGGCGCGCGGGGTGATAGGTGGTCACGATCGCGCCGGCGCCCTGCAGCTCGCCCAGCATCGCGGCGAGCGTGGCCCGGTGCTCGCGCGACATCAACACGCCGCCCAGCCGCTGGCCGAATCCGTCGATCAGCAGATTCACGGCGACGCCCCGGCGCTGGGCCGCGATCAACTCGGACAGCATCCCGACACCATACGCGTCGTGCTCGACGTAAAACGTGGACAGGTACAGGAACTCGCGCGCCTCTCGCACCATGGCGAGGCGGCGTTGCCATTCGGCGCCGCGGTCCCACAGCGGCACGAGCGCGGAGGCGCTGGTCGTCACCGTCAACGCTACAGTCGATAGCCGCCGGCGACGTCGAGGTTGGCGCCAGTGACGTAGCTCGCGTCGAGCAAGTAGCCAACCGCCTGGGCGACGTCCTGCAGCGCACCGGCCCGGCCAAGCGGCACGGTCAGCCCAATCTCGTCGGGCGGCGGAAGATCGACCGAGTTATCGAGCTGGCCCGGCGACACCATGTTCACGCGAACCTGGCGGGTGGCGTAGCCCACCGCCAGCGACCGCGTCAGGGACAACAAGCCGGTCTTGCTGACGTAGTAGTCGGCACCCCGCACGTTCGCGCGGATGCCCTCGAGGCCCGCCATCCCGATGTTGATGATGTTGCCCCCGGCCGGCATCAGCTCGAGCGCATGGAAGCAGCAGTAGTAGGCCCCCGATAGGTTGGCGGCGAGCGTGGCGTCCCACACCGCCGGGGTGAGCCTGGTGACGTCCTGTGGGTTGTAGTTGCCGACGTTGTTCAGCAACAGGTCGACCCGGCCCCCATCCTTCGCGAGCTCCGCGAACGCCGCGGCCACCCGGGGCTCGTCGCCGACATCCACGGCCATAGCGCGTGCCCGTCGCCCGGTGGCGGCGATCTCCGCCACGAGCGCGCGCGCCTCCTCGCCGGAACTGCGGTAAAACATGACGATGTCGTAGCCGCGCGTGGCGAGCATCTGGCACAGGTGCCGGCCGAGACGGCGGGCACCGCCAGTCACCACCGCTACGGGCGCGGAGGCACTCATGGCCGCACCCGCTCGACGCGGACAAAGGCGCACGCGGCGGCCGGGACCGCCGCCGGCTTGCGAATCTCGATCCGGGCGCGCCGCGCCTGCGGGAACTGGGCGAACAACATCGCCGCGGTCTCTTCAGCCATGGTCTCGAGCAACTGGAAGGCCCGGCGCTCGGC
>JBEGVQ010000139.1:0-55129 GCA_041178345.1 Acidobacteriota bacterium | reverse complement strand
CCGGCCTGGCCGTCCAGCTCCTTCAGGATGTCGCGCGTCCCGTCCTTCGACCCATCGTCCACGATCACGAGCTCCTTCGCGACGGGACCGAGGTCCACGGCAAGCACGCGCGCGACGATGGTGCGGATGGTGGCCTGCTCGTTGTAGGCCGGCATGACGACGCTGAGTTTCATGAGGCGGGAGAAAGTGTACTCCATCCGCCGGTACAAACGTAGGGCACCCCGTGACGGGGTGCCCCACGCGAGACGACGTACGGCCCGACGCGGTTACGCCAGGACTTTGATCACGACGCGGCGGTTCTGGGCGCGGCCGTCGCGGGTGTTGTTCGGCGCCACCGGCTTCTCTTCGCCGTAGCTGATCACGTTGATCTTGTGCAGCGGCACCTGGTGCTTCTCGTAGAGATAGCGCTTCACGGCTTCGGCGCGCATCAGGCCGAGCTGTTCGTTGTACTTCGCGTCGCCGACGTTGTCGGTGTGGCCTTCGATTTCCACCCACACGGCCTTCTTGTCGGCCTTGAGGTTGTTCACCATCGCGTCGAGCGCCGCGGCCGCGTCTTCCGGCAGTTCTGCCTTGCCAAGCTGAAACTTGCCCCGGTCTTCGCTGAGCACCGTGGTGAAGATCAGCTTGCGGGTTTCGGCTTCGAGGCCTGCGGCGCGGGCGTCGGCCGTCTTGCCCACTTCGGCGGCGCGGCCAGCGGCGGTGTTGGCTTCGGCCGCCGCGGCGTTGGCCTTCGCGGCAGCTTCGTTGGCGGCCACGGCCTTGCCGTCCACTTCAACGATCTTGCCTTCGGCCGTGCGCACACGCTCCTGGGTCTCTTCGAGCGACGCGCCCATGGTGGCGACCTTGTCGTTCACTTCACCAACCGAGGTGCGGACAAAGCCCTTGGTCGCGCACGCCGGCGCGATGCCAAGGATGGTAATGACACCGACGACGAACAGGGAGTTACGCATAGTCATCTCCTTAAGAGTTACTTACGAGTTCAACCTAACGACTGCCGGACCCGGCGACGTAACCGCCACGGGTCCGCACTACAAAATCCTTCTGCGGCGTCCGAATCTCGAGCGGGTGCCACCCCGGGACCGCGCCCGGCTCGAACGCAATCAAATACAGGTGGCGCAGCTCGTCGATCACCGACCGCGCGGCCTTGTGGGCCGACGCCGAGGTGCTGCTGTAGTGCAGCGCCCCGCCGGTCCAGCGCGCCAGGTCCTCAATGGTGCCAACCGACGCGGGGGCCTGCCGCTGCGCGCCTGGGGTGGCGCGATCGGAGCCCGGATCGTCGATTGGCAAGACCACCGCGATGATGTAAACGGGCACGTCGATGGCCGCGGCCTTTGCCGAGACCTGCGCCGGCGTCAGCTGGCTCGACGTATCGATGCCGTCGGTCAACACCACTACTGCGCGGCGGGACATCGGGCGGGTCGCCACCCGCTCGGCCGCCGCCGAAATCGCGTCATGTAACGAGGTGGCCCCGAATGGATCGACCTCCCCCAGCGCACCCTTGAGGGCACGCGTATCGACCGTAAACGGGGCCACCTCGCGTAGCCGGCTGTCAAAAGCAAACAGCCCGGCTTCGTCGCGGCCTTCATCCAGCGAATTCAGCAGATGGAAGGCCGCAAATTTCGCAGCGGTCGCGCGCGCGGCAACATCCATGCTGCCGCTCACGTCGAACAGAATCGCCAGGCTCAAGGGTGCACGCTCGGAGCGGAACTCGCTGATCGCGCGTCGCTCACCGCGGTCCATCACCTCGAAGTCCTGCTTCGTAAGATTGGTCACCAGTCGTCCTTTGCTGTCGCGCACCGTCGCGCCCACCGTGACAAGGTCAACTCCGGAACGAAATGTTGCCTGCGATTCGGCCTGCGCCCAGCCAACATCCGGACAGGCCGTCAGCGCGAGGGCGAGGAGGAATCGCCGCATGCCAGACCTATCTCCAAGTTTGGTGCCAAGCCAGTAACTCATTTGAAACCAGTAGTTTAACTAAAACAGCTGAGTTTGGCGAGACCCGGGAGGCGTGTAAACGTGTAGCTTTTACACGACAACCGGCGCCAGGAGGGCGGCACTTCTGTGCCACCGCGCACTGATAAGATCCGAGCGAAATGTCAGTAGTTCCCGAGGCCATCAGGACCGCGAAGCGAGTCGATCGCTTTACCTACGCCATTCGCAACATCGTCGTGGAGGCGAAGAAGGTCGAGCAGACCGGCATGACGGTCCGCTACCTGAACATCGGCGACCCCAACCAGTTTGGCTTTCTCACGCCGCCGCATTTGATCGAAGCCGTGGCCAAGGCCATGCGCGACGGGCACAACGGCTACACGCCGTCGCCCGGCATTGCCTCGGCGCGGGAAGCCGCGGCGGCCGACTTCGTCGCGCGCGGCGTCCACGTCGATGCCGATCGCGTGCTGATCACGTCGGGCACGTCCGAAGGCATTGAGCTGGCATTGACCGGCATCGTGGACGAAGGCGAAGAGGTGCTGGTGCCGTCGCCGACCTATCCGCTCTACACTGCGGTGCTCGCGAAGATTGGCGCGCAGCCGGTGTACTACCGCACCGACTACACGCGCGACTGGCAGCCGGATCTCGATCACATCCGCAGCCTGATCAACCCGAAGACGCGCGCGCTGGTCGTGATCGATCCCAACAACCCGACCGGGGCAATCTATCCCGACGCCATGCGCCGCGCGCTGATCGACCTGTCCGAAGCGCACGGCCTGGTCATTCTCGCCGACGAGGTCTACGGCGATCTCGCCTACGAGGGTGCGGTGCCGGCCATGGCGGCGCTCGACAACGCCGCGGCGATCATTTCGTATTCGAGCCTGTCGAAGGCGTACCTGGCGCCCGGCTGGCGCGCCGGCTGGATGGCCGTGGGCTCATCGCCGCGTCTCGACCCGGCGCTCGCCGCCATCAAGAAGCTCGCCGACGGACGGCTGTGCAGTCCGGGCCCCATGCAGTTTGCCGTCACCGCCGCGCTCACCGGCGATCGCTCGCACCAGGTGTCGTTCCGCACGCAGTTGCGCGAGCGCGCCGCGCTGACGACGGCGCGCATGAACGCCATTCCGGGCATGTCGTTGGTGGCGCCGCGCGGCGCGTTTTACGCCATGCCGAAGGTCGAACTGCCGGCGGGCAAGACCGACGTGGACTTCGTGCTCGGGCTGCTCCGCGCCAAGGGCATCCTGTGCGTGTACGGTTCGGGCTTCGGCACGGCTCCGGAAGACGGCTTCTTCCGCATCGTGTTCCTGGCGGCGCCCGCCGAGCTCGGCGCCATCTATGACGAGGTGGCGGCGTTTACGCAGGAGTTCCTTGGCCACTGATCAGCGCGCCCTGGTCCGCTACGCCGTGCTCTGCGCGGCCTTCGCCATCGTCCTGATGTGGGCGTTGTACCTGGTGCGCGCGCAGATCCTCTTGATTTACGTCAGCGCGCTCTTTGCCATCGGGCTCGCGCCGCTCGTGCGCATGATCGAACGGCGGCGGCTCACCCCGATCGGCAAGCGGCGCCTGCCGCGCTCCGCCGCCATCCTGTTGATCTATGCCACCGTGCTGGGCCTGCTGGCCGGGTTGGCGGCAGCGGTCGTGCGGCCCCTGATGGCTCAGGGGCGGCAACTGTGGACCGACCTGCCGATGCGCCTCGACTGGCTGCACCAGAAGCTGGTGGGGTGGGGCGTCATGCCCGAGGGGGCATCGTTCGCCGAGCTGCTGCAGCAGGCCCCGGTCTCGGGCGGCACCGACGTCGTGACCACCGTGCTGCTGACTATTTGGGGTTTCATCGGCGGCGTGTTCGGACTGGTCACCATCCTGCTGCTGACCTTCTACCTGCTGGTGGATTCCGAGCACTTGTTCAACCTGTTGGTGCGGTTGTTTCCGCCGTCGCAGCGCGAGCGGGTCGCGAAGGTCGGGGCTGAGGTGTCAGTCAAGGTCAGCGCGTGGCTGGGGGGGCAGATCCTGCTCGGCTTCATCATCGGCATCACGTCGGCCGTTGGCCTGGCGCTGCTCGGGGTGCCTTATTTCTTCGTGCTGGCGTTGATCGCGGGCGTCGGCGAGATGATCCCCATGGTCGGCCCGCTGCTGGCGGCCGTGCCCACCATCGCGGTCGCGTTTACCGTGTCGCCCAGCGTCGGGGTTGCGACGGCCGGATTCTGCTGGGCCCTCCAGATTGTCGAGAACAACGTCCTGGTGCCGAAGGTGATGAGTCAGCAGGTGGGCTTGAGCGCTATCACGGTGATCGTCGCGCTGATCATCGGGAGCTCGCTGCTCGGCCTGGCCGGCGCCCTGCTTGCGGTGCCGACGGCCGCCATTTTCCAGGTGTTGTTCGAAGAACTGGTGTTGGCCGACGAAGACGCATGACGAAAAGTGGACCTGCTCCCCTTTTCGCCTTTCTTGGGTATTCCGTCATTGCCCTGGTCCTGACCTGGCCGCTGGCCGCGGACCTGGGCAGCGACGTGCCCGGCGACCTGGGCGATTCGCTCCTCAACATGTGGATCCTGGCGTGGGGCGCCGAGCACCTGCCGCAGCTGGTGACCGGCGCCGTGAGCTGGCCGCAGTTCTGGGACGGGAACATCTTTCACCCGGCGCCACTGTCGCTGGCGCTGTCAGAACACCTGTTTGGGCAGGTGGTGCAGATCCTGCCGATTTACTGGATCACCGGCAACATCATCCTTTGCTACAACCTGTTGTTCCTCTCCACGTTCGTGCTCTCGGCGTTGGGCGCGTACCTGCTCGTGTCCGACCTCACCGGTGATCGCCGCGCCGCCTTCATCGCCGGACTGGTTTACGGCTTTCTGCCGTATCGCATTGCCTCGGTGCCGCACCTGCAGGTGCTCAGCTCGCAGTGGATGCCGTATGCGCTGTGGGGGCTGAATCGCTTCGTCACGACGAACTCGCACAAGGCGCTCGCCGGCGGTACGGCGGCCCTGGTGATGCAGAACTGGTCGTGCGGCTATTACCTGCTCTACTTCGCGCCGTTCGCGCCGCTGTTCGTGGTGCATCGGATGTGGGCGCTTGGCGCCCTAAGCACCGTACGCACTTGGCTGGGCTTGATCGCGGCCGCAGGGAGCACCCTCGTCCTGACGCTTCCGTTCCTGCTGCCGTACCTGGAGGCGCAGCGTGTCTTTGGCTTCGCCCGGCCATTCGGAGAAGTGGTGGGGTTCTCGGCGAATGTCTGGTCGTACCTCACGGCTTCCGAGAACGTGTGGCTGTGGGGCGAGACGCTGCGGTTCTACACCCGCCCGGAAGGCGAAACCTTCCTCGGCTTCGTCCCCTTGGGGCTGGCGATCATTGCCGGCCTCGCGCTCATCAGCCGCGAAGTCGCTGCGGCTCCGACGCAAACCGATCGGCGTCGATGGGTCAGGTTGTTGCTGGTCGTCATGACGGTGCTTGCCGCGGTCCAGTTCGTGGCGCTCGGCAGCGCGGTGGCGTTCGGGGGCTTTGATGTCAGGGCGTTCGGCGTCACCATCAGCGCCCGCACCCCACAGCGGCTGTTGATGCAGACGGTCGCTGCCGCCGGGCTCGTGCTGGCGCTGTCGCCGCGCGCGCGGGTGGTGCTCGGACGGCTGGTGCGCACGCCGGTGTTCTTCTTCGCGGTCGCCACCCTCCTCGCGATGTGGCTGTCGCTCGGTCCGGCGCCGAGCGCCGGCAACGCTCGGGTGTCGGGGCTTGGCATCTACTCGGCGCTCTACCACTACGTGCCGGGCTTCGACGGCGTGCGCGTCCCCGCGCGCTACGCGATGATTGCCGGGCTGTTCCTCGCGGTAATGGCCGGGTATGGAATGGCCGCGATCGTACGGAGGGCCGGGACTTTAGTGCCGGCCTCTCCGATCCTGATCGCCTTATTGATCCTCGTCGAAGGCGCCGCCATCCCCATGGAGATGAATCGCGCCTGGGCGCAGAACGAAGCCATGCCGCCGTCGCGTGTGTATCCGGCCTCGGAAGCCCCGCCCGTCTATGCGCGGGTCGCTGCCCTTCCGGCGGGCTCGGTAATCACCGAGTTCCCGTTCGGCGACGCCGCGTGGGAGATCCGCTACGTCTTCTACGCCGCCAGCCACTGGAAGCCGGTCACCAACGGCTACAGCGGCAGCTTTCCGCCCGGCTACAGCGCCCGCGTGGCGCGCTTGAGGAACGTCACCCTGGATCCCGAGCTGGCGTGGCAGTCGTTAGTGGATTCCAGGACCACCCATGTCGTGTTGCACTCCAACGCCTTTGCGGCGCCGGACGGCGCCGAACGGGTCCGCGCCTGGCTCGAGGCGCACGGCGCACGGCTGCTGGAAACCTTCGACGACAACGACGCGCTCTACGCGATACGCTAGGGTCTATGCGCGCTGACCCGCTCTCATTCCTGAACGCCGAACTCACCTCGCTCAAAGACCAAGGCCTTTACCGCAAGCTGCGCGTCCTCGAGGGCGAGCCGGCGGCCCACGCCACCTTCGACCACACGTCGGTCGTCAACCTTTCGTCGAACAACTACCTGGGTCTGGCCACGCACCCGCGGCTGAAGCAGGCGGCGGTCGACGCGGTGGCGAAGTTCGGCGTCGGCTCCGGCGCCGTCCGCACCATCTCCGGCACCATGGCAATGCACATGGAACTCGAGCGCCGGCTCGCCAAGTTCAAGCACGTCGAGTCGGTGGTCGTGTTCCAGAGCGGCTTCGCCGCCAACGCGGGCACCGTCGCGGCGGTGCTCACCAAAGACGATGTGGTCATTTCGGATGAGCTGAATCACGCCAGCATCATCGACGGCTGCCGGCTGAGCCGCGCCGCGATCAAGGTGTTTCCGCACAAGGACGTCGACGCGGCGCGCAAGATCCTGAAGGAGCTGCCCACGACGCAGCGCAAGATCCTGATCACCGACGGCGTCTTCTCCATGGAAGGCGACCTCGGGCCGCTGCCCGACCTCTGCACCATTGCCGAGGAGTACGGCGCCATCATGATGGTGGATGACGCGCACGCGAGCGGCGTGTTCGGCGCCAACGGCAGCGGCACGGTGGATCACTTCAAGTGCCACGGCCGCGTTGACATCCAGGTCGGCACGCTCTCGAAGGCGGTCGGCGTGCTCGGCGGCTACGTCGCGGGCACCGGCGCGCTGATCGACTTCCTGTATCACCGCGCGCGGCCGTTCCTGTTCTCCACCTCGCATCCGCCGGCCGTGACCGCCGCCTGCATCGCCGCGCTCGACGTGCTCGAAAGCGAGCCGCAGTGGATCGCGCAGCTCTGGGACAACACCCGCTTCTTCAAGGCCGGTCTCGAATCGCTCGGCTTCAACACCGGCCTCAGCGAAAGCCCGATCACGCCGGTGATCGTGGGCCAGGCGGCCACCGCGGCGAAGATGTCGGACGCACTCTTTGCCCAGGGCGTCTTTGCCCAGAGCATTGGCTTTCCGACCGTGGCCCGCGACAAGGCGCGCTTGCGCACGATCGTAGCGGCGACCCACACCAAAGAGGACCTGCAATACGCCCTGGACATGTTTGCCAAGGTGGGAAGGGAACTCGGCGTGATCAACTAACGTCCGGGTTTAGAGCTGATGCCGAAGGCCTTCTTCAAGCGCTACACGCACGACCTCACCCCCGACGAGCTGGGGAAGCTGTTCACGCGCGAGACGCCCGAGGCCTATCGCTTCTTCGCCAAGGGCATCAACACGGCCGAACTCGAAGGCCTGCCCTGGTACAAGAAGGCGGTCAGGTACGGCCAGGGCTTCTTCCTGGCCTTCACCATGCGCCTGTCGCCGGCCCGCCGGCTGATGTACGGCGTGTCGCTGGCGCTGTCGGTAATCGGCCTGCTCCAGTTGTTCCGCGGGTTCGGCCTTATTGCGGTGCCGGTGCCCATCGCCTTGTTCTTCGTGCACATCCGCGTGCCGGGACCGGTGTTCGCCGACGGCACGATCTGGCTGCTGGCGGGCTTCCTGCTGATGAACCTGCTCGTGCTGCTCGAGGTCGCGGACCGGCTCTCGCTCAAGCGCGACCTGGAAGTCGCCCGCGAGATTCAGCAGGCCATGCTGCCCGACGGCACGTGGTCGGGTCCGGGTGTCGAAGCCTTCGGCCTGACCAAGCCGGCCAACACGGTGGGTGGCGACTTCTACGACATCCTGCCGCAACCCGACGGCACGGTCCTCGTCGCGCTCGGCGACGTCGCCGGCAAGGCCAGTCCGGCGGCCCTGCTCATGGCGTTGCTGCTCGCCATTCTTCGCACGCTCGTGGATGAAGGCCTGCCGCTGCCGGCCCTGGTCAAGCGCCTCAACCTGCAGGTGGCGCGGCAGGCGCCGGCTTCGCGGTTCATCACCTTGTTCCTCGCGTCCTACACGCCCGCGACCGGCCGCCTCGAGTTCGTCAACGCTGGCCAGACACCTCCACTGCTGCGCCGGCAAAATGGCTCCATTGAACGGCTGATGAGCGGCGGCATCGCGCTCGGCATGTTCGAGGCCAGCGAGTACGAGGCCGGCGAAGTGCAGCTGAACCCCGGCGATGCGCTGTTGATGTATAGCGACGGCCTGACCGAAGCCGAGAGTCCCGATGGCACTCCGTTCGACGAGGCCGGGCTGGAGCGGACGCTGGCGCTCTACGCCGGCGCCTACCAGCAATCGGCGGCCGGCGACCTCGCCCGGGCCGTGTTCGACGCCGTCGAGCGTCACCGCCGCGACCAGCGGCTCGCCGACGACCTTACCGTATTGGTACTCAGCAGACTGGCGATTCCGGTGGTCTAATTGGTATCAGAAAAGGCGGCCCTGAAGTGCCGCCCCTTCTGGCTCGGCACTGATGCTTGCACGTCTGCTTGTCCTGATCGTCGTCTGCGCCGCGCCTGCCGTCGCGGGACAGGTGCCCGTCCGGGTACTCGACGCCGAAGAACTGTCGCTCCAGGACTTCCGGGAGGCGGTCGAGACCGCCGTCTCGACCATGGACCGCAACCGGTGGCTCGCGTTGCTGTCGCCCCTGGCCAACCGCGACCAGTCGCTCGAGTTCTTCGACGCCATGGTCCCCCAGGGCATCACCCGCGTCGTCGTCAAGGAGCGCGATCGGGCGCCGCTGCAAGGGACGCTGCCGGGCGAGGGGTATCGGCTGGTGCTCGAGGTGTTCCAGGAGAGCGGCAACCGCGGCCGCATCGTGACCTGGCGGCTCGACATCCGGCGGCCGCGCGGCGACGAGATTGGCCGCCAGCCGTGGCGCATCCAGGCCGAAGATCGCCTGGCCTCGATCGAGGGCCTGCACCGCCTGACGCTGCAGCCGGAGAAACAGTACACGGCGCGCAACCTGGTGCTGCAGGCGATCGACTTCACCCTGCGCCTGCCCGAGGGCGACGTGTTCGTGGCCGAAACCGCCGAGGGCGTGACCGCGCTGGTGTTAATCGGCGACGGCACCATGGTGTTCGAGCCGGCGCCCAGGGAAGAGAAGGGCCAGCTGCAGCTGTTTGCCGGCAGCGAAACGCTGGAGACGCCGTTCACGGCGGCGTTCGTGCGCATCAACCCGTACGAGTTCGAGCAGCGCGTCGACGAGGACCTGCTGACACTGGCGCCGGTGGACCTGCGCCTGCTGCGGCGCGGCCAGGGGATTTTCGACGAGGATGTCTCCCGGTCGTTCACGCTCGACCTGAGCGACTTGAGCCGCGAGACCTGGTCGCTGCTGCCCCAGCCCGGCGACTTCGTCGCCGAGGTGCGCACGCGCCGGTTCGGCGCGATCACCTACGCCCGATCGAGCGGCGAGCCCGAAGACGTCTCGCTCTTCCAACGCCCCCGCCGCCGCAACATCTCGGTCTATGCGTCGGCACAGAAGCTGGTGAGCCGCGGCCGCTTCTACGACGAAGACGATCTGATCGACTACGACGTCACCGACTACGACATCGACGCGCAGTACTATCCCGACCGCGAGTGGATGGAGGGCACGACCCGCATCAAGCTGCGCGTCAAGGCGCACGCGCTCGGCGTGCTCACGCTGCGTTTCGCCGACAGCCTCAACGTGTCGTCGGTGACGAGCGACGAGTTCGGGCGGCTGATGTTCCTGCGCATCCGCGACCAGAACAGCATGCTGGTCAACCTGCCGTCGCCGGTCGCGCGCGACTTCCCGCTCACGCTCACCGTGAACTACTCGGGCCGCCTGGTGCGCACCAGCTTCCAGGACGAGTCGATCGACCTCGGTGGCGACAAACCTTTAGGTTTGTCGGACCAGGGCCAACGCAGCGCGCAGCCCGATGATTTGCCGATTGTGTCGGCGGAGCCGAAGTGGCTGCTGAGCAATCGCAGCTATTGGCACCCGCAGGCGCAGGTCACCGACTTCGCGACCGCGCACATTCGCTTCACGGTGCCGGCGGAGTACGCGGTGGTGGCCTCGGGCGTGGCGGAGCCCGGCTCGCCGGCGGCCGCCCCGCCGTCGGTCGTCGAAGGCGCCGGCCGCAGGGTGCCGCGGGTGTCGTACTCGTTCCGTTCGCCGCAACCGCTGCGCTACCTGGCGGTGCTCGTCAGCAAGATGAGCCGCGTGGACGCGGCCACGGTGGCCCTCGACATTACGGCCCCACCGGCCGAACCTGCTCTGGTTGCGGTGCCGGGGGACACCCTGGCGCAGCAGATCGCCAGGCTTCAGGCGCGGGCGTTTGCCATTCCGGCGGTGGGCGCGCGCAACACGATGCAACTGGCCGTCGAGGCCAATCGGCGGCAAGAGGGCCGGTCGCGCGACACGATCGCGCTGGGCGCCGAGATCGTCCGGCTGTATTCGTCGCTGGTCGGGGATGTGCCGTACGACGCGCTCACCATTGCCATGGTCGAAGACGACCTGCCGGGCGGCCACGCGCCGGGCTATTTCGCCATGATCAACAACCCGCCGCCGGTCGGCCAGCACAACTGGCGCAACGACCCGGCGTCGTTTTCGGGCTTTCCCGAGTTCTTCGTCGCGCACGAACTGGCGCACCAGTGGTTCGGCCAGGCGGTCGGCTGGAAGAACTACCACGAGCAGTGGTTGAGCGAAGGCTTCGCGCAGTACTTCGCGGCGCTGTTCGCGCGCGAGCGGCGCGGCGACGCCGCGTTTCACGACATTCTTCGGCAGTTCCGGCGATGGGCCGTGGATTACTCGGACCAGGGTCCCGTCTTCCTGGGTTACCGGCTGGGGCACATCAAGGGCGAGAGCCGCGTGTTCCGCGCACTGGTCTACAACAAGGGCGCCGCGGTGCTCCATATGCTGCGGCGCTTCGTCGGCGACGAGGCCTTCTTCCGCGGGGTGCGCCGCTACTATGCCGACCGCCGCTTCACGAAGGCGGGCACCGACGACTTGCGCAAGGCCATGGAGGCCGAAAGCGGCCGCGGCCTCGAGCGGTTCTTCGAGCGCTGGATTTACGACTCGGCCATTCCCCGCCTGCGGTTCAGCTCGGTCCAGGAAGGGCAGGAGCTGGCCGTGCGGTTCGAGCAGGCCGGCGAGGTGTTCGACGTGCCGGTCACCGTGACCGTGACCTATGCCGACGGCGCGACCTCGGAGCACCTGGTGGTCCTGACCGAAGCTACCACGCAACAGCGCCTGCCCCTGGCCGGCGCCTTCCGGTCGGTGGAAGTCAACCAGGATGGGGGCGCCGTGGCCGTCATCGAACGACGCTGACCCTGATATCATCCTAAGGTCATGGAAAACGTCACGCTGACCATTGATGGCCGCCAGTTGTCCGTGCCGAAAGGCACCTCGGTCCTCAAGGCCGCCATCGAGGCCGGCATCCAGGTTCCCTATTACTGCTATCACCCCGGTCTCGGCATCGACGCCTCCTGCCGCGTCTGCCTCGTCAAGATCGAGAAGATGGGCAAGCTCCAGACCTCGTGCTCGACGCCGGTGGCCGAGGGCATGGTGGTGCACACGCAGGACCCCGAGGCGGTTGAAGGCCGCAAGGGCGTGTTCGAGTTCCTGCTGGTCAACCACCCGCTCGATTGCCCGGTGTGCGACAAGGGCGGCGAGTGCCCGCTGCAGGACTTCTCGTATGCGTTCGGCAACGACGCCAGCCGCATGGACTTCCCGCGCCGCACCTTCGACGGCGAGGGTGTGAAGGCCGACATCGACTTCGGCCCCACGCTGATGCTCAATCGCAATCGCTGCATCCTGTGCACGCGCTGCAGCCGGTTCATGGCCGAGGTGGACGGCGACGCCCAGATCGGCACCATCAATCGCGGCAACGGCAGCGAGATCGCGACCTTCAACGAACAGGGCGTCCACTCGCTGCTCTCGGGCAACCTGATGGATGTGTGCCCGGTCGGCGCCATCACCACCAAGCAGTACCGCTTCCGCTCGCGGCCATGGGACAACCCGCATGCCGTCGACACCACCTGCACGATGTGCTCGAAGGGCTGCAGCACCACCGCGTGGCTCAAGGCCAAGCCCGAGTGGGCCAAGGGCGCGCGCCTCGCGCGCGTGACCCCGCGCTACAACGCCGCGGTCAACGACTTCTGGATGTGCGACATCGGCCGCTTCCAGTACCTGTGGGTCGAAGGCGACGAGCGTCTGCGCAAGCCGCTGATCCTGACCAAGGACGGCGTGCAGAAGGTGGCCACCTGGAGGGACGCGCTGATGCGCGTGCGCGACCTGCTGAACGCCGCCGGCCGCAAGGATCCGGCGTCCGTGCGCATGCTGGCCTCGGCCCACGCCTCGCACGAAGAGATGTACTTGCTCAAGCGCCTCGCTGAAGATCTGAAGGGCGATGGCGGCGCCTCGCACGTGCACGTCGCTTGGCGGCGCACCGAGAAGCAGCAGCCGGCCAACACCAAGTTCCGCGTGCCGGCCGTCGATGCGCCCAACGTCAACGGCGCGCGCGACCTCGGCCTCGCGGTGGTCGGCGAGGGCGATGCCGACCTCTCGGGCCTGCGCACCGCCATCGACCAGGGCCGGGTCGCCGTGCTCTACATCCTCGATCCGGGACCCGACGGCTCCATGGGCGACCTCACGTGGCTGCTCGAGGCCCGCAAGGCCGGCCGCGTGCCGGTCATCGTCTACCAGGGCGTGCTGCAGTCGGAGCTGTCGAAGGTCGCCGACGTGGTGCTGCCGGGCGCGGCGTGGGTCGAGAAAGATGCCACCTACACCAACGACCAGGGCATGGTGCAGGCCGCCTCGAAGGCCATCAACGCGCCGGGCGAAGCCGTGGAAGACTGGCAGATTCTCACCAGCGTCGCGGCCGCGCTGGGCCTGCCCTACACCTACACCACCTCGCAGCAGGTGCGCGCCGATGTCGCCACGTTCATGTCGGCGCAACCCAAGTACGCGACCCTCACCGAAACGGTCTTCAACCGCCCCGTGAGCGCGGAACACTGGCTGAAGGCCAGCAACCCCATGGAACGCTGGAAGTGGGACACGATGTTCCAGGACCTGCCACCCGTGAAGGGGCACAACGTGCAGATGGAACAGATGGCCACCTCGACGGTCATCCCGCTCCGTCTCGTTACGGACGAAATCTCGCGCAGCTCAGAGTAGTTCGTGCCAGAAGGGCGGCACTTCAGTGCCGCCCTCTGCTATCCTGTGACCCGAATGGGTCGCCGCTCCGTCCGCGTCGCTCTTTTCGTCCTCGCCTTGCTTGCCAGCATGGCCATGGGCTATCGCGCGGTGACCGACGAAGCCGGTCTCGCGGCGGAGCGCCAGCGCGGCGCCGCCCTCGACCAGGCCGCCGAAGAAGCCCTCGCCACCCTGCTCGACGCGCGGGGCTCCCTGTGCGCCTACATCGCGCCCGGACAGGGCACCACGTTCTGGGGCGCTCGTGCCGGCACCCTGCTCGACACCTTGCGGCAACGCGTGGTCACGCTCGATGCCGAGGTGGCCGGTTCGGGCGGGTCGCTCTCGGAAACACTCGACGGCATTGATCAGCTGGCGGCCGCCGACCGGCGCGCGCGGCAATACGCCGACCGCGGCGAGCTGCTGCTTGCCGGCGACGTGCTGTTCACCGAAGTCCGCGACCTGCTGAACGGGTTGACCGAACAGGTGACCACCGCCCGCTACGCGCTGCGCAGCCAGTCCGACGCCCGCGTGGCGGCCATCCGCCGGGAACAAGCCGCGCTGGCCGCCGCCGGCATTGGCCTCTGGGTCATCGTCTCGTTGATGCTGCTGCCCGGCAGCAGGCGCGAAGCCGTCAAGGATCCGGCCGAGTGGCGCCAGGAACTGGCCACCACCCTGAAGGTCACCCAGCCGGTCGAGGGGCTCAAAGTCGATCTCAAGCATGCCGCACCCGAAGAGGTGCCGGCTCCGGTCGTGGCCGCGGTGGCGCCGGCCGGTCCCGACCTGAAGACCGTCGCCGAGATCTGCGCCGACCTCTCAGCGCTCGCCGACATCGGCGCGTTGTCGGGCGCGCTGGCGCGGGCCAGCGACACGCTGGGCGCCAAGGGCCTGATCGTGTGGGTCACGTCGAACGACGGCAGCGCGCTCTCGCCGGTGTCCACCCACGGCTTCGACGCCCGCATCGTCGATCGCATTCGCACCATCGACCGCGCGAGCGCCAATCTCACCGCCGAAGCCTTGCGCGAAAACGCGCCCCGCGTGAGCGCGGCCACCGCCACGGCCGGCGCCGCGATTGCGGTGCCCATGTGCGGGCCGACCGGGCCGGTCGGGGTGCTGTCGGCCGAGCTGCACGCGGGCAGGGCCGCCGACGAGGCGTCGGTCGCCATCGCCTCGATTTTCGCGGCCCAGCTCGCGACGCTCACCGCGCCGCTGCCGGCCACTGCAGTGGCCGAGCGCAGCGTTAAAAGCGCCGCGTCATGAACCTGAATGTAGTGGTGCTGGCCGAAGACGACCCCGGGTTGAGCCTGGGCGCCAGCGGCTACGTCACCAAGCCGTTTGACGCCCTGTCGCTCGGACAGCAGGTCAAGGACATCATCGCCGCCAAGATCCCGTGAAGATCCGCACGCGGGCCTTCATCGGCCGCCGCCTGGGCAGCCGCAAGGGCGCCGTCGTGCGGGTGGCCGAAGATGATGACGACGTAGCGTCCGGCTTTTGCCGGACCTTGTGTAAGATCCGCGTGTGAGTCAAACCGCCGAGATCCTGAAACGGGCCGAGGAGGAACGCGTCAAGTTCCTGCGCCTGCAGTTCACCGACATCCTGGGCGTGATCAAGAACGTCGAGGTGCCCGACCGCCAGTTCGCCCATGCGCTCGACGGCAAGATCATGTTCGACGGCTCGTCGATCGAAGGCTTCGTCCGCATTGAAGAGTCCGACATGTACCTGCGCCCGGACCTCTCGACCTTCCAGGTGTTTCCCTGGACCGATGCCAACGGCGCGCGGGTCGGCCGCCTGATCTGCGACATTGCCAATCCCGACGGCAGCCCATTCGCCGGCTGCCCACGCACCACCCTGAAGAACGCCATCGGCCAGGCCGCCGACCGCGGCTTCACCATGATGGCGGGACCGGAAACCGAGTTCTTCCTGTTCCTGCGCCGCGACGGCCGCGCCACCACCGAAACCCACGATCGCGCCAGCTACTTCGACCTGGCGCCCATCGACCTCGGCGAAGACGTCCGCCGCGAAATCGTGATCGCCCTCGAGCAGATGGGCATTGCCGTGGAGGCCGCGCACCACGAGGTGGCGCCCGGTCAGCACGAAATCGACTTCCACTACGACGATGTGTTGACGACGGCGGATAACGTGAGCACGTGCCGGTTCATCGTCAAGAACGTGGCGCTCAGGAACAACCTGCACGCGACCTTCATGCCCAAGCCGATCTACGGCGTGAACGGATCCGGCATGCACACGCACCAGTCGTTGTTCACCGGCGGCAAGAATGCCTTCTTCGATCCCGCCAACGAGATTCAGCTCAGCCAGACCTGCATGAACTACATCGGCGGGCTGCTGCAGCACGCCAAGGGCTTTTGCGCCATTACCAACCCGCTGGTGAACTCCTACAAGCGGCTGGTACCGGGCTACGAGGCGCCGACCGCGATTGCCTGGTCCGAGAAGAACCGCAGTCCGCTCGTGCGCGTGCCGGCGTCGCGCGACCATTCCACCCGCGTCGAGCTGCGCATGCCCGATCCGTCGTGCAATCCCTACCTGGCCCTGGCCGTGATGTTGCGCGCCGGCCTCGACGGCATCGACCACCAGGTGGACCCGGGCCCGCCGGTGAACAAGAACATCTACAAGATGAGCCATCGCGAACGCCGCCACCTGCGCATCGACGATTTGCCGGCCAACCTCAGCGAAGCGCTGGATGAGTTCGAGAAGGATGCGCTGGTCAGGGAAACGCTCGGCGAGCACATCTTCAATCACTTCCTCGACGCCAAGCGGGCGGAGTGGGACGAGTACATCCGCCACGTCTCGCCATGGGAGATGGATCGCTACCTCGGCGTGTATTGATCGGGGGACGCCTCTTCCTCAGTAGGGGACAGGGTCCGAGGGCCAGGGGTTTAGGGCTTCAGGCCTGTAAGTGATTCTCCTGTAAAGAAAATCTGCGTCTAATCCGTGGCTGACTTTGTCTGGCGCGGCCCTTGCACTATCGGTGGCCAGCTGCGGCGGATCACCGGGGGGCGAACTTCAGGCAGGCGCTGGCATCGTCGCCCCTCGCCGGCACTCTTCACGATTCCGCTGCAGCTTCTCTTTCGGAGGGCGATGGCTTCAGACGTCGCCAAAACGCCAGGGGAACGACCATGAAAATGCTGTTTGTTATTCTCGCGCTTGCGGCAGCTGTCTTCACCGGTGCGTGCGCGTCGATGGGCTCGCGCTCCATCTCGGAGGTGAAGACCAACCCCGGCAAGTTTGCCGATCGGACGGTGACGGTCGAAGGCGTGGTGACCACCTCGTTTGGCATCCCGCTGGTGCCGTTCAAGGTCTACCGCATCAGCGACGGCACGGAAGAGATGCTGGTGATCTCGGACAACAGCCGTGTTCCCGGCAAGAACGCCCGCGTCCGCGTGCGCGGCGAGGTCGAGGAAGTGGCGCTGATCGGCGGCCGCTCGTTCGGCCTGCACATCCGGGAGAAGAGCGTTAAGTTCCTGTAAATAAGGAACATAGACGTTCAGATGGCGACGGCTTTGGCCCTCGCCACTAGCGGCGGCTAAAGCCACCGCTCTTCGAGGGTCAGGCCCTCTAAACGTGCCCTTTGTGAAATCTAGTACAATGTCCGGGCTGTGGAAGCCATTGAACACCCCTCCCCACTAGTCGCGATAGTCAACGCGATCATCGCCTCGCTGGGCATTCACGCGGCGATCCCCGACCACATGGTTTTTGTCGGGTTGATCACGCTGTTCATCCTCTTCATCGGCCTGGCCATCCGCTCGCAGTTGAGCGTCGATAACCCCGGCAAGCTCCAGATCGTCCTCGAAGACGTCGTCTCGTTCCTGGTCGGCGTGCTGGAAGACAACATGGGCAAGAAGGGCCGCAAGTACCTGCCCCTGCTTGGCACGCTGTTCGTGTTCATCCTGCTTGGCAACCTGATGGGCCAGGTCCCGGGTCTGGGCTCGCCCACGAGCAACATCAACGTGCCGTTCGCGTGCGCGCTCACGCTGTGGCTCTACTATCACGCCCAGGGCGTGCTGGCGAACGGGCCCGTCAACTACCTCAAGCACTTCGCGGTGATGCCGGGCGTGCCGATCGCGCTGGCGCCGATGATCTTCGTGATCGAGATCATCAGCCACCTGTCGCGCGTGCTGTCGCTCACGCTGCGCCTGTTCGGCAACATCTTCGGCGAGCACCTCGTGGTGCTGATTCTCGCCAGCATCGTGCCGTTCATCGCCCCGCTGCCGATCCAGTTCCTGGGCCTGATCGTCGGCCCGCTGCAGGCCTTTATCTTCCTGACGCTGGGCGCCATCTACCTGACCGCCGCCACACACGTGGACGACCACGGGGATCACTACGAAGACGCGCCGGGCGCGGCGACCTCGCCTGCCCATTAATCAGCCACAGAGCACACAGAGAACACAGAGAATACTTTTCAAAATGCAGCATGCGCGATAGCCATCGTGTGCCTGCATTTCGAAAGAATTGCTCTGTGATCTCTGGGTGCTCTGTGGCTATTGGTTTATTTTGACGACGACGACCGTTCGGTCGTCTGACTGCTCGGCGTCGCCGCAAAAGGCCTGGACGGCGCCGAACAGCTCTCCGACAATGTCCTTCGCCGGCTTCTCGTGCGTGCGTTCGATCACCTCGAACATCCGCGGCATGCCGAACTCCTGGCCGGCCTCGTCGAACGCCTCGGAAATGCCGTCCGAGAAGAAAACAAACACGTCACCTGGCGAGAGGGGCACCTGCACTTCGTCGTAGGCGGAACTGCCGAACGAGCCGAGCGGCACGCCGGGCATGTCGATTTGCGTCGCCTGGCCGCCGCTGCACCGGACCGGGTACGGCAGCCCCGAGTTGGCGAACGTCACGATCTGCTTCTTGAACTCGAACATCGCGTAGCACAGGGTGCAGTAGTACTCCTCCAGGTTGCGCTCGTGGAGGATGCGGTTCATGCCCGCCAGCACGGCGGCCGGTGTGCTGCGCTCTTTCTCGAGCCGGCGCCGGAAGGTGCGGCCGCGCACCATCTCGCCGATGGCGGCGCCGTACAGCGCCGCCGGCACGCCCTTGCCTGAGACGTCGCCCACCGCCACCACCAGCGTGTTCGGTTCGGGCGACAGGAAGTCGCACAGGTCGCCGCCCAGTTCGCGGGCGGGGTCGAAGTGCCATGCCACGTCCACCCCGCGCAGCCGCTTGGGCAGCTCCTGCGGCAGCAGCGCCATCTGCACGCGCTTGGCAAAGCGCAGTTCCTTCTCGAAGCGCGCCTCGCTGGCGCGGATCGAGTCGTAGAGCCGCGCGTTCTCGAGCGCCACCGCGGCTTCCGAGGCCAACAGCGTCAGCAGCTTGACGTGGTTCTTGTTGAAGGCGTCGGGCTCGGGGCTTTCGAGATCGAACACGCCGATGCACCGGTCCTTCAGCATCAGCGGCACGACCAGCTCCGAGCGCACGCCCGGCACCGCGTGGATGTAGCGCGGGTCCTTCAGCACGTCGGGCACCAGCACCACTTCCTTGTGCAGCGCGGCGTAGCCGACCAGGCCTTCGCCGAGCTTGATTGGATCCATGGCCGCCGGGTCGTCGCCGTACTTGATGGCCACCTTCATCTCGAGCATGCCCGAATCGTCATCGAGCAGCAGGATCCCGAAAATGCGGTAGTCGATCACCCGCTTGATCAGGTGGGCCAGCCGCGTCAGCAGCTCGTCGGGGTCGAGAATCGACGTCATCTCGCGGCCGATTTCGGCCAACGTCTCCAGCGTCTCGGCGTACTCGCGCTCCGACTCGAACAGGCGGGCGGTGGCAATGCCCTGCGCCACGTGGGCGCCGAACTGGCGCAGGATCCACTCGTCGCGTTCGGTGAACGCGCCCAGCTCGTCGCTCAGCAGGTTGAGGGCGCCGATCACCTTGCCCTTGTTGCGCAGCGGCACGACCAGCTGCGACCTGGCCCCGGGCACCACCGCCAGGTAGCGCGGGTCGGAATCGACGTCGTTCAGCAGGATCGGGCGCTGCTCGGCGACGGCCGTGCCGACAATGCCCTGGCCGACCTGCAGCGTGAAGTGCTTGACGATCTCGTCGGCGTAGCCCTCGGCGTAGGCAATGGTCAGCAGCTCGCGCTTCTCGTCGAGCAGGTAGACCGAGAAGACGGTGAACTTGGTGAGCCGGGAGATCAGTCGTGGGATGCGCTCGAGGAGGGTGTCGAGGTCGAGCACCGAGCTGACCTCGCGCCCGAGTTCCGCGAGAATGGCCAGCAGCTCGGCGTCCGAGGCCGTGCTGCTGGCGGCGCCATGCGGCGCGGGTTCTGTCATTGTTCTATCGTTTTGTCGGATACGCCGAGCGTGTACTTGGTCACCCAGCCGTGGATCCGCTGCATGCGGTCCTTCTGATGATAGTACTCGGTAATGCCGTGCCCTTCGCGCGGGTAAAACACCAATTCGGTGGCCTTGCCGCGATCTTTCAGCCCGCGGAACAGCTCCTGCGCCTGGCCCACCGGCACCCGCTCGTCATTGGCCCCATGCAGGATCAGCGTGGGCGTCGTCACCTTGTCGATGTGCGACATCGCCGAGCGGTCCAGGTACAGCGGCAGCGTCGTGGCGTTCGGAATGCCGCCGAAGTAGCTGATCAGCACGCTCGGAATGTCGTTGGTGCCGTACATGCTCCACATGTTGGTCAGGCCGGCGCCGACCATGGCCGCCTTGAAGCGGGTGGTCTGGGTGATCACCCACGCCGTCATGTAGCCGCCGTAGCTCCAGCCGATGTGCGCCAGCTTGTCGGGATCGGCAATGCCGCGGGCGACGAGCGCGTCGACGCCGGTCATGATGTCCTTGTAGTCGCCGCCGCCCCAGTCGTTGATGTTCTGCTGCAGGAACTTCTCGCCGTAGTTCGTGCTGCCGCGCGGGTTGGGATAGAACACCGCCCAGCCCTTGTTGGCCCACACCTGGCCGCCTTCGAGCCCGCCCAGGCGGAAGCCGTTGACGTAGGCGCCCGCCGGGCCCCCGTGCGCCACGACCAGCGTCGGGTACTTCGTGCCGGCCGTGAAGCCCACGGGCTTAAGCAGCACGCCTTCCACTTCGAGGCCGTCCGCCCCCTTCCAGGTGACCACTTCGGTGTCGCCCTGCGCGAGCTCGGCCAGCTGCGGGTTGGTGTTCGTGAGCTTGCGGAAGTTCTGGTACGCCGGGTCGGTGACGTAGACCTCCGACGCGGAGTCGGGCGTATCCATGGTCAGGGCAATGGTGCGGCCGTCGGTGCTGATCGAGGTGCCCTGCAGCGTCTTCCGGGAGCTCAACTGCGTGTAGCGGCCGGTGGTGAGGTCGTACGCGAACGCCTCGGTGTAGGCGCGCTTGCCGGCCACGAACACCACGCGGTTGCCCTCGGCCGTCCACACCGGGTTGCCGGCGTCGGTGTCGAAGCCCGGCGACGACACGTCCTTGATCGACCTGGCGGCGACGTCGTACAGCATCAGCTTCGACTGCATGGTCACGCCCGGCGCCGTGCCGTCGGGCAGCGGCGCGCCGGTGTACGGTTCCGACGTCCAGGCAATCGACTTGCCGTCGGGCGACCAGCGCGGCGAGGTGTCGCTGCCGAAGTTGGTGCTGAGCTTCTCGACCTGCTTGGTGTCGAGATTGGCCATGTAGATGTCGCGGCGGTTGTCGCGCAGCATGGGCGTGGCGCCGGCCCCAAACACGAAGCGCGTGCCGTCGGGCGCCCAGGACGGCGCGCCGGCCACGGTGTAGTCCTTGCCCTCAGTGATGCGCGTGGCGTTGTTAGTGGCGACATCCACTACCCACACGTGCGCATAACGAAAATCTCCTTCGAACACGCGCTCGTCATCGCGTTTCTTGAGGTTGGCTTCTTCCTCCGCGCTGCGCGGGTCGGTCGCGACATAGGCGATGCGCGTGCCGTCTGGCGACCACGAGTAGCTCGAGACGCTCTCCTTGCTGTCGGTCAGCTGCCGCGCCTCGCCGCCGTCGGCGCGCATGATGTGGACCTGGGCCTTGACCTCTTCGCCCGCGCCGCGCGCCGACACGAAGCTGATGTAGCGGCCGTCGGGCGACCACTGCGGCTGGGTGTCGCCCTTCTCTCCCGAGGTGAGCTGGCGGCCCGGCGTGGCGCCACTCGTCGGCACGATCCAGATGTGCGTCCGGGCCTCCATTCGATCTTTTTCCGCGACCCACTGGCGCACCGTGTACAGCACCTGGGCGCCGTCCGGCGAAATGACCGCCCCGCCTACCGCCTTCACATTGAGCACATCGTCGAAGGTCACGGCCCGCTTTGGCTGGGCGAAAGCCGATGAGGTCAGTGCCAGGGTCAGCACGACAAACCTAAAGGGTTGTCGCCACCGGGTCGGGGTCTTGCGCATCAGGTCCTCCAATGGGCGAAGTATAATTCGTTTATCTCCATGGACATCGCACTGCCGCTGGACTACACGGCGATCGCACGGATCATCCCCCATCGCTTCCCGTTCCTGCTCGTGGACCGCATCACCGAGTTTGCGCCCGACCAGCGGATTGTCGGCATCAAGAACGTGTCAATCAACGAGCCGTATCTCAGCCGCCACAACGCCGGGCGGCCGACCTTGCCGCCGACGGTGTTGATGGAGGCGGTCGCGCAGGTTGGCGCCATCCTGATCCTGGCCAAGCCCGAGAACGAGGGCATGCTGATTTTCTTCCGTGGCATGGAGCGCGTGCGCTTTCGCGGGCCGGTGCACGCCGGCGACCAGGTGGTGATCGAGGCCAACGTGAAGCGGTTGAAGAGCCGCATGGGCGTGCTCGACGGCCGCGCCCGCGTCGGCAAGAAGGTGGTCATTCACGGGACCATGACGTTCGCGCTCGGAGCCGAATGAACCGCCTGCCGCGGATCGCCGCGCTCACGACTGAAGATGCGGGATGGGGGTTCTTCCTCTGTACCTACAAGGAGCTGCGCGCCGGCCGTAGCGGCAGCGAGTTCGTCATCCTGAACCTGCAGGACGTCACGGGCCAGACCACCGGCAAGATTCTGCAGGACGTCGAGCGGGTCAAGAACGAGTTCGAGGCCGGCGAGTTCGTGCGCGTTGAAGGGCGCGGCAGCCTCTACAACGGCCAGGTCCAGCTTGTGCTCTCGACCATCCGCCGGGTCCATCCCGACCAGGATCGCCTGCAGGGCTTCCGCGAGGACGAGTGCATCCTGAGCGCGCCGCGCCCGATCGACGAGATGTGGGAGGAGCTGCAGGCGCGGCTGCGCGGCGTGACGAACGACCACCTGCGCGTGCTGCTCAACCGCGTCACCACCGATCACGCCGAGCAGCTGAAGACCTGGCCGGCGGCGCAAACCATTCACCACGCCTATCGCGGCGGCTTCCTGGAACACATCACCAAAATGGCCGAGGCCGGCGCGCTGCTGTCGCGCGCCTACGGGGCAGACGAGGACCTGGTGCTGGCGGGCGTGGTGTTGCACGACATCGGCAAGCTGCAGGAACTGGCCTACGAGGGCGGCAGCGGCAGCTACACGCGCGACGGTAACCTGGTGGGCCACATCGCGCTCGGCCTGATCATGGTGCGCGAAGCCATCAACGGCATCTCGGGCTTCCCGCTCGAACTGCGCGCCCAGGTGGAACACCTCATCGCCTCGCACCACGGCACCCGCGAGTACGGCTCGCCGGTCGAACCCAAGTCGATCGAAGCGTTCATCCTGAACTCGGTGGACGAACTGGACGCGAAGATCAACCAGATCCGCCGCGCCATCGCCGAAGACCCGTCGTCAGACGAGTTCACGGCGTGGCACAAACGCCTCGGCCGCGTGCTCTACAAAGGGGTCTGACCCCGCCGCGGCTCGGGTGGAGGCTACCCTTAGGGTTGCCTGGGCCGCACACGCAGCGGAGGGTCGGTCTATTTTTTCCCCACAATCCACGCTCCAGTCAGCACCAACCCCGCTGCGAGAAGAATGCGGGGCGACAGCGGCTCGCCGAGCAGCATCGTGCCAAGCGCCACGGCGATGATCGGGTTGATGTAGGCGTAGAGCGACACCAGCGAGAGCCGCAGGTGCTGGATGGCGTAGATGTAGGCGGAGTACGCCACGAGCGATCCGGCAATGGACAGGTACGCCATCGCGCCGAACGTCCGTGGCGTGAATGACAACTCGGCCCAGTCGCCGCGCACGGTGGCGGCCGCGAGCAACATCACGCCGCTGAACACCATTTGCAGCGCCGCCGACGGCAACGGATCGTCGCCAAGCTCGTGCCGCTTGGCATAGGACGTCCCAATCACCCAGCCCACGCATGCCAGCTGGATGGCGATCACGCCGCCCACAAACGCGCGGCCGCTCGCGCCGCCCTGCGACATTTCGGGCCACACCAGGATGACAATGCCCGAAAAGCCAATGCCGAGGCCGGCGAGGGCGCGGCCCGAGAAGCGGTCGCCGTTCGGCAACAGACGCTCGACGAGCGCCGACCAGAACGGCGTGGTCGCAATCAGCACCGCCGTCAGGCCGCTGGCCACGTACTGCTGCGCGAACACCACGAAGCCATTGCCCATGATGTTCATCAGGAACCCGAGCAGCACGAGCGGTCCCCACATGCGCATGGGCGGCAGGCGCCGGCCGCTGGCCAGCAGCAGCCCGCAGAGCAGCAGCCCCGCCGACATCCAGCGCAGGCCCGCCACGAGCAGCACCGGCACGGTCTCGAGCGCGACCGTGATGCCAAGATACGTCGTGCCCCAGATGATGCAGACCGCGACGAACGCGAGATGCGCGAGGCTCAAGCGAGTTTCTTCTCTTTCGGAATCGCAAGGCGCGGATCCTCTTTCACCGTCTCGAGCACGATCGTCGTCTTGGTGGACGTGACCGATGGCGCCGACGCAATCTGCTGGCGGAGGATCTGCCCCAGGTGCTCGGCATCACGCGCGCGCACCTTCAACAGGTAACAGTCGTCGCCGGCCACGTGATGCACCTCGAGCACTTCAGGAATCTTGCTGAGCGCCACCGCCGACGGCATGTCAGGCCCATGCTCCGACGTCCGCACCGACACAAACGCCAGCAGCCCGCGATCGACCACATGGGGGTCGATCAGCGCGACGTAATCCTTGATAATGCCCTTCGCCTCGAGCTTCTTCAGCCGCTCGGTCACCGCCGACGGCGCCAGGCCAACCGCTTTGGCAAGTTCAGCCTGGGATGTTCTGGCGTTGTACTGAAGAATATCCAGTATTGAGCCGTCGATTTCGTCGATCATTCGGAAATAGTAACCATTTACTGGATTTTATTTAATATATGAGCTTCTGGAATGAAGCCTCGCCAGCCGCCAAAAAGGCCCTGATTGCCGCTTCGCTGGGGTGGCTGCTCGATGCCTTTGATGTGATGCTCTATGCCTTGATCCTCACCGCCGTGGTGAAGGACCTCGATTTGAGCCTGGCTACGGGCGGGCAATTGGCGTCGCTCACGCTGGCCGCGTCGGCCCTGGGCGGGCTGGTTTTCGGCGTCATCGCCGACAAGCTGGGCCGCACACGCGCCTTGTCGCTCAGCATCCTGTTGTATTCCGTGTTCACGTTTGCCTGTGGCCTGGCGCAGAACGTGTGGCAGCTGGCCATGTTCCGTTTCCTGCTCGGCCTTGGCATGGGTGGCGAGTGGGCCAGCGGCGCCACGCTCGTCAGCGAAACGTGGCCCGAGAAGCACCGCGGCAAGGCGCTTGGCATCATGCAAAGCTGCTGGGCCATCGGCTACGGCGCCGCGGCCGTGGTCGTCGCGCTCGTGCTCCCCACCTACGGCTGGCGCGCCGTGTTCTTCGTGGGCATCATCCCGGCGCTCTTCACGCTGTGGATCCGCAAGAACCTCGAAGAGCCCGAAATGTGGGTCCGGTCACGCGTTTCGACCCCTGACTCCGACTCCCGACTCCCGAGCGCAGTGCGTGGGGACAAACCTTTAGGTTTGTCCGGGGTGTCGCTGACGATCGTCGTCACCCTGACGCTCATGAACGCCGCGACGATGTTCGCGTGGTGGGGGCTCAACCTCTGGGTCCCGTCGTATCTCTCGCTACCGGTCGCGCAGGGCGGCATTGGTTTATCGACGACGACCATGTCGATGTTCGTCATCGCCATGCAGGTGGGCATGTGGCTCGGCTACGTCACCTTTGGTTTCATCAGCGACGCCTTCGGCAGGAAGCCCACCTATGTGACCTATCTCGTGTTGGCGGCCGCGCTGGTGTGGGCGTACGGCTCGACGCGCGAGCCTATCTACCTGCTGGCCCTCGGCCCGTTTGTCGCGTTCTTCGGCACGGGCTACTTCAGCGGCTTTGGCGCCGTGGCCTCCGAGATCTTCCCCACCGCCATTCGCGCCACCGCTCTCGGCGTGACCTACAACAGCGGACGGCTGCTGAGCGCCGCCGCGCCGTTCGTGATCGGCTCGCTCGCCCAGTCGCAGGGCTTCGGCGTGGCGTTCACCATCACCGCCGTCGCGTTCTTGATAGCTGCGATGCTGTGGATGGGAATTCCCGAGACGCGCGGCCGCGAGATGGTCTGAGCAGCACGCGGCGAAGGGGTCAGCCCCCTCGGCAGCCCTGGCTCGGGGTCAGACCCTAGCTGACTCTGTTGGTGCGATTGCTTTCGTTGGCAACCAGCGTCGTGGTGTCAGCGGCAATCCGCACGCAGTTGCGGCCATCGTCTTTGGCCCGGTACAGCGCCTGGTCGGCGCGGGCGATCACCGCCTGCACGTTGACCTCGCCCGGCAGCGTCTGCGCCAGGCCGAAGCTGGCGGTCACCGTCAGCGCTTCGCCGGCCCACAGCACGGGCCGGTCGGCAATTTCCTTGCGCAAGGTCTCGGCCACGCGGCGGGCGCCGTGCAGCGGCGTCTCGGGCAGCAGCACCAGGAACTCCTCGCCGCCGTACCGGCACTTGAGGTCCGAGCCGCGCAGCACGTCCTTCATGCGCCTGCCGACCGCGCTCAGCACGGCGTCGCCGCACAGGTGGCCGTGGCGATCGTTCACGTCCTTGAAGTGATCCAGGTCGAACAGGATCAGCGTCAGCGGTGTCTCGCTGCGGCGGGCGCGCCGCAGTTCCGCATCGATCATATCGAGCGAATGGCCGCGCGTGAAGCAGCCGGTCAGCGTGTCGCGCACGCTGTTCTCCTTCACCTCTCGAAACAACTGCGCGTTCTTCACCGACACCGCCAGCAACGCCGCCGCCGCTTCGAGAATCCGGCGCTTGTCGGCCGGCAGCTGGCCCGCCGCGGTCGTCACGCCGAGCACGCCCATGGCGGTGCCGCCGACGATGAGGGGGATGCCGATGGCGCGGGGTGCGCTCGGTTCGGCCGGGGCCTGGTCGGCGCCGGCCAGCAACTGCTCGGCCAGGTCGTCCCACTGCAGCACCTGTTCGGCGCCGCGCGTGTCGCCCGACAGCGCCTGCCACTTGTTGCCCTCGCGCACGAGCACCCAGATCTTGTCGGTGCCGGCCAGCTCGTGCAGATGCGAGCCAATCGCGACCCGAATCGACTCGAAGTCGAGCGAGCGGCCGAGCGACTGGCCGAACGACACGAGCCGCTCGAGTTCCGCGGCGCGATGCTGCGCGGCCCGGGTCGCGGCCTCGGCCGCGTCGGCCTTCGCTTGCTCCTGGGCGTTGCGGCGGTACTGGTGAAACAGGAACGCGACCATCAGCAGCGCCAGCGCCGGAATCAGGGTGAGGCCGCTCTGCCTCTCGATCTCGCGTGCATAGTCGAGCATGCGCAAAATGGGCGAGGAAAAGATGACGATCAGCGCCGCAGTGAGGGCGCCGATGAGCGACAAATCCTGGGGACCAAACAGCTTCATGGCAATAGGGTCAGTATATCGGCGAGTGGTGTAAATTGAATGCCATGAAGATGCTCGCGAAACGCTTCACGCTTCTGCTTGGAATGGCCGGGCTGGCCCTGGCGGCCACCGTAGCCCTGGCGGCCCAATCCTCCACCGCCGCCAAGGCGTCCGCCTCCGCTAAGGCGACGGCGAAGCCCGCGGCGCGCCAGGCGGCGGTCCGCAAGACCACGCCGCCGCTGCCGGCCATGGGCTTTGCGCCCGTGCGGCCCATGGACATTGTGCGCGCCACCTACGACTTCGCCGCGCAGCACCCCGAGATCCTGGCCTACGTGCCGTGCTACTGCGGCTGCGGCGCCGACGGCCACAAGCACAACGAGTCGTGCTTCATCGCCCGCCGCGATGCCAAGGGCAACGTGCTCGAGTGGGACACGCACGGCTTCGGCTGCACCATCTGTATCGATGTCGCAAAAGAGGCCATGCAGATGTACTCGTCGGGCGCCGACGTTGTCTCCATCCGCGCCGCGATCGAGAAGAAGTGGACGCCCGGCAACGCCGCCGGCAAGACCCCCACGCCGTTTCCGCCGAAGAAGTAACGGGTGGACGTGTTTCAGGCCGTTCCCGAGGGTGTCTACGTCGGCACGCTCGGAGCGGCCAGCACCTCAACGATCTCCGCCAATCCCCACCTGAAGGTCATCTTCGGCTACCCGCCGGAGACGGCGGAGACGCGCGTTCAGCCCTTCGACAGTTCCCGCTTCGTGGATGCGGAGGCGCGCACGCTCTTCATCGAGCGCCTCGATCGCGACGGCGTCGTCACCGATCACCTGCTGCGCCTGCGTCGCGTGGACGGCGCCCCGATCTGGGTGGAAGTAACCGCCAGCGCCACTGACAGCCGTGGCGACGAACTTTTAGGTTCGTCGGAAGCGCGGCTCCACATCGAAGCGCTGATCCGCGACGTCAGCGACCGCAAGAAGCTCGACGACCAGTCGCGCGACGGCCGCTACCAGTTGCTGCAGGCCGAGAAGATGGCCGCGCTCGGCCAGACCATTTCCGGCGTGGCGCACGAGCTGAACAACCCGCTGGCCACTATTCTGTCGTGGGCCGAACGGCTCGCCGAACGAAACGTGGACGACAAGACGCGCCAGGGGCTCGAGGTCATACTCGCCGAGTCCGAACGCGCCGCCCGCATTGTGCGCAACCTGCTGACCTTCGCGCGCAAGCGCCAGACCACGCGCGCCATGGTGGACCTGAACCAGGTGGTGCGCGAAACGCTGGCGCTGCGCGCCTACGAACAGAAGGTCAACAACATCCAGGTGGTCGAGGCGCTGGCCGGCGGCCTGCCCGACGTGTTTGCCGACGGCCACCAGATCAAGCAGGTGCTGCTGAACCTCCTCATCAACGCCGAGCAGGCCTGCCTCGGCGCCCACGGCCGCGGCACCATCGTCGTCCGCACCTCGCACGACACCGATCGCGGCTCCGCCGTGCTCGAGCTGAGTGACGATGGGCCGGGGATTGCGGAAGAGAGGCAGGGGCGGGTGTTCGACCCGTTCTTTACGACGAAAGAGGTTGGACAGGGCACCGGCCTTGGGTTGACCGTGGCGTACGCCATTGTCAACGAGCACAGCGGCCGCATCTGGCTCACGTCCCGTCCGGGCGGCACCTCGTTCTTCGTGGAGCTGCCGGTGAGCGGCCAGCACCTGAACGCGCCGGCCGCGCGCGCGGCGCAGCAGCCGATCTCGCTCGAGGCGTTCAAGGGCTTGCGCGTGCTGGTGGTGGAAGACGAGCCGGCGCTGGCCGCCGCCGTGTCGGAAGCGCTGGAGGATGCCGGGTTCACCGTCGATCGCGCCGGCGACGGTGAGGAGGGCCTGACCCGCCTCACCGAAGCCAACTACGACCTGATCGTGTGCGACCTCAAGATGCCGCGCATCGACGGCATGCAGTTCTATCGCGCGATGGCGGCGGCGACGCCGGCGCTGGCGCGACGCGTGATCTTCGTGACGGGCGATGTTGCCGGCACCGACGCGGAGCGTTTTCTCGAAGAGACCGCCTGCCGCTGGCTCTCCAAGCCCTTCAGGTTGGGCGACTTGCTGCGCGCCGCCCGCGACACGTTGTCCTGATCGACAACCAGGACCAGGCCAGCCCGCCTCTGGGCGGCGTGCGGTACCCGCGTATCCGATTCGGGCAGCGACGCCTTGGCCATCTTGGGTTTGATCGTGGCGGCGGCCCCTGCCGCGGGGCTGCCGGTCATGCCCAGCTCGAACGCGGCAAACGCCGCCTTCAGCGCCGCCGAGGCCGCCATCGGCGTCATCTCGGCGCCCAGCGCTTCGCGCAGCCGCTTGATGGCGCGCGCGTGCAACTGCGAGACGCGCGATTCGTTGACGCCGAGCTCGGCGCCAATGTCCTTCATGGTGGCTTCGTTGTAATAGTAGAGCGCGATCACGCGCTGCTCGCGGGCCGGCAGCGTGGCAATGGCGTTGCGAACGCGTCCTTTTATTTCGTCACGCTCGTACTGCAGGTCGGGGCGCTCGGGTTCGGCCGGCACCATCACCGCGGGCAGCTGCGACTCGTCCACGTTGTCGGCGCTCGAGAAGGGCGAGGTCGATTCAATGGTGTTGATGCGCACGATCGTCTTGCCCAGGCGCTTTTCGTCGGAGCCGATCTCGTTGGCAAGGTCGGCCAGCGATGGCTCGTGACCAAGTATCTTGCGCAGCTTCTCGCGCGCGGCCTCGAGCTCGCGACGGACGCGGCGGACGCCGCGCGGCCAGGCGTCCTTGCGCAGCGCGTCGATCATGGCGCCGCGAATGCGCCGTTCGGCGAAGGTTTCGAACTTGATGCCCCGCGAGTCGTCAAACCGATGGGCCGCGTCGATGAGGCCGATCACGCCGTCCTGCACGAGGTCGCTCAGGTCGATCGAGTGCGGCATGGTGGCGGCCATGCGCCGGGCCAGGGCTTCCACAAAGGGGATACCGGCTTCGACGCGGGGGTTGGACTCGTCAGTCATCGGGGTCATCTTGAAAATCTCCGTTGCCTGCCCTATCGCAAAGGTGATGCCCAAGCTATGTCAGGGTGGACAGAAGCGTGCAGATCGCCACCTGTACGGTTGTAAAATCCCTATAATCAGTCACTTATGCGGCTCGACCCAGACCGGATCGCTCAGAACTGCGTGGCCTGGCATCAAGATAATCGTCAATAATATGGCGGCCAAGGAAAGGTCTTGCGCCAATTGTTTGGCGAAGAAAAATATTTCAGTACAGGCGATCACGCTTTCCGTCTGCGTGACGTTTCTTGAAAGAGAAGGGAAACTCCGGCAGGGCGCCGGAGCTTAGTTGGAGTCGGCGACCGTCTGGCGCAGTTCGCGCGAGACGGCCATGGCCTGGAGCGCGGCGCTCACGACCTGCGACGCGCGCGCCTTCTGCGCGGCGTCCTGCGCCTTGGTCTCGAGCAACTCGGCGTGCGCAAGTATCACGCCGAGCTGATTGTTGAGCCGGTGCAGCAGCTCTTTCGAATCAACGGATGTCATGGTGCTGTCTCCGCAGGGCCGCCCTTTACGGACGGCCTATGCCACGGCAGTCGGGCTGTTCGGATGCTTGGTGCCATCCGGCTCGCGCCACAACGTGTCCACGAAAATCCGGATGCTGCCGCCGGCGGTTCGCAGGTACTCGACCTTGTTCGCTGCGATCCAGTTGTAAATCGTGCGCCGGCTGACACCGACCATCTCGCACGCCTTCATGATGCTGACTGTTTGCCGTTCCACTGGGGTTGCCTCCACAGGGGTGTATCGGACCTTGCCAGCGTGAGATTAGGTGTGCAGGTCTTGACAGGGCCGTGAACCGGCGTCAATATCCTGACAATCCATGGCCCACCTGCTGCTCGTCGATGACGAGGAATCGCTGCGAAGTGTTGTAGCAGAACGACTTATCGACCACGGATTCGACGTCGTCCAGGCCGCCGACGGCGAGTCGGCCCTGAAGGCGCTCGACGGCTTTGCCTTCGACGTCATCGTGTCGGACCTGCGCCTGCCGGGCGTGGACGGACGCCAGGTCATCGACGCCGCCCTCACCCGCTACCCCGGCATCGTCGCCATCGTCGTCACCGGCTACGGGACGGTGAAGGACGCCGTAGACGTCATCAAGCGCGGCGCCGCCGACTTCATCGCCAAGCCGTTCCAGTTCGACGAGTTGTTGCACGTGCTGACCAACGCGCTCGAGCAGAAGCGGTTGAAGAGCGAGAACGCGTATCTGCATCGGCAGCTGGACGAGCGGTTCGGCCTGGGGTCCATGGTGGGCAAGAGCGCGGCCATGCGCGCGTTGTTCCAGTTGATCGAAACCGTCGCGCCGACCGCGGCGACGATCTTGATCAGCGGCGAGACCGGCACCGGCAAGGAGATGGTCGCGCGAGCGATTCACCAGACCAGCCCGCGGCATCGCGAGCGGTTCGTTGCCATCAACGTCAGCGCCATTCCCGAGACGCTGCTCGACGCCGAGTTATTCGGCCACGTGCGCGGCGCGTTCACGGGCGCGGTGGCCATGCGCCAGGGCCGGCTTGAGCAGGCCGACAAGGGCACGTTGTTCCTGGATGAAGTGGGCACCATGCCCATGGCGCTGCAAATGAAGATGCTGCGCGTGCTGCAGGAGCGCGAGTTCGAGCGCGTGGGCGACAACCGCACTGTCAAGGTGGACGTGCGCATTGTCGCGGCCACGAATGCGGACCTGCTGAAGATGGTGAAGGACGGCACGTTCCGCGAGGACCTGTACTACCGCCTGAACGTGATCGCCGTGCAGCTGACGCCGCTGCGCGAGCGCCCCGACGACATCCCGCCGCTGGTGCAGAACTTCCTCGAGAAATTCACGCGCCGGCTCCCGACTGCCGACTCCCGACTGCCGACCGTTTCGCAAGAGGCGATGAGGCGGCTCATGGCTCACCCGTGGCCCGGCAACGTTCGTCAGCTGGAAAACGCCATCGAGCGCGCGCTGGCCATGCTGGGCGGCCGCGCGCAGATCGAGGTCGCCGACCTGCCGCCCGATTTGCAGCCGCCCGAGCAGGAGCCCGTGACGCCGTCACTGGACTTGCCGGAGGACGGCGTCGACCTGCCCGCGGTGATCGCGCAGATCGAGAAGGGCCTGATCGACCGCGCCCTGGCCCGCACGGCGCAAAACCGCGGCGCCGCCGCCCGCTTGTTGGGATTGAAGCGGACGACGCTGGTCGAGAAACTGAAGCGTATGTAATCGGTGGAGGCAACCCTTCAGGGTTGCCTGATTCGCACACGCAGCGAGGGCGTCGCCGCAAAAAAATTCGCTGAGTAGCGCTCAAGAAAACGCACCGTCAGTACTCTTTTTTTGCAGCGACGCCCTCGCTGCGTGATGCTCACTGGCGAGCGTCCGTCGCGCGGCCTGCGTTCAGCTGCGCCGGATGATCTGGTCCGTGAACACCGTCACGTCTTTCGCCTGGTGCAGCAGCAGGTCCAGCGGCGTCGTGCGCTGCGTGCGCGACAGCGCGGCGTGCAGCACGGGCAGCTTGCGCGGCCCGACGGCGATCAGCCAGATCTTCTTCGTGCGCAGCACGAACGGCAGCGTCAGCGTGAGCCGGCGCGGCGGGGGCTTGGGCGCGTCTTCGACGGCGACCACGCGCAGGTCGTCGGCCGTCAGCGCGCGGTGGCCGGGGAACAGTGAGCAGAGGTGGCCGTCTTCGCCGACGCCGAGCAGCGCCAGGTCGAGGCCGCCGCTCTTCAGCTCGCGCGCGAGGATGGCGTCGTACTTCATGGCGGCGGTGCCCAGGCTCGACATGCCGGGACGGTCGAGCGACGCGTCAAAAGTCATCCGAAACGCCTTCGGAGCCTTGGCACCGAGCGGGTCCAGCAGCATCCGCTGGGCGACGCCGTAGTTGCTTTCGGGGTTTTCGGGCGGCACGGCGCGCTCGTCCGCCCAGAACAACGAGATGCGCGACCAATCCACGTTGGCGTTTTTCAGGGCGCCCAGGAAGATCAGCGCGGTCGCGCCACCGGATAAAGCGCAGCTAAGTTGTGGTGGAGGCAACCCTTTAGGGTTGCCTGGATCTTCGCCAGCCCAGCGTTCGAACGCCTCGGTCAGCCGCGGGCGCAACTCGTCGATCCGGGCGACCACCAACTCCATTCCACGCTAGGATACTTTGTGCCGCCTAGATACGTGTATTGGACCATCATCGTTGACGGCCAGCCGACCGCTTTCCGGTCCGGTTCCCTTGAAGACATCATGCCGACCTTCAACCGCTTGAAGGAGAAGCAGCCGAACGCCGAGCTCAAGTGGTTCCAGAATGGCCAGCTGTGGCCGTCGCGCCACGACGCGCAGGACTTCATGCGCGCGCGCGGCGAGCGCGGCCGCGCCAAGGATCCGCGCCAGAGCGGCGACCAACCCGACCGCCCCTGGAACGCCAAGCCCGAGTGGAAGACGCGATCGACCTTCTCGAAATCCGACACGCCCCGCGTGAATCGCGACGCTCCCGCCGGCGAGCGCCCCGCGTGGGTCCCGAAGGGCGAGGGGAAGCCCGCCTTCGCGCCTCGATCGTCGGGCGCTTCAGCGAGGCCGGCCGCCAACAAGAACGACGAGCGGCCGGAATGGAAGCCAAAGGGCGACAGACCCGCCGTCGCCAAGGCTCCGGCGGGGCGAGCCACGAGCTGGGGCGAAGGCGAGGACAGGCCTGCCGGCCAAGCCCGCAGCGACCGCAAGCCCGAATGGAAGCCCAAGGGCACGTTCAAGCCCAAGGAGGCCGGTCACGCCTCCGGCTGGGGAGAAAAACCCGGTTGGAAGGGTAAGGGCGATGCGGACAAGCCGGCCTGGAAGCCCAGAGGCACGTTCAGGCCCGCTGAAGAGGGCCACAGGCCGTCCGCCCGCGACCAGGCGCGCTCGTCGTTCCGTCCCAAGTCGTTCACGCCCAAGGTGGATGACGGCCGCACGCGTGCCTCGCGCGTGCAGAGCCGGAACGACAGGCTCGAATGGCAACCGAAGGGCGCGGCCCCTCGCAGTAATGGTCCAAACTCAGGCTTCGCGAAGAGCGATCCCGATGCGCCGAAACGGAAATGGGTGCCGAAGGCGGACTACAAGAAGTCGCTCGGCATCGAGGTCAAGAAGGACAGCAAATGGCGTCCCGGCGGCGATCACGTGGACCCCAAGCAGAAGTACAAGGACGCGAAGAAAGCCAAGTGGACCAAGTTCAAGGCCAACATCCGCGCCCGCTCGACCAAGCCGCGTAAGCCCAAGGACGAGTAGGTGGTTGCGCACGTCGTCTTGCTGAAGCCGCGCGCCGACTTGAGCGCGGACGATCGCGAAGCGCTGCTCGAATCCATGCGCGTTGCCTTCAGCGGCATCCCCGCGATCAAGCGCGTGCGCATCGGCAGGCGCATCCTGATTGGCCGGGGCTATGAAGCACAAATGGCCGCGCACTTTGAGTACGCGGCCATCATCGAGTTCGATTCCGAGGCGGAGCTACGCGTCTACCTGGACCATCCCCAGCACCAGGAGCTCGGCCGGCGTTTCTTCGAGTCGGCCGACGCCGCCCTCGTCTACGACTACACCCTGGTGGACGCGGAGCACGTCAGGGACCTGCAGTAAAACACAGCTTTACCTCGTATTTATGGCGCTGCAGTCCAGAATTACAAGGTGATTTGGCGGGGCGCGGTAGGCGGATCAGTGCAGGTAGGTCTTGAGGACGGCCGCGATTCTCTCTGCGGTGTGCCCGTCCCACAGTTCTGGAATCGACGCGTCACTCTTCGGGGCCTCGAGCCTGGCGACGGCCGTGTCCAACAGCTTCTTCGGGTCGCGGCCGATCAGCGTGTTCGAGCCGTGGGTGACCGTGACGGGCCGCTCGGTGTTCTCGCGCACGGTCAGGCACGGAACACCGAGGAACGTGGTTTCTTCCTGCACGCCACCCGAATCGGTGATCACCAGGCGCGCGTCGCGCTCGAGCGCGAGGAACTCGAAATAGCCGGCGGGATTGATCAGGTGGATGCCCGGTAGGGCGCGCGCGCCGATCCGGACCTTCGTGCGGGGATGCACCGGAAACACAATCGGCAATCGCTTCGCCAGACGCGACAGCGTGTCCAGCAGCGCTTCGAGCATGACCGGGTCGTCCACGGAAGATGGCCGATGGAGTGTCACCAGCACGTAGGGGTCGCCGGGCTTCAGGCCCACCCCTGCCAGCACCCCGCCGGCATCGGCCAGGGGCAGGCATCGCACCAGGCTGTCGATCATCACGTTGCCCACCCGGTGAATGGCGTCGGGTGGTGTGCCTTCGCGCAACAGGTTCTCGTCGCCATCGGCCGATGGCGTGAACAGCAGGGTTGCCAGGCGATCGGTCACCATCCGGTTGATCTCTTCCGGCATCGTCCGGTCGAACGAGCGCAAGCCCGCCTCGACGTGGGCAATCGGGATGTGCATCTTGGCCGCCACCAGCGCCGCCGCCACGGTGGAGTTGACGTCGCCGTACACCACCACCAAGGACGGACGGCGATCGAGCAGGTGCGCCTCCATGCCGAGCATGATGGCCGCGGTCTGTTGGGCGTGCGTGCCCGAGCCCACGTTCAGGTTGACGTCGGGCACCGGCAATCCCAGTTGCGTAAACAATCGGCCCGACATGGCCTCGTCGTAGTGTTGGCCGGTGTGGACCAGCACTTGCGCCATCCCGGCGCGGGCCAGTGCCTGGACGACGGGCGCAGCTTTCATGAAGTTGGGTCGGGCGCCGACGACGTGGAGGATGGTCATGGAGAGTCTACGCATTGAACCCGACCTGGTTCGGTGTGGCCTCAGGCATCCGGGTCCTCGCCACCGAACGCGCGCTTGATCGTGCGCAGAATCCCGGGCTTCTTGCGGATGTCGTCCAGCTGCTCGAGCAGCACGAGCGCTTCGGAGATGGTCGACACCGGGCGCACGCCCAGGCGCTTGGCGCCGGGCGGCACGTCTTTGAGGTGGCCGTGCCACACCAGGATCACCTTGGCTTTCGACTCCACCGCGATGTCGAGGCAGTTCTCGGGCCGATCGTCCACGAACGCATCCAGGTGCAGCGCGTCGGCGATCTTGCCGCGCGAGCGTTGCACCACCATCACGCTCGGATAGCGAAAGCCGTGCGCGTCGAGCCAGCGCTGCGACTGCAGCTGGGTGATCTCGCCGGCGGTTGACGGCCGCGTCGTCAGGAAGATGATCTCCCACTGGCGTTCGCTCGCCAGCTTGGCGATGCGGGCGATGATGCCGGGTTCGAGCTCGGGGAGGCGGGTCCAGAAATTCTCGATCTTCTTGACGTGATCCCACAGTTTCATCTGCTGGCGACCGGTGAGGTGCAGTTCCTCCATGGCTGGGGCGCTGGTTTCGTCGTCCGGGGCCGGCGGCGTGTCTTCCGCGGGGTCGGGACTGGGTGGCGCTTTCTTGTACGCCGACTGCGCCAACACCTCCTCGCCGAACAGTTTCAGGGCTTCTTCGTGCAGGGCCGAGTACATGTCGGCAACGGTGCCGTCGAGGTCGAATCCAATACGCAACGGCATTATGAAACCGTGACTCCTCTTGCCTCTGCGTGGTTTTGAAGGAACCAGTCGTAGGTGCCTTCAATCCCTTCGCCAAGGGACATGCGATGGCGCCATCCCAGGTTGTGCAGCCGCGTGACGTCCAGAAGCTTCCGCGGGGTCCCGTCAGGCTTGGTCTTGTCGTAGACGATGGTGGCGGTGGGGTGGACGATGCGGCGGACCAGGCCGGCGAGGGCGGCGATGGAAATTTCCTCGCCGGTGCCGACGTTCAGGTGCATGGCGTCGCTGTAGCGCTGCATCAGGAACACGCACGCGTCGGCCAGGTCGTCCACGTGCAGGAACTCGCGGAACGCGGTACCGGTGCCCCAAATCGTGACCTCTTTCCGGCCTTCGACCTTCGCGTCGTGGAACTTGCGGATCATCGCCGGCAGCACGTGCGAGCTGGTCAGGTCGAAGTTGTCTTTTGGGCCGTACAGGTTCGTCGGCATGGCCGAGATGAAGTCGCTGCCGTACTGCGTGCGATACGCCTGGCACAGCTTGATGCCGGCGATCTTCGCGGTCGCGTACGACTCGTTGGTGGGCTCGAGCGTCCCCGTCAGCAGCGCTTCTTCGGGCATGGGCTGCGGGCAGTTGCGCGGGTAGATGCACGAGCTGCCGAGATACAGCAGTTTCGTCGCGCCGAACAGGTATGCCGAGTGCACCACCGTGGCGTGGATCATCATGTTGTCGTAGATGAACTCCGCGGGCCGCGTCGAGTTGGCCATGATGCCGCCCACCGTGCCGGCGACCAGGTAGACGAACTCGGGGCGGTTGGCGCGGAACCAATAGTTCACCGCCGCTTGATCGCGAAGGTCGAGTTGGTCGCGCGTCGCGGTCAGGATGTTGGTGTAGCCCAGGTGTTCCAGGCGCCGGACGACGGCGGATCCCACCAGGCCGCGGTGGCCTGCCACGAATATTCGCGAGCTGGGGGTCATCTCCGCCATGAAGGGAATCTTACTAGCAACCTCCACCTCCCAGCCTGGCACAAACCGCCGAGCCGCCCAAGGGGGACGTCTCGGCCATGACCGGTCTCTTGTCGGGGCATGAGCGGCACGCTGATGCGCATGGGCGACGAGGCGGTTTTGGTGAAGAAGAACACGCGCCGGTCCGACCCGGCCGTGAGCGTGCCGTTCGCCGACATCGCCAGGCTCAAGCGCGATCACGGCAGGAACTGCAACTGCGGCAAGGCCATCGCGGTGGGACTCGCGGCCGGCGCCGGATTCGTTCTGGCGATGTTCGCGACGGCGGTGCAGATGGACTAGTAGTCGCTCTCCGAAAGATGCGTGTCGATGGGGATGTCGCGCCGGGCCGTTCTGCCCAGCACCTCTTCGTACCGCTCGGCCGGAATGGCGCCCGTGCCCGGACGCTTCACCCACAGGTTCTGCTTCGTGAACGGCTCGCCGGCCTTGATCGGCTGGATGGTGACCACCGTCGCAAACGCGAAGTCCATGGTCACCTGCTCTTCCTTTACCGGCCCTTTCGTTCCCCCAAGCTCGGCGTGCAGCGTGTGCGCGGCGGCGATCAACTCGCGGCAGCGCACCTCGTCCATCGAGCACACGATGTCGGGCCCGACGCGGTACATGTGGTCGGTGAAGTGGCGCTCCACGATCGACGCGCCGAGCGCCATGGCGCCGATGCAGGCAATGTTGTCGGTGGTGTGATCCGACAGGCCGATTACCGCCCGCGGGAAGGCCTTGCCGAGTTCGACCATCGCGCCCAGCCGCACCAGGTGCGGCGGCGTCGGATAGAGGTTCGTGGTGTGCAGCAGCGCGCACGGCGTGCCGGCCTGTTCGAAAATGGCCACCGCCTTGGCCACGCTGTCGATGGTGTTCATGCCGGTGCTGAGAATGGTGGGCTTGCCGAACGAGGCAATGTGCTTCAACAGCGGGTAGTTGTTGCACTCGCCGGAGCCAATCTTGTACGCGGCCACGTTCATGCGCTCGAGCCGGTCCGCCGCCGCGCGCGAGAAGGGCGTGCTCATGAAGACCATGCCCTTCGACTCGACATATTCCTTCAGCGCCCGCTCATCGTCTTCTGACAACGCGCACCGCCGCATGATCTCGTAGATCGAGACGGTGGCGTTGCCCGGCACCACCTTCTTGGCAGCCCCGCTCATCTCGTCTTCGACGACGTGGGTCTGGTGCTTGACGACTTCGACGCCGGCTCGGGCAGCGGCGTCCACCATTTTGCGGGCCACCTCGAGGCTGCCCTCGTGGTTGATGCCGATCTCGGCCACGACCAACGGCACGTGTGCGGGCCCGGCCTTGCGGCCGCTGATAGTGATTTCGGGAGTCACGGTAGGCAATTCTATCGCCGAGAGGCGCCGCGAGGTCAGCGCGCGCGGACAAACCTAAAGGTTTGTCCCCACAGATCGGAAGAAGAAGTCGGCGACCAGTTGCTCGACTTCGGCGATCGACTTCGCGGAGTTGATGCCAATGCGGAACTGCGCGCCGCCCTCGAAGCCCTTGGTGTACCACGCGCACAGCGCTCGCAGTTTGTTGATCACCCAGCGCTCTTTCGATTCCGGTGCGCGAGGTGGAGTTGACTGCACCACCAGGTGGCGGAACCCGTCCTGCTCGCCCTTCTCGTCGGCCAGCAGCAGCTGCATGTAGTCGAGCAGGAACTGGCCGCGCTCTTCGTCGGTGATCTGCCGGGCCGGGCGGCCGGCCATGAGATCCCGCGCCTGGGCAAGAATCCACGGGTTGCGCAGCACGCCGCGGCCCACGAACACCCCGCTGACGCCCGAGCGCATGCGGGTCACGATGTCTTCAGGCTCGACGCAGTCGCCCGAGCCGAACACCGGGATGCTCACCGAACGGGCAATGCCGGCGACCACATCCCAATCCGCGGACCCGCTATAGCTTTGCTTCGCCGTGCGGCCGTGCACGGTAATGGCCGACGCCCCCGCCGCTTCGACGCGCTTCGCCAACTCCGGCGCGTTCACCTCGCCCTCGTCCCACCCCTTGCGCATCTTGACGGTGACGGGGATCTTCACGGCGCGCGTCATGGCGGCAATGATCTCGGCCGCGTGCTGCGGCTCGCGCATCAGGCTGCAGCCGGCGTTGTGCTTGGCGATCTTGGGCACGGGACAGCCCATGTTCACGTCCACGATGTTCGCGCCCATGGCTTCGACGACGCGCGCGGCCTCGGCCATCTTGGCGGGTTCGCCCCCAAAGATCTGGATCGAGACGGGGCGCTCTTCTTCGGTGTACTCCGCGTACTCGAGCGTGCGATCGATGCCGCGGACCAGGCCCTCGCTGCTGACCATTTCCGACACCACCAGCCCGCACCCGCCCTGGCGCTTGACCAGGCGGCGAAACGCCGTGTCGGTCATGCCCGCCATGGGCGAGACCACGAAGGGCGAGTCGAGTTCGATGTTGCCAATCTTCATGTCAGTACGGTTTGACGTCGGACGCGTCTACTTCGACGGCGACAGCCTGACCGATCAAGTCCACGGAGAGAACCAGGCGCGCGTGGGCGCCCTTGCGGACCAGGCGGCCGACCACGCCGCGCAGCGGGCCGTGCGTCACCTTCACCATGTCGCCCTCCTTGATCAGGGGGACTGGATCGTACGCCAGCTCGCTTTCGACGAGCGTGCGGATGCTTTCGATTTCCTCGTCCGGGATCGACGACAGCACCCCGTTGTTGCTGATGATCTGGACAACGCCGTCGACTTTCAGGACGCCGAGGCGTTCGTCGGGCACGAAGCGCGCGAAGACGTAGCCGGGGAACAGCGGCCAGTCGATCTTCTTCTTGCGATCTTTCCAGTGGCTCCACTTGCCGATGGTCGGCAGGAAGACCTCGACGGATTTCTTGAGGAGCTGGTCGCGGACCTGTTTCTCGTGCCGCGACCGCGTCCACAGCGCGAACCAACTGGGATCCACGTTATTGCGTAACGGTGCCGCGGGCGGTTTTGATGCCGATGTCGTAGGCCTTCTTCAGGTCGTCGTTCTTCCAGTCGATGATGGCCTCGCCGCGCAGCCGGTCGAGGAACTTGTCGAACTCGACCTTGCGCTTCTCGTTCGCGATCTTGTCGGCAATCTCGTTCTTGGCGTCTTCGAACGGCTTGGTGGTGGAATCCTGCAGCTTCTCGACCCGCACCACCTGGTAGCCGCGCGCGGTGCGCAGCGCGGGCGTCACGCCGCCGTCCTTGAGGCCGGCAATGGCCTTCTGCAGGTCTTCGGACAGGTCGGTCTTACTGATGGGGCCGACCAGGCCGCCGTTGGCCTTCGATCCCGAATCGGAGTACTCGGCGGCCAGCCGCGCGAACGGCTCGCCGGCAATGATCTTCGCGCGCACCTCTTCGGCTTTCGCCTTCGCGTCGTCATCCTTGCCGACGTTGATGCCCTGCGGATCGACGGGCACCGCCACGGTGATTTCGCGCAGCGTCACCTGCGGCACGGTGCCGAACTCGTTCGGGTGCGCGTCGTAATAGGCCTTGAGCTCGGTGTCGGTGACCTGCAGCTTCGACATCACTTCCTGCTGCTGCACGCGCTGCACGAGCGAGGTGCGTTCGAGCTGCCGGCGCAGGTCGGCCATGGTCATGCCTTCCTGCTTGAGCGCCGCGGCCAGGGCCTCGTCGCTCTCGATCTTGTTCTCTTTCTTGATGTTCTCGAGAATGCTGTTGAACTGCTCGGTGGACATCGTGAAGCCGAGTTCCTTGCCGCGCTGTACGACCAGCAGCTCGTCAATCGCATCCACAATCACCTGCGGCGTCACTTCGGTCAGCGCCTTCTGCAGGGCCTCGTCGCTGTCGGGACGCAGGTTCGGATTGAGCTGCCGCAGCGCGGCAATCTGCCGCTGCTCGAGCTCGGTCTTGGTGACGATTTCGCCGTTCACCTTGACGAGCACCTGCTCGAGAATGGTCCCGGTCTGGGCCTGCGCCACGGCCGCGACCCACACGAGCACGGCGGCCACGGTTGCTGTTTTCTTCATATGGCTAAACATCAATTCTAGCGTGGAAAGGGGAGGTGCTCCCCTTCTACGGTTCGCGTAAGTCTTCCAGAAACTCGGTCACCTTAGCTAAGACTCCGTCCGGCGCCCGAGGGTCGTCAGGGGCCGCTTTCAGGATTTCGGCCTTGGTAAAGCCGGGGGTTACCTCCCCGGCAGTAGCTCTGGCAGTCCACCAAGCCGGGGCTCGCTTGGGCTTGGCGGCCGGCCTCGCCGGCACCCCATAAAGGGGTGCCCTACCAAGAGCCGGTTGAGGTGCCCTACCCGGGTCCTGTCCGTAGGGCACCCCTTTAGGGGGTGCCGTTGGGTCCGCCCGCAGATTCAGCTTCACCGTGCTGGGCGGCAGCAGTGTCAGATCTGCGCGCTCTTGCACCATCCCGATCAGCCGCATCGGGTCCACCTTCGCCTTCTCGCGGAACTTGAACACCACGAGCGGGCCGTCGCGGTCCACGGTCTCAATGCCGAGGTGGTCGGCCAGCACCCGGATGCGCGCGAAGTCGGCGAGGTTCAGCACGGCCGTCGGCGGCGGACCGTAACGGTCGCG
Organism: Acidobacteriota bacterium; assembly: GCA_041178345.1. Lineage (GTDB taxonomy): Bacteria > Acidobacteriota > Vicinamibacteria > Vicinamibacterales > UBA2999 > 12-FULL-67-14b. The sequence continues at coordinate 12,986 of JBEGVQ010000139.1, read as the reverse complement.
CACCTCGTCCACGTTCTTCGCAATCTCTTCCTCGGATCGCGCGCCGGCCATGCGCCGGTAGATCATCAGGCGCTGGTTCATGTCGGGCACGTACTGGTCGTCGAGGCGGAAATCCACCTTCAAGTTCACCGTCGCCCTCACATCGTCCTCGAGATCCTCGCCCTTCAGCTCGCGGATGGTCTCTTCGAGCAGCTTCATGTACATCTCGAAGCCGACCGCGTCGATGGTGCCGCTCTGCTCGCCGCCCAGCAGGTTGCCGGCGCCGCGGATCTCGAGGTCGAGCGCGGCCACGCGGAAGCCGCTGCCGAGGTCGCTGAACTCCTTCATCGCCGCCAGCCGCTTGCGGGCCACCGGCGACAGTGCCTCTTCAGGCGGGATCAGCAGGTACGCATACGCCGCTCGATCGCTGCGGCCGACCCGTCCGCGCAGTTGATACAACTGCGACAAGCCGTAGCGATCCGCGCGATTGATCACGATGGTGTTCGCGTTGGGGATGTCGAGGCCGTTTTCGACGATCGTCGTCGACAGCAGGACGTCGCACTTATGCGTCATGAAGTCGAGCATGGCCTTTTCGAGCGTGTCCTCGGACATTTGGCCGTGCCCCACCACCACGCGCGCTTCGGGCACCAGCCGCTGGATCAGGTTGCCCATGGAGTAGATCGACTCGACCCGGTTGTGCACGAAGAACACCTGGCCGCCGCGCGCCAGCTCGGCGCGGATGGCGCGGGTAATGACCGCGGAGTCGAACTTGACGACGTTGGTCTGGATCGACAGGCGATCCTTCGGCGGCGTCTCGATCACCGACATGTCGCGGATGCCGACCAGCGACATGTTGAGCGTGCGCGGAATGGGCGTCGCCGTCATGGTGAGGACGTCCACCTTCTTGCGCATCTGCTTGATGCGTTCCTTGTGCGCCACGCCAAACCGCTGCTCTTCGTCGACCACCAGCAGGCCCAGGTCCTTGAACTGCACGTCTTTCGACAACAGGCGGTGGGTGCCGACGATCACATCGAGTCGTCCCGCGGCCAGGGCCTCGAGCGTGGCCTTGATCTCGAGCTTGGTGCGGAAGCGGCTGACCATGTCGATCTTCGCCGGGAACGCCGCGAAGCGTTCGGTCAGCGTCTTCAAATGCTGCGCCGCCAGTACCGTGGTCGGCGCCAGGAACGCAACCTGCTTGCCGTCCATCACCGCCTTGAACGCCGCGCGCATCGCCACTTCGGTCTTGCCGTAACCAACGTCGCCGCACAGCAGGCGATCCATGGGCGTGGACGATTCCATGTCGCGCTTGATGTCGGCAACCGCCGTGGCCTGATCGACGGTGAGATCAAACTCGAAGGCGCCTTCGAACTCTTCCTGCCAGTGCGTGTCGGCGCCGAACGCGTGGCCCGGCACCGCCTTGCGCGCGGCGTAGAGCTTGAGCAGCTCTTCGGCCATGTCGCGCATGGCCTTCTTGACCTTGCTCTTGGCCTTCTCCCAGGTCTGGCCACCGAGACGATCCAGCGGCTGGCTCGCCGCGCCGGTGTACTTCTGGATCAGGTCCAGGCGCTCGACCGGCACGAACAGCTTGGCGTCGCCGTGGTACTGAAGCTCCAGGAATTCCTGGACGATGTCGCCGCCGCCGACGGAGATTTGCTTGAGGCCGATGAACTGGCCAATGCCGTGATCGACGTGGACGATCAGGTCCTTGACCTTGAGGTCGCGCAGGTCCGAGAGGAAGGTCGCGGCCAGCGAGCGTTTGCGGCCCTGCGCACCCTTGCGGCGCTCTTCCTCGAAGATGTCCGTCTCGACGTACAGCTGCAGCGGCAGGTGGTCTGCCTGGGCTGGTTTAAGGCGGAAGCCTTTCGACAGCCAGCCTTCGGCCACCAGCACCGCGCCGGACACCACATCGCCGGCTTCAGTCGCCATCACCGCGCGGACGTCGTAGTCGCGCAGCAGCTCCACGGTGCGTTCGGCACGGCCGTGCGTGCCGGCCACAAACACCACGCGATCCGAGCGCGCGATCGCCGCACGAACATCCGCCACCCAGTCGGCAATGCGGCCATGGAACGACGCCACCGGTTGCACCGACAACTCGGTCCGTCCGTCACTGTCATCGACCGCAAGCTCTTCGATGGTGCTGGCACCGGAGAGAGCCGACTCGATCTCCGGCCACGACAGCATCAGTTCCGACGGCTGCGCCTTGAGCGCCGCGGCGCCCTTGGCCGAACGCTCCACCGCATCCGCGTACGAGGTCTGGAGCTGCTCCCACGCCGTCTCGATCTGCTGTTGCACATCGGCGGGCTCGGCCACGAAGATGCTGTGGTCGCGCGTGGCGCGGACATAGTCGAACACCGTGGCGGTGCGGCCGTCGGATTCGCGCACCGGCACCAGGCCAAAGCGGTCGAGGGTTTCGACCGATCGCTGCGTGCTTGGGTCGAAGCGCCGGATCGACTCCACCGTGTCGCCGATGAACTCGATGCGAACCGGCAGATCGTCGCCGGCCGGGTAGATGTCGAGAATGCCGCCTCGCCGCGCGAACTCGCCGTGCGCATCCACGGGATCCGCCGGCTCGTAGCCGCCGGCCACCAGGGTGTTGGCCAGCGCCTGCGGATCGATGTCGATGCCCGGCGTGATCTCGTACGACGCGAGCAGCAGCACCGCCGGGTCGGTCAGCCGCGGCAGCAGTGCTGCCGCCGATGCCACGACGACGCGGGCCTTTGAGGTCGACAGGGCATGCAGCGCCCGGGCGCGGGCCGAAGCGACCTTGAGGTGCGGCTGGAAGCCGCGATAGGGATCAACCTGCGGCGACGGGAACGGCAGCACCTGCTGTTCGACCACCGCATCCGCCGATCCCTCGAGCGCGCCCAGGAAGAAGCGGATGTCGCTGACGGCGGTTTCGATGTCGGCGTCGGTGGGCACGACATGCAGCACGACGCCGTCGCGCAAGCCGCGCGCGGCAGCCGCCACCGCCATGGCCCGTACAGGAGGCGTCGCGCCACTGATGCGCCGGGAGGGGGTGGTGAGGCCACTGTGCCCGAGAACCGAAATCAGCAGCGACCGTAACGCGAGTGACGGAGCGCTAGACATGCACGAACTTCTCTAACAGCCGAGCCTTCTATTATCGCACGGCCGTCGGAGCATCACGCGGCGGAGGGTGCTCCTGCAAAAAAGAGTACTGACGGTGCGTTTTATTGAGCGCTACCCAGCGAATTTTTTGCGGGAGCAGCCCTCCGCCGTGTGATGCGGCACGGTCCGGCTAAAGCCGGACGCCACATCTACTGGCGGACGCGGTCGATGATCGCGGTGGTTGAGTATCCCGGAGCCAGAGCGATACGGACGACCTTACCGCCGCGGGCCTCCACTACATCCCTGCCGACAATGGCGTTCTCGCCCCAGTCGGCGCCCTTCACGAGGATGTCTGGTTGCAGCGCGCTGATGATGGCGTGGGGCGTGTCTTCGTCGAACACCACCACCGCATCCACCGACGCCAGCGCGGCCAGGACCTCGGCGCGCTCGCTCTCGGGATTGATCGGCCGGCCAGGCGCCTTGTCCAACGCGCGGGTCGAATGGTCGCTGTTCACGCCAACGATCAGCAGATCGCCCAGCGCGCGCGCATCGCGAAGGTAACGAATGTGGCCGGGGTGGAGGATGTCGAAGACACCGTTGGTGAAGACGACGGTTTGGCCCAGGCCTCGCGCGCGGCTCACCAACGCGACGGCTTCGTCTCGCGACACTATTCCCCTTTGAAGGTGATTCCGCCGCCAAAGGTCCAGCGGTGGGCGGGACGGTAGATGCCGACATCCCTGATCTTCGACTTCACGCGGAAGGTGTAGAGCAGGCGGTGATAGTCGTACGGGTAGCCGTCGGCCTTGTGGGCCGCCAGGTCGAGCCGATACGTGCCCTCGACCAGGTCCAGGCTGTCGATCTCGAACGTCACCACACCCTCGCCGTCGATGGCGGACGGCTGAAACTCCTCGAGGTTGGTGTTGGTGCCGTACACGCACACGCCATCGGCGTTGAACAGCCCAAGGCCGAACACGAAGTCGGTGATCGGCTCCCTGGCCGTCACCGTCATGTGCACCGTGATCGCATCGCCACTCTGGAACACGTGACCGGATTCGCCGTCGGGGCCGCTGATCGAGACGTCCGTAATCTCGATCTCCCGCGTCCCCCAGCGCCCTTCGGTCGCCTTGAACCCATCGCGGTTCGTCTCCGCATCGTCCACCGGATTCTCGGGCGCGCTGACGCCATTCACGTCGGGCGGTGGCGCCTGCGCTTCTTCAGAGGCGGAGGCGGCCAGGCGCGCGGCTTCCGCCTTGGCCAGCGAGTGCTCTTCGCTGTCTTCGACGTTCATGACGTAGGCGGCCACCACCTTCTTGGGGTCGCCTTCGCCCTTCGACACGCCCTTGTCGAGCCAGTGCGCTTCGTCGCAGAACTTCTCCACCAGGTCGAGCGAGTGCGTCACGAGCAGAATCGACTTGTTGCGGCGGCGGAACTCCGAGAACTTGTCGAGGCACTTGTGCGTGAAGCCCTGGTCGCCGACCGCCAGCACTTCGTCCACCAGCAGCACTTCGGGATCCACGTGGATGGCGACGGCAAAGCCCAGGCGCATGTACATGCCCGACGAGTAGGTCTTGACCGGCGCGTCGATGAAGTCCTGCATCTCGGCAAACTCGACGATCTCGTCGAAGCGCCGCTGCACCTCTTTCTTGCTGAGGCCCAGCATGATGCCGTTGATGAAGATGTTCTCGCGGCCGGAAATCTCGGGGTGGAAACCGGCGCCGAGCTCGATCAGCGCCGAGATGCGGCCGTCAACCTTGACCTCGCCCTCGGTGGGACGGGTGATGCCGGCCACGCACTTGAGCAGCGTGCTCTTGCCCGAGCCGTTGCTGCCAATCACGCCGTAAGTGCAGCCCTTCGGTACCGAGAACGACACGTTCCGCAGCGCCTGGAACGTCTCGTCCGGCTTCAGGTCGCCCAGGAGGCTGCCGTCGAGCAGCGCCGACTTGAGCGTGGCAAACTGCCGCCGCCGCGCGTAGCGCCGGTAGACCTTCGACACGTTGAGGACATCGATGGCTGGCTTCATAAAGACATCAGCCACAGAGGACACAGAGAACGCAGAGCCATTTCTTTAAATTCAAGGGCCAGCAACACCGGGACAGACCCCAAAAGGTCTTCTCGGTGTCCTCTGTGTCCTCTGTGGCTAACTTTCATACCTCTTCAGCGAAGCTGTCTCTCAACCGATCGAACACGAAGTAACCCGCAAAGAACACCACCACCGACAGGGCTCCGAGCGCCAGCAGCCACTTGTAGTGGCCGTGCGGACCCGGGAAGAACAGCACCTCCTGATACGAAATCATCAGGTGCGTCATCGGGTTCAGGTTCAGCCACCACCGCAGATCTTCGGGCGCGGTCAGCATCGGGTAGATGATCGGCGTCGAGAAAAACCACAGCGTCAGCAGGTTGCCCAGCAGGTCTTTGACGTCGCGGAAGTGAACCGTCAGCGCCGACAGGAACAGCGCCAGGCCGGTGGTTAGCACCAGTTGCACGAGCACGATCACCGGGAACCACAGCAGCTCCAGCGGATCCACCGGGCGCTGGTAGTAGAGAACGAACGCCGCCAGGATCGGCAGGCCCAGGAAGAAGTGGACCATGTTCGCCAGCACGGTGACGATCGGCAACACCTCCGCCGGGAACAGCACCTTCTTGATCAGGTTGCCGCCCGCGATCAGGGTGTTGGACGACTCGAGCAAGGACGAGGAGAACCAGGTCCACGGCAGGATGCCGCAGAACATGAACAGCGCGTACGGCTCCATCTCGGCCGGGTGAATGCCGACCATCACCTTCGTAAACACGAAGGTGTAGATCAGCAACAGCATCAACGGATTAAAAAACGACCAGAAGAAGCCGAGGACCGAACCCCGGTAGCGCGCCTTCAGGTCACGGACCACCAGCGTCTGGATCAGTCCGCGAAAGCGAAACAGCTTGGCGAGATTCTGGAACATCACATGGTCCGGCGATCGCCGGACACTACACCCGCCGGCGGCTCTCCGCCTGCAGCTGTTGCAGGGTCTGGAGCAGCGCGATCCTGGAGCGTTCCCAATCGATATCGTGGGGCACGGCGCCCAGCTGCTCTTCCGCGCGCTTCATGCCGGCTTCGGCCCGCGCCTGGTCGAGGTCTTCGGCGCGCTCGGCCACCTGCGCCAGGATCGACACCTTGTCGGGCAGCACTTCCACGAACCCGATCGAGACGAGCAGGCTGTGCTTCTCGGCGCCCTGCCGGTACCACATCGCTCCCGTGCGCAGCGCCGTGAAGAACGGCGTGTGCCCGGGCAGCACGCCGAAGTCACCCTCGACGCCAGGCAACGACACTTCGTCCACCTCGTACGACATCGAGTGGTCGGGCGAGACGATGTGCAGCGTGAGCTTGGTCGGTAACGCCATGGTCTATCCCTTGAGGGTCTTCGCCTTCGCGATCGCTTCGTCGATCGTCCCGACCAGGTAGAACGCCTGCTCCGACAAGCCGTCGTGCTTGCCTTCGGCAATTTCCTTGAAGCCGCGGATGGTCTCTTCGATGGTGACGTACTTGCCTTCGAGGCCGGTGAACTGCGAGGCGACGAAGAACGGCTGCGACAGGAAGCGCTGGATCTTGCGCGCGCGCGAGACCGCCAGCTTGTCTTCTTCCGACAGCTCGTCGATGCCGAGAATCGCGATGATGTCCTGCAGGTCCTTGTAGCGCTGCAGGATCTGCTTCACCTGGCGGGCGACGTTGTAGTGCTCGTCACCGATCACGCGCGGGTCGAGAATGCGCGACGACGACGCCAGCGGATCGACGGCCGGGTAGATGCCGAGTTCGGCAATCTGGCGCGACAGGTTGGTGGTGGCGTCGAGGTGGGCAAAGGTCGTCGCCGGCGCCGGGTCGGTGTAGTCGTCGGCGGGCACGTAAATGGCCTGCACCGAGGTGATCGAACCCTTCTTGGTCGAGGTGATGCGTTCCTGCAGCGCGCCCATTTCCGACAGCAGGGTCGGCTGGTAACCGACCGCCGACGGCATGCGGCCGAGCAGCGCCGACACTTCGGATCCGGCCTGGGTGAAGCGGAAGATGTTGTCGATGAACAGGAGCACGTCCTTGTTCTCGGCGTCGCGGAAGTACTCGGCGACGGTCAGCGCCGACAGGCCGACGCGCAGGCGCGCGCCTGGCGGTTCCGTCATCTGGCCGTAGACCAGCGCGGCGCGGCTCTTCGACATGTCCTTCATGTCGATCACGCCCGACTCCTGGAACTCGAGCCACAGGTCGTTGCCTTCGCGGGTGCGTTCGCCGACGCCCGCGAACACCGACACACCGCCGTGCTTCATGGCGATGTTGTTGATGAGCTCCATGATGATGACGGTCTTGCCGACGCCGGCGCCGCCGAACAGGCCGATCTTGCCGCCCTGCAGGTACGGCTCGAGCAGGTCGATGACCTTGATGCCGGTCTCGAACATCTTCAGTTCGGTGGACTGCTGCTCCAGTGTCGGGGCCGGCCGGTGAATGGGCCAGTGCTCCTTCGACTTGACCGGCATGTCCGGGAAGTCCACCGGTTCGCCCAGCACGTTCAGCACGCGGCCGAGCGTTTCGGGACCGACCGGCACCGAGATCGGCGCGCCGGTGTCGATCACGCTCATGCCGCGCTGCAAGCCGTCGGTCGGCTTCATCGCGACCGTGCGCACGCGGCCTTCGCCCAGGTGCTGCTCGACCTCGGCGACGATGTCCACCTTCTCGCCACCCGACGAGCCATCGTCCACGATCCGGACGGCGTTGTAGATGGCCGGCAGGTGCCCGCCCTCGTACTCGACGTCGATGACGGGTCCGATGACCTGGATGACCTTGCCGATTTTCTGATCTGCTGCTGTTGTAGCCATATTTTTCTTTGCCGGCAGCACTAAAGTGCTGCCCTCCTGGCACGAGCCTTAGGTTGCCTGGGCTCCTGAAACAACTTCGATAATTTCGCGCGTGATGGCGGCCTGACGGACCTTGTTCATGTAGAGGGTCAGGCGGTCGACCATTTCCTTGGCGTTGCGCGTCGCGCTGTCCATCGACTGCATCCGCGCCGCATGTTCGGCGGCCGACGATTCGAGCAACGCCCGCGACACCTGCACCGCCACGTGCATCGGCAGCAGCGTGTTGAGCAACTGCTCGGGATCGGGCTCGAACAGGTAGTCCACCGACTGCTGCGCCTCAACCGACGCCATTTCGAGTTTGGGAATCGGCAGCAGCTTTTCGATTACCACCCGCTGCGAAATCACCGACTTGAACTCGTTGTAGACCAGGTAGACCGAGCTGATGTCGGGCCCCAGGAACTCCTTGATCGCGGTCGAGGCAATGGCCTGCGCGTGCGACCACTGGACGTTCTGGAACAGGCCGACTTCCTCGTAGAGCACGTCGAAGCCGCGGCGCAGGAAGAAGTCGCGGCCCTTGCGGCCGACCAGCGCCATCGCGACATCGCGGCCGTCCGGGGCCTTCGGAGTGTCGATCGAGAACTGCAACGCGGCCTTGGCGACGTTGGTGTTGAAGCTGCCGCACAAGCCGCGATCCGCGGTGATCACGATCAGCAGCGTGCGCGCCGCCAGCGGATCGTCGTTCAGCAGCGGGTGCTTCGACGCATCGGTGCGCGTCGCCAGGTTGTTGAACACCCGGAGCATCTCCTGCGCGTACGGACGGCCGCGGAGAATGCGTTCCTGCGCGCGGCGCAGCTTCGACGACGAGACCATCTTCATGGCCTTCGTGATCTGCTGCGTCGACTTGACCGCGCGGACGCGACGACGGATGTCGAGGAGTGACGGCATCGGTTAGGCCTTCGCGAGGCTGCCCTTCATCGCGATGAAATGCTCGCCGAATTCCTTCAGCGCCGCATTCAAGTCGGCCTTGAGCGCATCGTCCAGCTGCTTCTTGTCGCGGATCGCCTGCAGCACGTTGCCGAAGCGGGTCTGCATGAACTTGACCAGCTCGTCCTGCGCCGCGCCGACGTCGGCGACCGCAATCGGGTCGAGGAAGCCGTTGACGCCGGCATAGAGAATGGTGACCTGCTGCTCGACCGGCAGCGGCGCGTACTGCTTCTGCTTCAGCACCTCGACCAGACGGGCGCCGCGATTGAGCTGGTTCTGGGTCGCCTTGTCGAGGTCGCTGCTGCCGAACTGCGCGAAGGCCGACAGCTCGCGGTACTGCGCGAGGTCGAGGCGCAGGGTGCCGGCCACCTGGCGCATGGCCTTGATCTGGGCCGCGCCGCCGACGCGCGACACCGAGTTGCCAACGTTGATGGCCGGGCGCACGCCCTGGTTGAACAGGTCGGCTTCCAGGAAGATCTGGCCGTCGGTAATCGAGATGACGTTGGTCGGGATGTACGCCGACAGGTCGCCCGCCTGGGTTTCGATGATCGGCAAGGAGGTCAGCGAACCGCCGCCCAGCTTGTCGTTCAGCTTCGCCGCTCTCTCCAGCAGGCGCGAGTGCAGGTAGAAGACGTCGCCGGGGTAGGCCTCGCGGCCGGGCGGACGGCGGAGCAGCAGCGAGATTTCACGATACGACTGGGCGTGCTTCGAGAGGTCGTCGTAAATCAGCAGCGCGTGCTTGCCGTTGTCGCGGAAGTATTCGCCCATGGCCGTCGCCGAGTAGGGGCTGATGTACAGCATCGGCGCCGGGTCCGACGCGGTCGCGGCGACCACGATCGTGTAGCGCATGGCATCGGCTTCCTCGAGCGTGCGCACGACCTGCGCCACCGTGGACTGCTTCTGGCCAATGGCGTTGTAGATACAGATGACGCCGGTGTCCTTCTGGTTCAGGATGGCGTCGAGCGCGACCGCGGTCTTGCCGGTCTGGCGGTCGCCGATGATCAGCTCGCGCTGGCCGCGGCCAATCGGCACCATGCCGTCGATCGACTTGAGGCCGGTCTGCATCGGCTCGCGCACCGACTGGCGATCCACCACGCCGGGCGCAATGCGCTCGATCGGCGACAGCTTCTTGGTGAGGATCGGCCCCTTGCCGTCAATCGGCTGGCCGAGCGCGTTGACGACGCGGCCGAGCATTTCTTCGCCGACCGGCACCGAGATGATGCGGCCGGTGCGCTTGACGGGATCGCCTTCCTTGATCACCGTGAAGTCGCCCAGCAACACCGTGCCGACGCTGTCTTCTTCAAGGTTGAGGGCAATGCCAAACACCCCGTGCGGGAATTCAAGCATCTCGCCGGCCATGGCGCGCTGGCAGCCATGCACCTTGGCGATGCCGTCGCCCACTGACACCACGGTGCCGGTCTCGGCCACATCCACCGCGACGGCAAAACTGCCAATCTGCTCGCGGATGATCTTGGAAATCTCGTCGGCTTTTATGCTCATAGGGACTCTGGTCGGTCAGGCTAACGCCTGACCCTGCAACTGTTACTTCACTAACTCTTGCCGCAGCCGCGCCAACTGCGTGCGCACGCTGCCGTCGTACACCGTGCTGCCCACCGTCGCGACCACGCCACCCATCAGGGCGGGATCGACCGACACCGACAGGTTCACGTTCTTCCCGGTCACCTTGCCGAGGCTGACGGCCAGCGCCCTGGTCTGCTCGGGCGACAGCGGCGACGCGCTCGTCACGTCGGCGTGCAGCACATTCTGGTGCGCGTGCAGGCGCGCGCGGAAGGCCTGGACCATGCCGGGCACCAGGCTGAGTTTCTGCGACAGCGCCAGCACCAGCAGCATCTTGCGCAGCGGCGGCGCGGCCTCGAGCTTGTCGGCGATGGCGCCGATCACGCTCTGGCGCGCTTCGTCGGGCACGCCGTGGCGGGTGGCCTGCAGCAGCATCTCGTGATGCTCGTGCACGACCTCGGCCAGCACCGTGAGGTCGCGATCGATCTTCGCGAGGTCGGCCTGCTCTTGCAGCGCGACGTCGAACAGCGCCCTGGCGTAGCGATTGGCGGAAGCGCTCATGACCGGTCCTTCACCTGCGTCAAGTACTGGTCCACGAGGCGCGCCTGGTCGGCGGGCGTGATTTCCTGCTTCAGCCGCTCGGTCGCCAGCTGCACCGACAGGTCGGCGGCGTGGTCGAGAATGTCTTTCTTGGCGAGGCGCACCTGCAGGTCGATCTCGCGGCGCGTCTGCTCGAGCAGGCGCTCGCGTTCGGCCGCGGCCGCGGCCGCAATGCGCTTCTCTTCGTTCACGATCTCGTCGGCGCCGCGCGTGCGCAGCGCCGCCAGTTCACCGGGCAGCGCCTGCAGCTTCTGTTCGACCGCGGCGAGCTGCGCCGTGGCGGCGGCCTTGATCTCGGCAGCTTCCACCAGGTCCTTGCGGATGGTGGCGCTGCGGGTGGCCAGGTACTCTTTCATCGGGCCGTGGCCGAAGTAGTAGATCACGCCGACGAAGATGATGAAGTTGGCGACCGGCCAACCCATGTGGAGGATCATCTCGCCGATGCTCTGCTCGTGACCGCCGCCTTCGGCGGCGTATGCGGGGGCGGCCAGGGTCGCGAACGCCCCCAGCAGCCACGCCGTGGTTAGTTTGTTCTTTAATTCACAAGCGGCAAGGAATGTGGTCGGCACTTCGGTTCCTGCCTGGTTACTCGGAAGCGCGGCCGAGGACGCGGGTGACGATGGCGCCGGCCAGGTTGTTGGCATCGCGGTCGAGGGTTTCGCGCGCGGTCTGTGATTCCTGCTGCACGCGGGCGGTCGCGGTCTTCAGTTCCTGTTCGACCGTGGCGCGGGTGGCCGAGAGCAGCGACGCGCGCTTGTCGAGCGCGGTCTTGCGCATCTCGTCCATCTGGCCGTAGACCTCGGCGCGCGCCGCGTTCAGCTTCAAGTCGTATTCAGCAGCGGCCGCGGTCGCCTTGTGCGAGGCCGACTCGGCGAGTTCACGCGCACTGCGCACGGCCGTGCTGCGCTGATCGATGACCTGCAGGATCGGCTTGAACACCAGGCTGTTCAACAGATAGGTGCAGAGGAGCAGGAACGCGACGACCCAAAGGGTGGTGATGTCTGGTGTTAACAAACGCTTAAATGTATCACGGTCGCCCGGACGTGGGCCACAGAGGACACCGAGGACTCAGAGGCTAAAACTTTGCAACCAAAACCGGTAAATTTGGGCAAACGACAAAATCACCGGACTCGGATTCGATTTCCGTCGTGAGTTTCGACAACTCCGACAAAACAGGCCGGAACTCCGGCGGCTTTCAGGGCCGCCAGCGCCTGGTCCGCTTGGGACGGGTCCACCGACAGGAAGAGACCCCCAGACGTCTGGGGGTCGAAAATCAGGTCCTGGAGCTCAGCGGCAACGCCGGGGCGGAATACGACCCCGGCCGCGAAGTGCTGGCGGTTGGTGGCCATGCCTCCCGACTTGTTGGCGGCGACCATCTCCAGCACCCCGGGGATCAGCGGCAAGGCGGCCGCGTCCAGTTCGAGGGTCACGTGGCTGGCGGCAGCCATTTCCGACCCGTGGCCGGCGAGGCCGAAGCCGGTGATGTCCGTGCACGCGTGCACGCCGTCCAGGCCGGCAACGGCTTCGGCGGCGGCCTTGTTCAGCGTGCGCATGGACGCCACCGCGTGTTCCACGACCGGCTCAGGCGCGCGGCCGAACTTGATCGCGGTGCCGACAATGCCGGTCCCGAGCGGCTTGGTGAGGATCAGGCGATCGCCGGCTTTGGCGCCGGCGTTGGTCAGGATGCGCTTCGCATCGACCGCGCCGGTGACCGAATAGCCGAACTTGATCTCGCGATCCTGCACGGTGTGCCCGCCAAGCAGCGCCACGCCCGCTTCGCGCAGCTTGTCGAAGCCGCCGCGGAAGATCTGCGCGATGTCGTCGGTGTGCAGCCCGTCTTGCGGAAACGCGGCGATCGCCAGGGCCGTGAGCGGGCGGCCGCCCATCGCATAGACGTCGCTCAGCGAATTGGCGGCGGCGATCTGGCCGTAGAGATACGGGTCGTCCACGATCGGCGTGAAGAAATCCACCGTCTGCACCAGCGCCGGGCCACTCTCCCACGCGTACACACCGGCATCGTCCGC
>JBEGVQ010000138.1:0-3061 GCA_041178345.1 Acidobacteriota bacterium | reverse complement strand
GTGCTGGAGACGATGCGTCCGGCGAAGTGGTACTTCCGCAAGCACGAGGAGGAGCCGACCACCGAGGTGGCCATCCGCCGCATGTTTGCCGAAGACCTCTACGTCGTGATGCCGGCGTTCGAGATCGAAGAGCAGACGGCGAGCGTCGAAGTGCACATCAACCCGCTCGTGAACTGGGTGTGGTTTGGCTTTGCCGTCATGGCCATCGGCACCGGCATTGCGCTGCTGCCCGAGACGGCGATGAGCTTCGCCGTGGTGAAGATGCCGGCCGGCGCGGTCACCGCGTCGTTGCTGCTGATCAGCCTGCTGCTGCCGGCGGCGAGGGTGACGGCCCAACACGTCGAGACGGGACAGGACCCGCGGCTCGAACAGATCACCACGCCCGAGGCGCGGGAAGTGGCGCACAAGCTGGCGTGCTGGTGCGGCGGCTGTTCCAAACTGCCCGTGGGGCAGTGCTCGTGCGGCCACTGCGCCGTTGAGCGCTCGAAGATCGACGTGATGCTGAAGGAAGGCAAGAGCGAGAGCGAGATCCTCAAGTTCTACGTCGACACGTTCGGCGGCAACCACATCCTGAGTGAGCCGCCCAACAGCGGTTCAGGACGCGTCGTCTGGCTGATGCCGGTGGTGGTCGGCCTGGGCGGCCTGCTCACCGCGGCCTACCTCGCCCTGCGGTGGTCTTCGCAGAAGGCGGTGTTGGCCGGCATGCCGGATGGCGTCGAAGATCCCGGAATGGCGGCGCGCCTCAACGACGAGCTGCGCAACCTCGATTGATGGCCAAGTCTCTTTCGCAGGACAAACCCGAAGGTTTGTCTCCACGTGAGGGCTCGTCTGCACCAGCGGAGGAGCCGTTTCTTCAGCCGTGGCAATTCTTCCTGCTGGGCGGCATGCTGGCAGCCACCGCGACGGTGATCGTCGCGACCGGCCAGTCGCCCGCCAATATCATCATCCTCAGCCTGACCGTCGTGTCGGTCAGTTTCGTCGGGCTCGGCGCCTACCGGACTCTGTCGCCCCTGGTGTCGCCCGATGTCGATGCGCCGGTGACGGTCGGCGGCCGGACGCGGGTCGCGCTCGAACGCGAGAAGGTGCTCGTGCTGCGGTCGATCAAGGAACTGGAGTTCGACTTCGCGATGCGCAAAATGTCGCAGGCCGACTTCGACGAGATGGCCGGCCGCTTGCGCCAGCGCGCCCTCGGCTTGATGGAACAGCTCGACGCCAGCGGCAGTTACCGCGAGCAGATCGAGCGGGATGTCGCCGCGCGACTGGGGGCTGCGAACGAGGGCGCCGATCGCTTGGGGGGCGACGGCTTCAGCCATCGCCAGGACGCCGACGCGCCGTGCTGCACCCAGTGCGGCACGCCGAACGATCCCGACGCCCGCTTCTGCAAGTCTTGCGGAGCGAAGTTATGACTCGCTGCTCCGCGGCCGGGACTAACCACCTTCGCCGGGGCTACGGCGGTCGAGAAGTCCCAGCCCTCCTGGTGCTGGCCGTGGTACTCGCGATGGTCGGGACGCCAGCGTTCGCCCAACAGGCGACGCCCGACGCCGGCGCGATGGCCGGCCTGCCGTTGCCGGCCGGCGATGTGCCGGACGCCAGCGTCACCGTTCGCGTGCTTCGCGAACGCATGGGCAACAACATCGAGGGCCAGCTGGTGACGTTGCGGGTTGGCAGCGACTCGCGCACGGCCATCACCGACGCCCAGGGCCGCGCGGCGTTTACGGGCCTCACGGTCGGCGCCAGCGTCCAGGCCGCGACGACGGTTGACGGCGAATTGCTCACGTCGCAGGCATTCCCGGTGCCCGCCAAGGGCGGCATTAGGGTCGCGTTGATTTCCGGGATCCAGAAGGCCGCCGAGGCGGAGAAGGCCGCCGCCACGGCAGCCGCGAGGCAACCGGCGCGGCCGGGCGTCGTCGAGTTTGGTCCCGAGTCGCGCATCATCTTCGAGTTCCAGGACGACACGCTGACGGTGTTCTACCTGCTCGAGGTGGTCAACAACGCCCGGACACCGATTGACATCGGCGGCCCGATCCTCATGGAGTTGCCGACCGGCGCGTCTGGCGCGTCGATCATGCAGGGGTCGGCGCCCACCGCCATCGTGCGGGGCGACCTGTTGACCATTACCGGCCCTTTCGCGCCGGGCAAGACACTGGCGCAGGTGGGGTTCTCGTTGCCGCAGGCCGGCGCGGCCACCGTCATCGAGCAGAAGCTACCGGTGGCCCTTGGCCAGTTGTTCGTGGCGGCCGAGAAGGTCGGCGCCATGCAGATGGCTTCGCCGCAACTGACCGAAGTCCGCGAGATGAATTCCGACGGCCAGGTCTTCCTGATGGGGACCGGCGGCCGCCTCAACGCCGGCGATGCGCTGGTCGTGAACCTGTCGGGCATGCCGGCGCACAGCTTGTGGCCGCGCAATGTCGCCCTGGCCGCCGCCGTGCTGATCTTCGCGGTGGGAGTATGGATGGCGGTGTCGCCGGCCGCCGCGCGGGCGACCGAAGACGCCAGGCTCGAGACGCGGCGCGAGCGGCTGCTGAACGACATCGTGGCCCTCGAGCGCAAGAAGCGGCAGAAGGCGCTGTCCACGGCCGACCAGGCGCGGCTGGAGCGGTTAACGTCGGACCTCGAGAAGGTGATGGCGGCGCTCGATCTCGGCCCTCATGAGCAGCGACTTTGACCAGCTCGCCGTCGTAGACCTCGCGCGGCACTACGGGCGTCGCAAGGCGCTGTCCCAAGTCAACTTTACGTGTGCCGCCGGCGACATCGTCGGGCTGCTCGGGCCGAATGGCGCCGGCAAGTCCACGCTGCTGAACATTCTGGCCACGCTAATCAGCCCATCGCGCGGCCAGGTCCTGTACGGCGAGCGCACGGCGGCCCAGGGTGGCGCCGAGGTCCGCGGCCGCATTGGCATGCTGGGCCACGATCTGTTTCTCTACCCCGAGCTCACGGCGCGCGAGAACCTGGTGTTCTTCGCGCAGCTGTACGGGCTGGCCGACCCTCTGGCCGCGGCGCGCACGAGCCTGGAACGCGCCGGGCTCGCCGATCGCGGTGACGACCTCGTGTCGGGGTTCTC
>JBEGVQ010000137.1:0-11296 GCA_041178345.1 Acidobacteriota bacterium | reverse complement strand
GCCTTCAACGCAGGATTCCTGGCCGCGTGGCTGCGCGGCGGCCAGCCGGCCCGCTGTCTCGCGACGGGGAACGCCGTGGGCGCGGCCTCCACGCGCGCGGCCGGCGGACTCGACGCCCTGCCCGTTACGGCACAGCTGCCGGCGCTGCTGCGGCCCTTGAGCCCGCGCTCCGCTCGGCCCGCGACCGCCAAGCCCGCGGCCGCCTCGACCCGCGCTCGCCCCATCCGTTTCCCTCGGAGGACTTCGTGAAGCTCGCTATCATCGGCGGCGCCGGCGTGCGCGTGCCCCTGCTCGTAGGGGGCTTCGCCCGCTCCTCGCTCACGGTCGATCACATCGACCTCTACGACATCGACCAGCCGCGCCTTGCGGTGATGGCCGATCTGGCGGCGCGCATGTCACACGGCGTGCGGGTCACGGCCCAGCCATCAGCCGAAGCCAGCATCGACGGCGCGGATTTCGTGATCACGAGCATCCGCGTGGGCGGGATCGCGCAGCGCGCACGAGACGAAGCCACGGCCATCGCGCACGGCGTGGTCGGTCAGGAAACGGTAGGCCCCGCCGGATTCGCCATGGCGGTGCGCACCATTCCGGCCATGGTGCGCTACGGCCAACTGGCCTCGCGCCTCGCGCCCCAGGCGTGGTTCGTGAACTTCAGTAATCCCGTGAGCGTGGTGTCACAGGCGGTGCATCAGCATTCGGATGCGCGCATCATCGGCATCTGCGATACGCCGACAGAAACCTACGAGGATGCCGCGCATGCGCTGGGACTGCCGCCGGCCGCGTGTGACTACGACTACTTCGGCTTGAACCATCTGGGCTGGCTGCGCGAGGTGCACTTCCGGGGCGAGCCGCAGATGGCCCGCCTGTGGGACGACCCGGCGCGACTCGACGCCGCCTACCGCACGCCCGTCTTCGACCACGAGCACCTGCGTCAGATGCGCCTGCTGCCCACCGAGTATCTCTACTACTACTACCATCCCGACGTGGCGCTCGGGCACCTACAGAAGGCCGGCACCAGCCGCGGGCAGGTGGTAGCGGCGCTCACCGATGGTTTATTCACGGATCTCGCCGGCGGCGCGGTGGATCCCGTGCTGCGCTATCAGCAGTATCTCGCCGCGCGCGACGCCAGCTACATGCAGCTCGAATCCGGCAGCACCATGCCGCGTCTCAAGCCCGACTGGGCCGAGCTGTCCGGCTACGACAAGATCGCGCTCATGACCATTTCGGCGATTGCCGGCAACACCGGCGCGGTCATTCCGCTCGATGTGCCCAATCGCGGCATCCTGCCGTTTCTCGAGGATGACGACATCATCGAGACGCCGTGTGTGGTGGATGCCGAGGGCCCCCACGCCAGGCCGGTGGCGGCCGTACCCCATCACGCGCGCGCACTCATCGCGTGCGTCAAGGAGTACGAGCGAGCCACGGTCACCGCGGCCCTCAGCGGCGCCCGTGAAGACCTGGTGGACGCGCTCGCCCTCAACCCGCTGGTGCACTCGCGGCCTCTGGCCGCGCAGCTCGTCAACGCGCTGCTGCCCGCATGAGCACGCCTCTGACGCCAGAGGGAAGGGCGGGTGCGGTGGCGCAGCAGGAGCGCGGCGGACCAGCGCGGCAAGGCCCGGCGGGCCGCCCCGCCAGCCATGGCACCCCGGGCGACCCGGCGCTGCACCGCGCCATGGGCCTGCTGCAGGCCACCGCCACCAACGTGATCAGCATGGTAGGCGTGGGGCCGTTTCTCACTATCCCTTTCATGGTGGCGGCGCTCGATGGCCCGCACGTGATGTACGCGTGGATCGCTGGCGGCGTCCTGGCCGTGGCCGACGGCCTGGTCTACGCGCAACTCGGCGCGGCCCTGCCGGGCAGCGGCGGCGGATATCTCTACCTGCGCGAGGCCTTTCAGCCGTTCGGACTCGGCCGCCTCATGGCGTTTCTGTTCATCTTCCAAACCGTGCTGGTGGCGCCGCTCTCGGTGGCGGGCGGGGCCGTGGGCTTTGCCGACTACCTGCAGTTCGTGTGGACGGATCTGCCGCCGCTCACCCACCACCTGAGTGCCGCGGCCGTGTGCGTGCTGAGCACGGCGCTGCTGTGGCGCAAGATCGAAGACATCGGCAAGCTGAGCGTGGTGATGCTGGCCGTGGTGCTCGTCACCGTGGGCTGGGTGATCAGCGCCGGGCTCTTCAACTTCTCGCTGGCGCAGGCCTTCGCCTACCCCGCCAAGGCGTTCACCTTCGACCGCGCGCTCATCTCGAGCCTCGGCGCGGCCTCGGTGCTCGCGATGTACAGCTACGGCGGCTACAACCAGGTGTGCAACATCGGCGGCGAGATCAAGGATCCGGCGCGAACGATCCCGCGGTCGATCGTGCTCAGCACCTTCCTGGTGGCCGCGCTCTACATGCTGATGACCATCGTCATTCTCGGCATGATCCCGTGGCAGGAAGTGCGGGAGTCGCGGACCGTCGCCTCGGTGTTCATCGAGCGGACCTTTTCCAATCCGGACACCGGCCGGGTGGCCGGCATCGTGATGACCGGGTTGATCCTGTTCGTGGCAGCCGCGTCCCTGTATGCCACCGTCCTCGGCTACTCGCGCGTGCCGTATGCCGCCGCCCGCGACGGCGACTTCTTCAAGGCCTTCGCCCACGTGCACGCCACGAAGCGCTTTCCGGATGTCTCGCTGGTCACGATCGCGATTGTCTCGATCCCGTTCTGCTTCTTCTCGCTCGGGCAGCTGGTGAGCTGGCTGATCCAGGTGCAGGTATTGCTGCGGTTCATCTGGCAGTGCGCGGCGGTGATCCTGCTGCGGCGTTACCGGAAGGACATCCCGCAGCCGTTCACCATGTGGCTTTACCCGTGGCCGGCGGTGCTGTCGGGCGCGCTGTGGCTGTTCATCTTCTTCACCGGGCCGATGGCAGGCATCGTCTTTTCGTTCGCCTTCCTCGCCGCCGGCGTGCTCGCCTATTTCGTGTTCCGCTCAGGGCGCCTTGCTCAAGGCCAGTAGGTTGGCCGTGATCCGGTAGGCGCCGGCCACGCCGTATGGCAGCTGGCGGTGCAGGGCGTAGGCAAAGTAGGTCCAGTTCCCCTTCCCGACCTTCGCCGTCAACCAGCCGCCGCTTTGCGGCGCCTGGCCCTTGTCGAAGGTCGAGATCATCGGCGTGTACGCCGCATCCCACTTGGTGAAGAACTTCGAGCCGCGCTGCTCGACCCAGCCGTCGAAGTCGGCGACGGTGATCTGGTTGGGCCACGTGAACGACTGCTGCGCGGGCGCCAGGATCGTCACCGGCGAGTCCTCCTCGGACACCTCCTCGGCGCCGCGCGGCAGCTCGCCGGGAAACGGCGCCCACTGGTTGGGCACGAACTCCTGGGTGTTGTAGAGCACCACGACGTTGCCGCCGGCGCGGGCGTAGTCGAGCAGTCGCTGGTGGTAGGTCTTGAGGTCGTCGCGCACGGCATAAGCGCGCGTGCCGGTCATGATGGTGTCGTAGGCCGACAGGTTGCCGGTGGCCAGGTCCTGTTCGCCGAGCAGGGTGACCTGCGCCCCGAGCTGTTGCAGGCCGAGCGGCACCTGGTCGCCGACCCCCATCACGTACCCCACCTTCAGGCCCGCGACCGTGGTCACGTTGACGGCGCGCACGGCGGCGGTCGCCGGGCGATAGAGGTAGCGCACCTCGAGGTCGCGATGATCGATCACCTCGTAGCCCTCGCGGTACTCCCGGCCGGCCGCGGTGGCCACGGCCGCGATCGTGAAGACCTCGGTGCTGGTGGCGGGCATCACGGCCGTGACGGCAAACCGATACGACGCGCGCTCGCCGCCGCGCACAAACGAGAACGGCCGCGACGCCGGGGCGGAGGTCCATCCGGCCGGCAGGCGCAGGGCCACCTGGCCGGCGGTCGCCGCTTCGGCGTTATGCAGCAGTGACACCTCGACTTCCACGCGCGTGGCAGCGGCCGACGCGGGAATGACCGCGTGATTGGGCGTCAGCATCACCGCAAGGCGAGGCACGCTCCGCACTTCGCGCAAGGCATCGCCATACGGCAGCTTGGCTTCCCGGCGCTTGACGCTGTCGCCGATCTCAATCGGCACGCCGTTGATGAAGTAGCGGCCGACGGCGCGCAGCGGCGGCCGCGACGCGGGACGGCCGAACTGCGCCGGGTCGGTCAACGTGTAGCGGCTCTCCTGCAGCCCGTTGCGGAAGAAATACGGCTTGGTGCTGGGCGCGACGGTGTCGGCGAGCGTCACCGTCATGCGCGCGGTCGCCTGCTGATGCCGCTCGAGATTGGGTCCGCCGGTGGTGGGGCCGACGGCAATCTGCCAGCCGGGATCGCTGTCGAGCGTAATCGCGGCGCTCGCCGCCGGCGGAATGGCCACCGTGATGCCACCGCGATTGGCGAGACGCGCCCGCACTTCAAACACCTGCCCGGGCACCGGCGCGGCCATGGTCGCAGGCGGTGCGAACGCGGCCCCCGGCCCGGTGGGCTCGGGCAGGCCGGCCGGCTGCGCCACCGCGCTCAGTTCCATACCGAGCGCCGAGTTGATGGCGTCCTGGAATTGCCGCTCCTTGATCGCCAGCAGGAACCGCGCCTCGGCGTCGGTGGCGGCGGCGGCAAGCTCGCGCGTGAGCTTCAGGCCCTCGACGAGGCCCGGCACGATGGCCGAGGGATCCTGCATCCGGAAATCGCCCATCGCCCTGGCGACAATCTCATCGAGCCGCCGGCCCGCAGCTCCGATCGCGGCCTCGATCGACACTGCCACGCCGTCAAACACGCTCGTCTCTTTCGCACCCGCCGCGCCCGCCGCACCCGCGGCACGCCGGTAGTACCCGAAGTTCGGACCCGCCCCGGGCGCGAAGCGGCCACTGGTTTGCGAGCGCTGAAAGCTCAGCCCGTAGCGGGCGACGTTGTCGTAGCTGTCGCCCAGTCGCGGGCTGTACTCGCCGCTGTCGATGCGGACGGTCCAGTCCTCATTCTCGCGCACGCCGCCAAGGTAGACCTTCTTCGCCTGCCAGGGGCGCAGGCCCTCGGCCACCTGCTCCGGGTAGCGATTCGGATCCGCCGCGGCGCGAACGCCCTCCACGGCCATCAGGCCGGCGGTCTGGTGGTTGCCGTGGCCGTCGCGCTCGTTGCCCTGGAAGCGCGACAGCACGATGGTGGGCCGGGTCATGCGGATCACGCGGACGACGTCGCGCAGCACGGTCTCGCGGCCCCACTTGTCGAGCGCCTCTTCGAGCCGCTTGGAGAAGCCGTAATCAACCACGGTGGTGAAGTACTGCTCGTCGACCCCGTAATGACGGTTGGAGGCGAGCAGTTCGTCGGTCCGGATCAGGCCCAGCGCGTCGAACAGCTGCGGCCCAATGGCGTTGTCGCCCGACTCGCCGCGGTTGAGCGTGAGCAGCGCCATGCGCGCGCCGTCGCCGCGGCTCAGCTTCGCCAGCACCCCGCCGTGCTCGTCGTCCGGGTGGGCGGTCACGTGCAGCACACTGGCGGTGGTCCGCAGCTTCAGCAGCTTCTGCCAGGCTTCCGACGCGCCGTCGGCGCGCGGCACCGACTGGGTGGCCGGGGCCGCGAGAAGCAACAGAACCAACAGTGCCGACGATAGCCACACGCGCATGGTGAACCCCGAGCCTAGAAGTAGAACTTCAGCGCCAGCTGCAATTCGCGCTGGTCGCCGACCGAGCTGGTGATGCGGCCGAACGTCCCCAGGTTCGAGATGTTCGCGGCCGGGAACCCGTAGTTCACCCAGTTGAAGAGATTGAAAGTCTCGAGCCGGAACTCGGCGCGCTTCTCGCCGCCGAGCTTGATCGAGCGGAAGAGCGACAGGTTCATCGACTTCGATCCCGGTCCGCGCACCGTGTTGTTCGCGCAGTTGCCATAGGTGCGCGTGGTGGTGGGAGCAAACGCCTTGGGATCCATCCACGAATTGAGCGTCTGGTCGAAGCCATCGGGCACGGCCTCGCCGACGCAGTTGGCGCGGGCGATGCGGCCGGGCCCGGTGCCGGCCTGGTCGGTGGTGGTAACCGTCAGCGGCCGGCCCGCGCTCAGCGTCAGAATGCCGTTGACCGACCAGCCGCCGAAGATGGCGCCGGCCGGGCCGGCGGTGGCAAAGCGGCGGCCCGCCCCGAAGGGCAGCTCGTAGATGAAGCTGGTGACGAGGCGGTGCGGGACGTCGAACGCCAGCAGGCCGTAGTCTTTCTCCATGGCGTAGGTCGAGCCGGGCGCGTTGCCGACAGCGCCGCCGCCCGCGCTCAGGTGATCGAGGAAGTCGCCGAGCGCCTTGCTCCAGGTGTAGGCCACCGTGTAGGAGAAGCCGCCGCTCATGCGGCGCTGCATGCGCGCCTGCAGCGCGTCGTAGTCGGCGCGGCCGTTGGTGACGATCTGCTCGAGGTAGGCGCTGCCGTAGCCGTACTGCGCGTAGGGAAACACCACCGTGGTGCCGACGATCTGGCCTTCGTTGAGGTTGCGCAAGCGGCGGCCGTTACGCGTCCGGTTGCCGACGTATTCAATCGCCCCGACCATGTTGTCGGCGAACTGGAACTCGGGACCGAAGCTGAACTGCTGGACCACCGGCGTGTCCTGGTTGGGGTCCTGGATGCGCCACTGCACGATCGCGGGGTTGACGGTCTGCGGCGTCAGCGGCGTGAAGCCCTGGGCAAAGGTAAAGGCCGGCGCATCGGCCGCGGAGTTCGCCGTGATCGAGGCATCGACCAGTTGCGGCAGGTTGAGGCCCAATTGGCTCTCGCTGCCGTAGCGATCGGTCTGCTGGTAGAAGATGCCAAAGCCGCCGCGCACCACCAGGCGGGGCGACACGCTCCACGACACGCCCACGCGCGGGGCGAAGTCATCGCGATCCGGGTAGATCAGCGCGCGATCGAACACGCTGCCGTCCTTGGCCGTGAAGGTGCGGCCGGTGGCCGGGTCGATGTTGGTGAGCAGGTTGTTCTTGTCCAGCAGCGGCGTGAACATCTCGTAGCGGATGCCGGCCGTGATGGTGAGGTTGGGACGCGCGCGCCAGCTGTCCTGGGCGTAGAACTGCCAGCCGGTAGCGTAGAGATCCGGCTCGTGGAACAGCGTCAGCCGCTGCGTGCTCGACAGGCCCAGCAGGAAGTCACCGAGGCCAAACCCGGTATAGCGGCCGTCGTTGAAGCCCAGCTCGCCGTTCAACGACCGCAGGTCGATGTAGTTCAACTGGTCGCGGCGGAACTCGACGCCGAACTTCAGGGCATGGCTGCCGCGCTGCCAGGTCAGGTTCTCGGCCAGCTGGAACACCTGCGAATCCTGGAACTGCGGCCGGAAGAACGGGCCGCCCAGCCGGGCAAAGCGCGCAATCGGCATGTGCGGCAGGCCGCCATAAAAGCGCTCGTCCTTCGGCACCCCCTTGATGCCGTACCTGCTGTTGGCGTCGATGCCGAACGCCGGATGCACGACGTCGGAGCGCACCGTGTTATACGAGGCGCGCAACTCGTTGAACAGGTTCGCGCCGAACACCCGGGACCAGCCGGCGACGGCGCTTTGGCCGCGGTTCAGGATGTTGCTGGCGAAATCGCCCGACGCCACCGGGTCGTCCAGCAGCGGCGGCTCGACGCGGTTGGTGTTCTGGAAGCTGTAGCGCGCAAACAGGCGATCGCCGGCCGCCAGGTTGTGATCGAGCCGGATGTCGAACTGGTTGACGTCGTTGTTGAGGATGCCGTTCGAGATGAAGTTGTTGTTGAAAAACCCCGCGCCCGGGACGTTCGGTGCCGGATAGAGGTTGATCAGCTGGGCCGCCACCGGGTCGAAGCACGAGCGGTTGATGATCTTGTTGACGGCATCAACGCACCCGGCCGGCACGAACGGATTGCTGGCCACCATCGCCCCGGTCAGCTCGCTGAGGTCACCGGTGCGCATCCGCGCGGTGGGCACGGTGGCGGTTTGCGACAAGGCACGTTCGGTGCGCGACGACTGGTAGTCGCCGAAGAAGAAGGTCTTGCCCTTCACCAACGGGCCGCCAAAGGTGCCGCCGGCAATCAACTGGTTGAACGGGCCCTTGGCGCGGCCGGCGCGGTTGTTGTCCCAGGTGTTGGCGTTCAACGACTCGTCGCGCAGGAAGGCGAACAGCGAGCCGCTGTACTGGTTGCTGCCCTGCTTGATCGAGGCGTTGATCACGGCGCCGGCGGCCTTGCCGAACTCGGCCGAATAGGTGCGCGTCTGCACCTTGAACTCCGACAGCGCGTCGACCGGCGGCTGCACGACCTGCGGGCTGCGCTCCTGGAGATTGGTGGAGAACGAGTTGTTGTCGGCGCCGTCGAGGGTGTAATTGTTCCAGGTGGCGTAGTTGCCGTTGGCGTTGAAGAACGTGTCTTCGCCGCGGCTGGTGATGCCGGCCGGCGCCGCCACCACGCCCGGCGACAGGAACGCGAGCTCCGAGTAGCGCCGCCCCAGCAGCGGCAGGTCCTGCACTTGCCGCGAGTCGATCACGCTGCCGATGTCGGCCGACTGGGTCTGCAGCAGCTGGGCCCGGCCGATCACCACGACTTCTTCGGTCATCGCGCCGACGCTCAGCTGCAAATCGACCTGGGCGCGGCTCTGCACGTTGACGCGCACCTCCCGTCGCACGGCGCGCCGGAACCCCTGCAACTCGGCGGCGACGGTGTAGGTGCCGACGCGCAGCCCCGGGAAGAGGTACTCCCCGCGGTCGTTGGTCACGGCCGTGGCCGACAGGCCCGTGCCTTCCTGCGTCCAGGTCACGGTGACGCCGGGCAGCAGCCCGCCGCTGTCGTCGACCACCCGGCCAACAATGACGCCGGTGTCGGTCTGGGCGGTGGCGGCGGTGACGAACGCAAACAGGACAAGGCAGGCGGCACAGAAGGCCGACGCGCGGCGAAGGATCATGGATGGCTCCAGGGAAACGTGGGCGGCAATGGTCCCGGCAGTATCTGGCCCGAATTGCCGTAATGTCAACCGCTGGAACTGGCGGACGGCGGCGCTACTTGCGCAAGCTGTCGATACTCCACTTGCCAGAACCGATGGCCGCGATGTAGAGGAACACGAAGCAGAACAGCGCCGCGAGCTCGCCGCCATTCATGATCGGCCACAGGCCCCTGGGCGCGTGCGCCTGGAAGTACGCCACGGCCATCTGGCCGCTGGCGAGAAACGCCACCGGGCTGGCGAACAGGCCAAGCGCGATCATCGCGCCGCCGATGACCTCGATAATGCCGGCCAGCCCCATTTGCGACATCAGCTCCACGGGCGCGCTGCGCCCGAACCCGCCAAACAGCTTGGGCAGGCCGTGAAGGAAGAAGAGCAGTCCGGCCGTAAACGGAGGAGCGAATAGAGATGGGGCCGAAACGGGGCGAGCCACTTGTCCATGCAGGCCAATACGCTGCCCGGGAGCCAGCCGCTTACCTCGCAATCACGGAGGTTCGATCACGGCGGTTCCATCACGAAAGCTCTATCACGAGGGTTCGATCACGAAGGTTGCTCCCCCCGTGGCGACCCGTTGGGGGGCGCCGGGGCCGTAGAATCAGGCTGTGAGCGAATCCGACGACAGTGCCGACGGCCTGGAACACCAGCTCGATCCCCGCGTCATTTCCGTGCAGCGCATCTCCGGCGGTCTGTTCATGGCGGCGGTGCTGCTGGCCTCGCTGGTGGGGCTTGGCATCACGCTGCTGGCCGGCGACGATCTGCCGCGGTGGTTGCGAATGATGCTGCCGCTCGCGTGGCTGGTCCTCGCCGGGCTTGGCGGCGTGTTCGCCTATCGCTGGCCGGTGCGTGCCTGCCGGCATACCTCGTACCGCGTCGACGGCCAGGGCATCGAGATCCGCCAGGGCGTGTACTGGCGGGTCGTGATCAACGTGCCCCGCTCGCGCGTGCAGCACATCGACGTCGCGCAAGGCCCGCTCGATCGGCGCTATGGGCTCGGCACGCTGGTGATCTACACGGCCGGCACCGATCACGCGAAGGTCCAGCTCGCGGGGCTCGCGCACGAACGCGCGTTGCGCGTCCGCGCGCACCTGCTGCCGTCGGGAGCGGGCGATGCCGTCTGAACAGCGCCTGCACCCGGCGACCCTGCTGTTCGATCTGGCCGGTCACATCAAGCGGTTCGCGATTCCCGCCGTGCTGGTGATCGTCGGCGCGGCGCGATCAACCGGCGGTGACGGCGGCACGTTCCGCGGCGTGCCGGCCGGATGGGAAGCGTGGCTGCTCGTCATGTTCGTCCCCGCCATGATCTTCAGCGTGGCCCGCTACCTGTCGTTCCGCCTCCACTATGACGAGCGTGAGCTGGTGATTCGCACCGGCCTGGTGTTCCGCAACGTGCGCCACATTCCGTTCGCGCGAATCCAGAACGTGGATGCCGTGCAGAACGTGTTCCATCGCTTCTGCGACGTGGTCGAAGTGCGCGTCGAAACCGGCGGCGGCAAGGAGGAAGAGGCGCGGCTGAGCGTGCTGCCGCGCGCGGCCTTCGACGAAATGCGCGAGCGCGTCTTCACCGCCCGGTCGCAAGACGGTGGCGCCTCCCCTGTAGGTGGCGGCAACCCTGTGGGGTTGCCTGAGCAGCCCCAAGGCGACACGCTCGTGCACTTGCCGCTGCGCGAACTCCTGCTGTGCGGCTTCCTCGAGAACAAGGGGATGGTCCTCGTCGGCGCGGCCGCCGGCGTCGTCTGGCAGACCGGCCTCGGCGACCTCATCATGGGCGGGATGCTTGGCGGCAGCGAGGCGGTCGGCCGCGGCTTCTTCCGGTCGCTCCTGCGAGGCATCGTCGAGGGCGGCCTGCTGCCGATCGCCAACCTCGGACTGGCGATCGCCGCGTTCGGCATTTTCCTGATCGCGATCCGCGTCGTGTCCATGGCCTGGGCGTTCGTGCGCCTTTACGACTTCCGCCTGACGCGCCTCGGCGAAGACCTGCGAACGCACTACGGACTTTTTACGCGGGTAACGACGACGGTGCCGATCAGGAGGGTGCAGACCTTGATCGTGTCGGCGGGACCCTTGCACCGGTGGCTGGAGCGGGCGACGGTGCGGGTCGAGACCGCTGGCGGCTCCGGCCAGGGATCATCGTCGGCCGGCGGCCGCGAGTGGCTGGCGCCGCTGATCCGCGTCGAGGCGCTGCCCGGCCTGATTCAGCAGGTGGTGCCCGGTGCCGACCTGTCGGCGCTCGAGTGGCACCCGGTCCATCCGCGCGCGTTCCGCCGGGCCATGAAGCCGAACCTGGTGGTCGCGGGAGGCTTGACGATCGCCGCCAGTTTCGCCATTGGCTGGGGCGCGATTGGAGTGCTGTTGCTCGCGTCAACGTGGGCCGTGATCGGCGCGCGACAATATGTCGCGCACCTGG
>JBEGVQ010000136.1:0-3750 GCA_041178345.1 Acidobacteriota bacterium | reverse complement strand
CACAACGGTGGCGGCCATGGCGGTGGCCGATCCCATGCGCACCGGCTGGCTGGCAGGCAGCCCTCGCCGAAGAAGTCGCCGGGCCCGAGCATGGCCACCACGGCTTACTTGCCGGTCGTGGACAACACCGACAGCTTCACGCCGCCGTCCTGGATGTAGAAGACGTTGTTGGCGACGCTGCCCTGCGCAAATACCGACGCCCCGCTCGCGTAGCGCACGACCCGCTGCGGCACGTTGGCCGACGCCAGGAACGTGTGGACGTCAAACTCCGGCAGGGCGCGAGCGACCGGACGTTTCGGGACCGGACGTTTCGGGGCCATTGGTAATCATGTTCCCATAAATGTCCGCTACCTTACCAATCAAACTACACGGCAGCTTCCCGCCAGCTCAGCCGGACGAATTCGGAGCGATGGCGGGAATTACAGCCTGTTCGACCAGATCGTAGATGGCGCCGAGGTGGTCGCGCCGATCGCGGCTCACATCCGGCCGCGACGTCGTGACTACCACCAGCTGCAGGTCGGGGACGATGAAGACGAACTGGCCGCCGTAGCCCCAGGCGTAGTAACTGTCGTAGCCGGCCAGGTCGCGGATCCAGAAGCCGTAGCCGTACTCCCGATCGCTCCCCCACCGCGACTTGCCGCGCGGCACGCGGGTCTGGTCAATCCAGCTCTTCGGCAATACCTGGGTGGCGCCGGCACGGCCGTCGTTGAGGTATAGCTCGCCGAACCGCACCATCTGCCGCGGCGTCATCGACATCTCGTTGCCGCCGAAGTAAATGCCCTGCGGATCCTGGGTCCAGCGCGGCAGCGTGAAGCCCAGCGGCCTGGCGAGCGATTCCTGCGCGAACTGCCACGTGCTGGTCTTCGTGGCCTTGGTGAGGATGGCCGACAACAGGTGCGAGGTCCCCGTGCTGTACTCGACGCGCGTGCCGGGCTCGTCGATCAGCTGTCGAGTGAGCGCGTAGCGCACCCAGTTCGGGCTCTGCACCCACGCGCCGTAGCCGCGGCCGCTGGTCGATTCGAGCCCCGACCGCATGGTCAGCAGATCCTCGATCGTGATCTCGCGCTTGCGCTTCTCGGGGTCCTTCGCGAGCTCGGGAAAGAAGTCGGCAATCGGCTGGTCGATCCCCTTGATCTGTCCCCGCGACACGGCAATGCCGACGAGCGCGGCGATCACGCTCTTGGACGCGGACTTGATGTTGGCGGTCTGCGTGGCACGCGCGCCGCCGTAGTAGCGCTCGAGCACCAACTCGCCGCGATGGCTGACCAGCAGGCTGCGCAGGCGCGGCAACGACCCTGCCGACTTCGCCGCCGCCTCGAGCGACGGCGTTGCCCCCTGAGCCGTCACTCTCACTGTGAACGCGCTAACCAGCGCGGCGACGAGCAGGACCAGTCGTTTCATGACCAAGCCGAGTATCGCATTTCCATTAAGATGTCCCGTAACAGGACGGTCACGATGATTTCACCACGATTCGCAGGACTCCTCGCCAGCGTGCTGGCGCTCGTGCCCTCGCTGGCCGATGGGCAGATTGCGCCTGCCGATTACCAGCGCGCGCAGGGATTGCGAGAACAGTACGAAGCCCTCGCCATCAATATTCCCGACGCCCCCGCCTGGATCGGCGCCACGCATCGCTTCTACTATCGCCGCTCGCGCCCGGAAGGGTTCGAGTTCCTTACCGTTGACGCCGACACGCGCCAGAAGCAGCCCTCGTTTGACCACGCCCGGCTGGCCGAGTCGCTGTCGAAGGCTGGCAACCGCATCTACACCGCCTGGCGCCTGCCGTTCCAGGCCTTCACCTTCAACGACGCGCTGAGCGCAATCGAGTTGACGATCGACGGGGCACGTTGGACGTGCCAGCTCGCCGACTACTCGTGCCGCACGCCCGAGCTGCCGCCGCCCGGCGAGATCCGCCGCGGCATTACGGGGCCGGTGCGGGGTGACCTCTCGCCGGCCACCGCGCGGCCGCGCCTGTCACCCGACGGCAAGTGGATGGCGTTCATCGACAACTACAACGTGGCGATTCGCCCCTTCGGTGGCGACAAGAGGACCGCGCTCAGCACCGATGGCTCCGAGGGCAACTACTACGACGCGGCCTCCATCGTGTGGGCGCCCGATTCGAGCAAGCTCGCCGCGGTTCGCGTGCGGCCCGGCTACCGGCGCCTGGTCCACTACGTCGCCTCGTCGCCCGAGGATCAGCTGCAGCCGGAGCATTTTGCCATCCAGTACGCCAAGCCTGGCGACCAGCTCGACCTCGAGCAGCCGGTGCTGTTCGACGTGCGCAGCCAGCAGCAGATCACCGTGGACTCCCGCCTGTTCCCCAACCCGTTCGACTTGTCGGACGTCGTCTGGCGGAAAGACAGCCGCGGCTTCACCTTCGAGTACAACCAGCGCGGCCACCAGGTCTACCGGGTGATCGAAGTGGATGCCCAGACCGGCGCGGCCCGCGCGGTGATCAGCGAGGAGCCAAAGACCTTCTTCTACTACAACCGGTCGGCCGCGACCCTGCAGGCCGGCAAGCGCTATCGCTACGACCTGGCCGACGGCAAGGAAGTGGTGTGGATGTCGGAGCGCGACGGCTGGAACCACCTCTACCTCATCGACGGCGCCACCGGCGCGGTGCAGACGCAGATCACGAAGGGCGCGTGGCCGGTGCGGCACGTGCTGAAGGTCGACGAAGAGACACGCCAGCTCTGGTTCAGCGCCGGCGGCATGTCGGCCGGCCAGGACCCGTACTTCCAGCACTACTACCGCATCAACCTGGATGGCACGGGCCTCACCCCGCTCACCTCGGTGGACGCCAACCACACGGTCGAGTTCTCGTCGGATATGACGATGTACGTCGACCACTATTCGCGAGTGGACCTGCCGAGCGTGACCGAACTGAAGCGCGCGGACGGCACGCTCATCGCGGAAATTGAAAAGGGCGACATCGCCGCGCTCACCAGGGCCGGCTGGCGCGCACCGGAAGTGTTTGTCGCCAAGGGCCGCGACGGCGTCACCGACATCTGGGGCCTCGTGTGGAAGCCGAAGGCGTTCGATCCGGCGCGGAAGTATCCGGTGATCGAGTACATCTACGCCGGTCCGCACGGCACGCACACGCCCAAGTCGTTTTCGGTCACGAGCGGCATGCAGGCGCAGGCCGAGCTCGGCTTCATCGTGGTGCAGATGGACGGCATGGGCACGTCGAACCGCTCGAAGGCGTTTCACGACGTGGCGTGGCAGAACCTCAAGGACGCGGGCTTCCCCGATCGCATCCGGTGGCACCAGGCATTGGCGGCGAAGCATTCCTGGTACGACAGCTCGCGCGTCGGCATCTACGGCGGTTCGGCCGTCGGCCAGAACTCGATGGGCGCGCTGCTCTTTCATCCCGCGTTCTACAAGGCGGCGGTGTCGTATGCCGGCTGCCACGACAACCGCATGGACAAGATCTGGTGGAACGAGCAGTGGATGGGATGGCCCATCGGCCCGCAGTACTCCGCCTCGTCCAACGTTGACCACGCCGGGAAGCTGCAGGGCAAACTGCTGCTGATCGTCGGCGAGCTCGACACCAACGTCGATCCCGCCAGCACCCTGCAGGTCGTCGCCGCCCTGCAGAAGGCCGGCAAGTCCTTCGACTTCATGCCCATCGCCGGCGCCGGCCACGGCGCGGCCGAAACCTCGTTCGGCAGCCGGCTGCGCATGGAGTTCCTGGTCCGGCGTCTGTCACCGTAAAAGTTTGTTTTGACGGGCTGCAATCACGCTTGCGTGAAA
>JBEGVQ010000135.1:0-22770 GCA_041178345.1 Acidobacteriota bacterium | reverse complement strand
GTGGCCGGCACGGTCAAGGAAGTAAAGGCCAAGGCCGGCGACAAGCTGAAGCCCGGCCAGGTGGTGCTCGTGATGGAGAACGGGGCTGGCGCGCCGGCAGCCCCGGCACCGGCGGCAGCGAAGGCCGAGGCGGCCCCTGCGGCGGACGCACCTGAGGCCGCCAAGGCACCTGAGGCCCCGAGGGCACCCGAGGCTCCGGCAGCTGCCGATCGGCCGAAGGTCGTTGATATCGCGGCGGGGCGCCCGGCAGCGGCCCCAGCACCGGCCGCGGCGTCGGTCGTCACGGCCGCTCCGGCGGCTCCCTCGGTTCGGCGGCTCGCGCGCGAAATTGGCGTGGACGTCAGCCAGGTGACCGGCACCGGCCCCGGCGGACGCATCACGCAGGATGACGTGAAGGAATTCGCGAAGCGGGTGATGAACAGTTTCGGCAGCGGCGGCCAGGCGGCCGCGGCCTCGCGTCCGGCCGGCAGCGGTCCCGTGCTTCCGGATTTCTCGAAGTGGGGCGAGGTCGAGCGCAAGGCCATGTCGGGTATTCGCCGCAAGACGGCCGAGCACCTGGGCAATGCGTGGAACACCATCCCGCATGTCACCCAGTTCGACAAGGCCGACATCACCAACCTCGAGGCGATGCGCAAGAAGTATCGCGGCGAGGCCGAGAAGGCCGGCGGCAACCTGACCGTGACCGCCGTGGCCGCCAAGGTGATCGCCACCGCGCTCAAGGCGTTCCCCCAGTTCAACGCGTCGGTGGACGCGGCGGGCGAGGCGATCGTCTACAAGAAGTACATCCACGTCGGCATTGCCGTGGATACCGACAACGGCCTGCTCGTGCCGGTGATCCGCAACGCCGATCAGAAGAACCTGATCCAGTTGTCGGTCGAGATCAACGTCCTGGCCGAGAAGGCCAAGGCGCGCAAGCTGACGCTCGACGAGATGTCGGGCGGGTCGATGTCGATCTCGAACCTGGGCGGCATTGGCGGCACCTCGTTCACGCCGATCGTCAACTGGCCCGAGGTCGCGATTCTCGGCATTTCGCGCGGCACCTACGAGCCGGTGTGGAACGGCACGTCGTTCGAGCCGCGGCAGATGCTGCCGTTGTCGCTCAGCTACGATCACCGGCTGATTGACGGCGCGGATGCGATCCGCTTCCTGCGCTGGGTCGTCGAGGCGCTCGAGAATCCCTTCACGCTGGCGCTCAGAGGTTAATCGTGGCTCACCACGTTGCAGTAATCGGGGCCGGCCCCGGTGGATACGCGGCTGCGTTCTATGCCGCTGACCTCGGCCTGAAGGTCACCCTGATCGATAACGAGAAGAATCCTGGCGGCGTGTGCCTGTACCGCGGCTGCATTCCGTCGAAGGCGTTGCTGCACGTCGCGAAGGTGCTGGACGAAGCGAAGCACGCCAAGGACTGGGGCATCGAGTTTGCGGCGCCGAAGATCGACATCCACAAGGTCCGCGACTACAAGAACCGCGTGGTCGAAAAGCTGACGAGCGGCACCGGCCAGGTGGCGAAGTTCCGCAAGGTCAACTACATCCAGGGCTGGGCGTCGATCGTCGATCCCAGGACCATCAGCGTGAAGAAGGCGGATGGCGGGGAAGAGACCGTCAGCGTCGACTACATGATCGTGGCGACCGGTTCGACGCCGACGAAGATTCCGTCGCTGTCGATCGACTCGCCGCGCGTGCTCGATTCGACCACCGCGCTCGACCTGCCGGAAATCCCAAAGACCATGCTGGTCGTCGGTGGCGGCTACATCGGCCTGGAGCTGGGCTCGGTCTACGCCGCGCTCGGCACCAAGGTGTCGGTGGTGGAGATGACCGCGGGCCTGCTGCCCGGCGCCGACCGCGACCTGGTGAAGATCCTGGCGCAGCGCGTCGAGAAGATCTACGACAAGGTGATGCTGTCGACCAAGGTCACGTCGCTCAAGGCCGCGAAGGACGCGATTACGGTGTCCTTCGAGGGCGAGGGCGCGCCGAAGGAAGCCACTTACGACTACGTGTTGTTCGCGATCGGCCGGCGTCCCAACGCGACCATCGCTGGCCTCGACAAGACCGCGGTCAAGGTTGACGCCAGGGGCTTCATCGAAACCGACGGCCAGCGCCGCACCGCGGAACCGACGATCTTCGCCATTGGCGACGTGGCGGGCGAGCCGATGCTGGCGCACAAGGCCTCGCACGAGGCGCGGGTCGCAGTGGAGGCCATCGAGGGCCACAAGGCCGTATTCGAGCCGGCGGCGATTCCCGCCGTGGTGTTCACCGATCCGGAAATCGCGTGGGCGGGTCTCACCGAAGCCGATGCCGAGAAGCAGGGCATCAAGGTCGACGTCGCCAAGTTCCCATGGCCGGCGTCAGGCCGCGCGATCGCGATCGACCGCGTGGACGGCATGACCAAGCTGCTGATCGAGCCCGAGACCGAACGCATCCTCGGCGTCGGTATCGTCGGCTCCGGTGCGGGCGAGCTAATCGCCGAAGGCGTGCTGGCGATCGAAATGGGCGCGACCGCATCCGACGTGAAGCTCACCATCCATGCGCACCCGACGCTGTCGGAGACGGTAATGGAAGCGGCCGAGATGTTCTTCGGCCAGGCGACGCACGTTTACAAACCCCGCCGCAAGCCATAGAAGCGACAGCAGTTCAGGAGGCCGGACGCCAGGAATCAGCCGGTGCCACGGCCTCCTGATCGGCTGTCAGCCGGCACCGCCGGTGGCCTATACTTCTGCGCAGTGACGCGTCTACTTACGGTCCCGGTACTCGTTTGCCTTGTGGCATGGCCCCTTTCGGCCGGGGGACAGGCTCCTCCGAAGCCGGCCATCGCGCCGGTCGCGTCCCACGGCCAGGCCATCGGCCCCGTCGCGCAGGCTGAATTCGTGTCGCAGTACTGCGCCACCTGCCACAGCGAGCGCGGCAAGGCCGGCGGCTTGTCGTTGGCGGGTTGGGATACGAAGCAGGCGGCGTCGCAGCGTGACGTCACCGAGAAGATGATCCACAAGCTGCGCGCCGGGATGATGCCGCCGGCCGGGGCGAAGCGTCCGGCGCCGACAGTGATGACGCAGTTCGTCAGCGCGCTCGAGTCACGCATGGACGCGCTCGCAGCCGCGGATCCGAATCCGGGCTGGCGGCCATTTCAGCGGCTGAACCGCGCCGAGTATGCGCGCGCGATCAAGTTCCTGCTTGGGCTCGACGTCGACGTCACCGCGTTCCTGCCGGCCGACACGATCAGCGACGGGTTCGACAACGTGGCCGATGTGCAGACGTTCTCGCCGACGTTGATGGAAGGCTACCTGCGCGCGGCGAGCCGTATTGCCATGCTCGCGATTGGCGATCCGGAAAGCACCGCGACGCAGGCCACGTTCAAGCTGCCCAAAACCGCATCGCAAATGGATCGCGTCGAGGGCGCGCCGCCCGGCACCCGCGGCGGCATCTCGGTGGAGCACATCTTCCCGGCCGACGGCGAGTACGTGTTCAGCATGGACTTCTTCGCCGAGCCGCTGGGGTTCCTGTTCGGCAACACCGCGCCCGGCGAGCAGATTGAGGTGTCGGTCGATGGCGCCCGCGCTGCGATCTTCGACATCAACCCGCGGATGAGCGAAGAGAAGACCGGGCTCACCATCAAGAGCGCGCCGATCAGCGTCAAGGCCGGTCCCCGGCGCGTCAGCGCCGCGTTCATCCAGCGCCACGAAGGCCTGATCAACGACCTGATCGCGCCGATCGATCACACGATGGCCGACACCGAAATCGGCATCGCCTTCGGCATCACCACACTCCCTCACCTCCGCAGCCTCAGCATCGTCGGGCCCCACACGGTGACGGGCGTGTCCGAGACACCGAGCCGCCGAGCGGTGTTCACGTGCCGGCCCGCGTCGGCTGCCGACGAGGAGGTGTGCGCGACCGAGATCGTGCGCAACCTCTCGACGCAGGCGTTCCGCAGGCCAGTGGCCGAGAAAGACCTGGCGCGGCTGATGTCGTTCTACGCCCGCGGCCGCAAGGACAAGAACTTCGAGTTCGGCGTAACCAAGGCGCTCGAGGCGATCCTCGCCAGCCCGCAGTTCCTGCTGCGCGTGG
Organism: Acidobacteriota bacterium; assembly: GCA_041178345.1. GTDB lineage: Bacteria > Acidobacteriota > Vicinamibacteria > Vicinamibacterales > UBA2999 > 12-FULL-67-14b. The sequence continues at coordinate 18,711 of JBEGVQ010000135.1, read as the reverse complement.
AAGCGCAGCCGGCCCGGCTGACGACCGCGGCCAGTTACCGTCTCGCCGATTACGAGCTCGCGTCACGCTTGTCGTTTTTCCTGTGGGGCACCGGGCCAGACGCCGAGTTGTTGAGGGTCGCCGGCCGTGGCGGACTGAGCCTGCCCGCTGGCATGACCAGGCAGACCAAGCGGATGCTGGCGTCGCCGCGGGCAGACGCGCTGGCGACGCGGTTCGCGTCGCAGTGGCTGCGCCTGCAGGATCTCGAACGCGTCATTCCTGATCCGATCCTCTACCCGTATTCCGATCAGACGCTCTCGCTGGCGCTCAAGAACGAGACCGAGCTCTTCTTCGACAGCCTGGTCCGCGAGGACCGCAGCGTGCTGGAGTTGCTGACGGCCGACTACACCTTCGTCAACGAGCGCGTCGCGCGTCACTACGGCATTCCGAACGTGACCGGTCCGGCGTTTCGTCGCGTGACGGTGCCCGACGAGCGTCGCGGCATCCTGGGTCACGGCAGCGTGCTGACACTCACCTCGATTGCCGACCGCACCTCGCCGGTGATGCGCGGCAAGTGGGTGATGGAGGTGCTGCTTGGCTCGCCGCCCCCGCCCCCGCCCCCCAACGTGCCGGCCCTCGAAGAGACCAAGGGCACGGCCGAGACCGGCCGCGTGCTCTCGGTCCGCGAACGGATGGAGCAGCACCGCAGCAACCCGGCCTGCACCTCGTGCCACAAGGTGATCGATCCGCTGGGCCTGGCGCTCGAGCCGTTCGATGCGACCGGCAAGTGGCGGGTGAAGGATGGCGGCACCGCCGTGGATCCGTCGGGTGTGCTGTACGACGGCACCTCGATCAACGGGCCCGCCGGCCTTCGCGCCGCCCTGCTGCGTCACCAGGACGCGGTGCTGCTGAGCTTCACGCGCAGCCTCATGACCTACGCCCTTGGCCGCCGCGTCGAACCGGCCGACATGCCGGCCGTGCGCAAGATCATCCGCGCGGCCGAGGCCCAGGACTACAAGATGAGCGCGTTCATCAACGGCGTGATCCAGTCGAGCGCGTTCCAGATGGCGCGCACGCCGGCCACCGAAACTGCCACCACGACGATGGCCCCGGCGTCGGGCCCGCAGGATTAGTCCATGTTCATTACTCGTCAACATCTCTCTCGCCGCGCCGTCCTCAAGGGGATAGGCGTCACTGTCGCGCTGCCGTTCCTGGACGCGATGACCCCGGCCGGCAGGCTGTTCGCGCAGGCGGCCAGGCGTCCTGTCCGCCTGATCGCCATGGAGATGGTGCACGGCGCCGCCGGCAGCACCACCTATGGCATCAAGCAGAACCTGTGGGCGCCGGCGCAGGTGGGGAGCGCCTTTGACCTGAGCCCGACGGCCATGAAGTCGCTCGAGCCGTACCGGGACTACCTGACCATTGTCAGTAACACCGACGCGCGCAACGCCGAGGCGTTCGCCGCGCCCGAGATTGGCGCCGACCACTTCCGCACCGCGGCCGTGTTCCTGACGCAGGCGAAGCCGAAGCAAACGCAGGGCTCCGACGTGTTTGCGGGTACTTCGTTCGACCAGATTTACGCCCAGACCAGCGGCCAGGCGACGCCGATTCCGTCGATGCAGTTGTGCATCGAGAACGTGGACCAGGCCGGCGGCTGCTCCTACAACTACTCATGTGTCTACACCGACACCATCAGCTGGGCCTCGCCGACCGATCCGCTGCCGATGATTCGCGACCCGCGGGCAGTGTTCGATCAGCTGTTCGGCGTCGGCGCCACACCGGAGGCACGCCGCGCCCGGCGCAAAGACGATCAGAGCATTCTGGATTGGGTCTCTGAATCGGTCGCCGACCTGAGCAAGCGGCTCGGTCCCGGCGATCGCGCGCGGTTGTCCGACTACCTGGAGGATGTGCGCGAGATCGAGCGGCGCATCCAGAAGGTGGAGGCGTCGAACCAGACCGGCGAGCCGCGCGAGCTGCCCGGCGCTCCCGTCGGCGTCCCCGACTCGTTCGAAGAGCACGTCAAGCTGATGTTCGACTTGCAGGCGGTGGCCTTCGCCGCCGACACCACCCGCATCTTCTCGTTCAAGTTCAGCCGCGACGTCTCGAACCGCGTGTTCCCGGGCAGTGGCTCGACCGCCGCGTTCCACACCGGTTCGCACCACCTCGATCGCGACGAGCGCATTGCCGATTTCCAGAAGATCAACGCCTATCACGTCGGACTGGTGCCGTACCTGCTCGCCAAGCTGAAGGCCATTCCCGACCAGGACGGTAACGCCCTCGACAACTCGCTCATCATCTACGGCTCGGCGATGGGCAACTCGAACCTGCACAACCACAAGCGCTGCCCGCTGTTCTTCGCCGGCCACGCCGGCGGCGCGCTGACGGGCAATCGCCACATCCGCGCCGAGGACGGCACGCCGATGGCCAACGCCATGCTCACCGCGCTGCAGGCCATTGGGGTGGACGTCAAGCAGTTCGGCGACAGCACCGCCGCCCTCGACCTGAACGCGGTGACGTCATGAGCGTCGCCTTCGTTCGGAGAGCAGCGGCTTTAGCCGCCGCTGCAGCGACGGCTGCGGTGATGCTGACGGTGACGGTCGCCGCCAACACCACTGTCGCCGACGCAGCCAAATCCGGCGACGCCGCCGCCGTCAAAGCCCTCCTCAAGGCTGGCGCCGACGTCAACGCCGCGCAGGGCGACGGCATGACCGCACTCCACTGGGCCGCCACCAACGGCGACGCCGCCATGGCCCAGATGCTGCTCGCGGCCGGCGCCAACGTGCGCGCGACCACCCGGCTTGGCGGCATCACCCCGCTGCACCTGGCCACTCAGGGCGGGCAGGCGCAGGTCGCCGCGGCCCTGCTCGCGGCCGGCGCCGACGCAACCCTGACCACAACGACGGGTGCCACGCCCTTGATGCTGGCCGCTCGCTCAGGCAACACCGAAACGGCCACGCGGCTGGTGGAGGTGGGCGCCGACCTCAACGCCAAGGAGAGCACCTACGGCCAGACCGCGCTGATGGTCGCCGCCGGCCTCGATCGCGCGGACGTCGTGCGGCTGCTGCTGGCGAAGGGCGCCGACTGGAAGCTGGCGTCGAAGGTGGCGGACCTGAAGGCGCTGACCGCGCCGGCCGAGGGCGAGGGCCGTGGCCCGGCCGCTGTCGATGGTCGAGTTGACGTGCCCGGCGTGACCCGTGGCTACCGTTATAACGAGCTGATCGGTGCTCAGGGGGGTCTCACGGCGCTGCATTTCGCCGTGCGGCAGGGCAGTGCCAACGCGGTTCGCGCACTGGTGGAGGGCGGCGTCGACGTGGACGCGCCGAGCCCCGGCGACCAGGCCACACCGCTCCTGGTCGCGCTCATCAACGGTCATTTCGATATCGCCGCGTCCCTCGTGGATAAGGGCGCCAACCCGAACCTGACGAGCGATGCCGGCGTGTCCCCGCTCTACGCCACCCTGAACGTGCAGTGGGCGCCGATCGCGGCCTATCCACAGCCGCGTGCCCACCTGCAGCAATCACGGTCGTATCTCGACGTGATGAAGGTGTTGCTTGAGAAGGGGGCCGACCCGAACGCGCGCGTGCGGCGCAAGGTGTGGTACTCGGGCTACAACTTCGACCAGTCAGGTGTTGATGAAGCCGGCGCGACGCCGTTCTGGCGCGCGGCCTATGCGGCCGATGTCGCCGCGATGAAGCTGCTCGTGGCGCACGGCGCCGATCCGTTCATCCCCACCACGAAGCTGTTCGCGCGCCGCGGACCGGAAGACCCGGCCGCGGGCACCGACAAGTCGGGCTTGCCGGTGCTGCCGATCGGCGCTCCCGGCGCCTCGGCGCTGCTGGCGGCTGCCGGGCCCGGCTACGCGACCGGCTTTGCGGGCAACTCCCACCACACCGCGCCGGGCGGCATGCTGCCGGCGGTGAAGTATCTCGTGGAGGACCTGGGGTTTGACGTGAACGACGTGGACCAGGCCGGCAACACCGTCGTGCACAACGCCGCCGCGCGCGGCGACACCGAGATGGTGCGCTACCTGGCGTCACAGGGCGCCGACGTGAAGCGCTACAACCGCGCCGGCCAGACGACCATCGATGTGGCGAACGGCCCGGTGCAGCGCACGCAGCCGTATCCAGAAACCATCAAGCTCCTCGAGAGCTTAGGTGCCGTGAACAACCACAAGTGCGTGACGTGCTAAGGGTTCGCGGCTAGCGCGGCGTCGGCTTGTTCGTGCGCGTGATACGAGCTGCGGACGAGTGGGCCGGATTCGACGTGGGCGAAGCCCATGCCGAGGGCGATCTGCTTCAGCTCGCGGAACTCGTCGGGCGTGTAGTAGCGCGTCATGATCGCGTGGTCGTTCGACGGCCGCAGGTACTGGCCCAGCGTCAAGATCGACACGCCAACGCCGCGCAGGTCCTTGAATACCTGGACGACTTCGTCCTTCTCTTCGCCCAATCCCATCATCATGCCGGTCTTGGTCGGGATGCCGGGCGCGTACTGGCGAGCCCGGTCGAGCAGTTCCAGCGTGCGCGTGTACTTACCGCCTGAACGAACGGCGCGATACAACCGCGGCACCGTCTCGGTGTTGTGGTTGAGCACGTCTGGCTTCGCGTTCAGCACCGTCTCGAGCGGACCGGCCTCGCCCTTGAAGTCGGGGATCAGCACTTCGACCCGGCACTCGGGCAGGCGCGTCTTGATCTCGCGGATGGTCTCGGCAAAGATGCCGGCGCCGCCGTCCAGCTGGTCGTCGCGATCGACCGACGTGATGACGGCGTACTTCAGCGCCATCTTCTCGACGGCTTCGCCGACCCGCCGCGGCTCGTCGATGTCGAGCGTGGCCGGCCGGCCGTGCGCCACCGCGCAGTAGGTGCAGGCGCGCGTGCAGACGTCGCCCAGGATCATGAAGGTCGCCGTGCCGTGGTGCCAGCACTCGCCGATGTTGGGGCAGTGCGCGTCTTCGCAGACCGTGTTGAGCTTGAGCTCGCGCATGATGCCGCGCAGGCGCAGGTAGTTCTCCGACCCGGGGGCCCGGACCTTGAGCCACTCCGGCTTGGGCTCTCTGGGTTTCACGAAATGTAACGGCGCCTCGATCATCGCCTTTCCAGTGTAACTGAAAGCCACTCGGGTTACAGTTCCCCATGCAGGCACTGGCAATTACCTGGTTGGGCCACTCCTCGTTTCGAGTCCGCACGCCGGGCGGAAAAGAGCTGCTCTTCGACCCCTGGTATACCGGCAACCCGGTCTTTCCCGAGTCGGCGCGGCCGGCGAAGGCCGACCTGATCCTGGTTTCGCACGGCCACTTCGACCACTTCACCGATGTCGCGGTCATGGCCAAGTTGACCGGCGCGCCGGTCGTCGCCAACTGGGAGATCTACCGCCACCTCGAGGCCAAGGGCCTGCAGAACTTCGAGCCCATGAACAAGGGCGGCACGATCACCGTGCAGGGGCTGCGCATTACCATGACCGATGCGCGCCACAGCAGCAGCTTCGAGGACAACGCCGTGCACTACCTGGGCGAGGCCGCCGGGTTCGTGGTGAGGCTCGAGAACGGGCAGACAATCTACTTCGCCGGGGATACCGCGCTGTTCGGCGACATGAAGATCATCGCCGAACTGTACAAGCCGGACATCGCGTTCCTGCCCATTGGCGATCGCTTCACGATGGGACCCGACACCGCCGCGATCGCGGCGAAATGGCTGGGCGTGAAGCAGGTAGTGCCCATGCACTGCGGCACGTTTCCGATGCTGAGCGGGACGCCGGAACAACTTGAGCAGCACCTGGCCGGGTCAGGGATTGAGGTGTTGCGGCTGAAGCCCGGCGAGACCGCCCAGTAGCCGTTCAGGGGTCCTGCGGCTCGCGGGACCCGGCGCCGCCGGCGCGGGCCGATTGCAAACGGTTCGCGCGAGCAGCCAGGGCCGTTCCCAGCAACACAACCGCATCCCGCAACGGCTTCAGTACGCTCGTCACGATTTAGTCTGACACCTCGGCGGGTGGGCCCGGATCTGGCGGCACAAAGCGCGGCGCCACAAATGGGTCAGGAACCACTTTGCGCGGCTCACTGGCCTCGACCGGGCGCGTGCTGTCGGGTGCCTCGAACGCGAAATCGTCCACGCCCATTTCCGCCGTCAGGGCAGCGTAATCGACCGACTCGGCGGGCGGCGCTGGCTCCACCCCGATGTCGTCGAGGCCCATGTCGCGTTGCAACTGCTCTCGAGCCAATCGCTGTGGCGGCGGCGCGACGCGCGTGCGCTGGCCGCCCCCGATCGTCGCATCGCGCCCGGGCACCGTTGCCAGGTTGCGTTCTCGTTCGTACGCAGCGATGGCCTGAGTGACCGCGTCGCTGACGATCCGCGCCAGCGCTTCGGGCGTGATGGCGATCTCGTTGGGGCGGGCCATTCCGCTCAACCCGGTGCTGGTCATGGACGCATCGATCGCGTCGAAGGCCGCGCCGAGCCGCCCGAGCGCGTCGTCCTGGCCGATTCCCGGCGCCGACAGCATCAACACTTCCTTGACCCGCGCGAGGACGATGCCCGGCTCGATCGGATGGCAAATGAATCCCCTGGCACCCGATTCTTTCATCCGGGGGGGGTCGGCGGGACTGAGAGTTGCCGTCACTAACAACACCGCGACCTTGCTTAGGTGGGGGCGTTGCGAGACGTAGTGCGCCAGGCCATACCCGTCCACGCCCGGCGCGTTCGTGCTGGCCAGGACGACGTCCGGGCGAGTGGCCTCGATTTGGTCCAGCGCCCGGGTACCGTTTGTCGCCACGACCACCTGGATTGGCTCGCCGGCCAGCGCCGTCCGAATCTCTTGCTGAACGGTGATGCTCTCGTCGACGAGTAACAGCGTATGCGTGTACATGTGTGGGACCGGTCATCGGCCGCATCGGCTTCGACGACCCCTTGATTATACGGACGGAGGACTCGAGAGGGAAACGGCGCTCGCCAAGGAGCCCGCCGCCTGGTTTCTCCCAGTGACACGCCGTGTCCTGCGGTCAAGGTAATCTTGATGGCCTCGTGTTTCGTTGGGCGACTGTCTCCTGCCTTGCGCTGGCTCTCGCAGCCCTTGCCGCCCCCGTGTCGGCAAGGCAAGCCACGCCCGTGGCCTGCTCAGGCGTCGCCGAGTGTCGTGCGCAAACCGAGGCCGCCATCGCGCAGGGCGACTTCGAGCGCGCCCACGACCTGGCCTGGCGCACCGTCCAGCAAGGCCCGCGCAACGACCGGTCGTTGATGTTCCTGCTGGCGCGAACGCAGGCGCTCAGCAATCGCCCCGACGATGCGCTGGTGATGATCCGGCGGTTAGCGGCACTGGGCGCGACGGTTGATGCGAGTGGAGGCGAGTTCGCCCGCACGCGCGACCTGCCCGGGTGGCCGGCCGTCGACGCGGTGATCGTGGGCATCGCGAATCCCCCGAGTGAGCCACGGCCGTCAACTCCGACCGTGCCAACAGCCCCTGAGGCATCCGCCTCCGCTCACGGCGAGCCAGCCGAGCTACGGGGGGACGAGTCCGTCCCCGCTCGCCGTGAAGCAGTCGAGCTTCGGCGCGACAAGCCCAGTGCACCCGCCGCACCCGTCCTGCCCGCCGTGCCAGTCGTTTCCGTCGTGGTGGAGGAAGCCGGGCGATTCACCAGCGCCGCCTTCGCACCCGGCGGCCTGGCGTGCGACGCGGTGTCGAAGCGCTTCGTGTTCGGCGACCGGCCCGGCCGCAAGTTGCAGATCCTGGCCGAAGCCAGCGACTACGCCACCGACCTGACGCGAGCCGCCGTGGCCGGCTTCCGCGACGTCATGGCCCTCGACATCGACACGACCAACGGCAGCCTCTGGGTCGCCACCGCGGAGAGCGATGGTCGTGGCGCCACTCTGCATCGGGTGCAGCTGATCTCCGGCCGGCCACTGGCAAGCTTCACGGTGCCCGAGTCCCTCGTGCCCGCGCAGCCGGCCGATGTGGCGATGGCCGCGTCGGGAGCCGTACTGGTGCTCGACACCGCGCAGCGCCGCGTCCTGGTGCTGAGGCCAGCCACGACTGAGTTGACGGTGCTGGCCACGCTGGGCGACGTCGTGCCGCTGAGCCTCACCCTGGGCCGCCGCGACACCGTGGCCTACGTCTCGCACCGCGAGGGCTTGCTGGCCATCGACCTGCGCACGCGGGCCGTGAGCCCGGTGACGGCCCCGAAGGCGATTGCGCTGGCCGGTTTTGACCGGCTGCGCCGCCATGGCACCGGGTTCGTGGGACTGCAGATCAGCGCGGACGGTGTCCGCCGCCTCGCGCGGCTGACACTCGACGCCAGCGGGAGGGCCGTGACGCGCCGGCGCGTGATCGACGTGACGCTGCCGGTTGGCGCGGCGCCCCTGCCCATGGCCGTGTGCGGCGACACCCTGGGTTTCATGCTGGGCGAAACTGTCGGCGAAGACACCAGGTGGACGATTCGCCGGGTCCGGCTCACCCCTTGAGGCCGGAGCAAACCCTCCGGCCCCTGGTGACCGCCCGCCGCTTTGTGATTGGCGTGTCGGAGACGACCGACACCTTCGTGGCGAACCGTGTCGTTAATTGTTGAGGAGGCCGCCAACCAGGTAGTCGGCAAACGCGTCGCCGATCTGGTCAGAGGTTGCCGGGCCTTCCGGGGCGAACCACTTGGGGATCCAGTTGATCGCGCCCATCATGGCGAACTCGATCAGCTTCGGGTCACCGGCCTTGAACTGGCCCTCGTCGATGCCCTGCTGGATGATCGCGCGGACACCCTGGTCGAACTGGTCGCGTTTCTCGATTACGCGCTTCAGCAGGTCCGGCGACAACGCTTCCGGATCGAGCGTCAGCGCGGTGCCGTGCAGTTCGTCGAGGATCAGGTGCACGAACGCCAGCACCAGCCGGCGCAGCTTTGCCTCGGGGCTCGCGGTGTCGGCCAGCACGTCGGTCATCAGCGCCAGCAGCATGTCGAGCGAGTACTCGTGGCAGGCGAAGAGAATCTCTTCCTTGTTCTTGAAGTAGTAGTAAAGGTTGCCCTTGGTCATGGCCAGGGCCGAGGCAATCTCGTCGACGCTGGCACCGTGGTAACCGCGGCGGCGAAAAGCGGCCGCAGCGCTCTTCAGGATCTCGGTGCGGCGGTCGGATCCGGCGACGGGCTTGGCCATGGGACACCGGAATTATGTCATACATTTGAACGAGCGTTTAGGAACGTAGTAAACTCCGTGCGTGGAACAAACCGTGACGGCCCCGTCAGTGACTTTCGAGACATCCCCCGACCAGTACAAGCACTGGAAGCTCACGGTCGCGGGTAACGTCGCGACCCTGGCCATGGACGTGCGTGAAGACGCCGGCCTCCGGCCCAACGACTACAAGTTGAAGCTCAATTCGTACGACCTGGGCGTCGACATCGAGCTGGCCGACGTGCTGCAGCGCCTGCGTTTCGAGCACCCCGAGGTCCACGCGGTGGTGCTGACCAGCCTCAAGCCGCGGATCTTCTGCGCCGGCGCCAACATCTTCATGCTCGGGTCGTCCAGCCACGCCTTCAAGGTGAACTTCTGCAAGTTCACCAACGAGACGCGCCTCGGCATGGAAGACATGAGCGCGCAGAGCGGCATCAAGTTCCTGGCGGCGGTGAACGGCATCTGCGCCGGCGGCGGCTACGAACTGGCGCTGGCGTGCGACGAAATTCTGCTGGTCGACGATGGCAGTGCCTCGGTCGGCCTGCCCGAAACCCCGCTTCTTGGCGTGCTGCCCGGCACCGGCGGACTGACCCGCGTGGTCGACAAGCGCAAGGTCCGCCGCGACCTGGCCGACGACTTCAGCACGCTCACCGAAGGCGTGCGCGGCAAGCGCGCCGTCGAAGGCCGCTTCGTCGATGCCGTGTATCCCACCAGCAAGTTCCAGGAGGCCGTGGCCAGGCGCGCGCAGGAACTGGCGGCCATGTCGGACCGTCCGAAGGCCGGTCCCGGCATCACGCTCGGCCCCCTGTCGCCGGCGATCGACGGCGACACCATCGCCTACCGGTACGTGAGGGGCACGATCGATCGCGCCAAGCGCGTGTGCGAGTTGACGATCACCGCCCCAGGCAACCCTGGCGGGTTGGCTCCACAAATCGAGTGTCCGACGACTCCTGACCAGTTCCAGAGAGCGGGCGACCAGTCGTGGGCGATCCGCGCGTTCCGGGAACTGGACGACACGCTGCTGCGCCTGCGCCTCAACGAGCCGGAGATTGGCACCGTGGTCCTGCGCGCGATCGGCGACCCGGCGGCGGTGCTCGCGGTTGACGCGGCGCTTGACGCCAACAAGTCCAACTGGCTCGTGCGCGAGATCATCAGCTTCATCCGCCGCACGCTGAAGCGCGTGGATCTTACCTCGCGCAGCTTCTTTGCGCTGATCGAACCCGGCAACGCGTTCGCGGGCACCCTGTTCGAGCTGGCCCTCGCCGCCGATCGCGTCTACATGCTCGATCACCCGGACGAGCCCAACACCATCCAGTTGTCGGTGATGAACGGCGGCGCCTACCCGATGAGCAACGGCCTGTCGCGGCTGCAGGTGCGCTTCCTGGGTGAACCCGAGTCGGTCGGGAAGGCCCTGGCGCACGACGGCCCGATGGATGCGCAGGAAGCGCTCGCCGCCGGCCTCGTGTTCTCGGCGCCCGACGACATCGACTGGGACGATGAAGTGCGCATGGCGCTCGAGGCGCGGGCGGCATTTTCGCCCGATGCGCTCACCGGCATGGAAGCCAACCTGCGCTTCGCCGGCCCGGAGACCATGGAGACCAAGATCTTTGGCCGCCTCACGGCGTGGCAGAACTGGATCTTCCAGCGCCCGAACGCGGTCGGCGAGCGTGGCGCGCTGATGACCTACGGCCGAGAGGGCCGGCCAACGTTTGATTTCAAGCGCACCTAATCGGACCCACCACCTGCGGTATGACGTCACAAGGGCACACGTATGATTTCCGCCGAGAAGATTCCGAATAACGTTGACCTGGCCGGCAACAAGCGGCTGCAGCGGGCGCTCGAGCACTGGCAGCCCGCCTATCTCGACTGGTGGCGGGACATGGGGCCCCCGGGGTTCCAGGACAGCCACCAGGTCTACCTGCGCACGGCCGTGAGTGTGGATGCCGCCGGCTGGGCGCACTTCGATTTCGTGAGGCTGCCCGAGTACCGCTGGGGCATCTTCCTGGCCGAGCCGGTTCCCGACCGCCGCATCGGCTTCGGCGACTTCAAGGGCCAGCCGGTGTGGCAGGAGGTGCCGGGCGAGTTCCGCAACCAGCTGCGCCGCCTGATCGTCATTCAGGGCGACACCGAACCCGCCAGCGTGGAGCAGCAGCGCTCGCTCGGCGCGCACTGCCCGAGCCTGTATGACCTGCGCAACCTGTTCCAGGTCAACGTCGAGGAAGGCCGTCACCTGTGGGCGATGGTCTACCTGCTGCACTCGTACTTCGGCCGCGACGGCCGCGAAGAGGCCGAGGCGCTGCTCGAGCGCCGCAGCGGCAACGACGACACGCCCCGCATGCTCGAGGCGTTCAACGAGCCGATCGACACCTGGCTCGACTTCTTCGCGTTCACCATGTTCACCGACCGTGACGGCAAGTCGCAGTTGCTGTCGCTGTCGGAGAGCTCGCTCGATCCGCTGGCGCGGACGACCAAGTTCATGCTGACCGAGGAAGCCCACCACATGTTCGTGGGCGAGAGCGGCATTGCCCGCATTCTCGAGCGCACCTGCCAGTTGCTGCGCGAGACCGGGTTCTCGGGCGATGTCCGCAAGCACGGCGGCATCGACCTGCCGCTCATCCAGAAGTTCGTTAACTTCTGGTTCAGCCAGAGCCTGGACCTGCACGGCAGCGAAGTGTCGAGCAACGCCGCGGCGTACTTCTCGAACGGCCTGAAGGGCCGCGCCGAAGAGGACAAGTTCGACGACGACCACATCCTGGCGGGCAACATGTACGTGCTCGACCTGATGGATGACAGCGGCCTGATCATTCGCGAAGAAGTGCCCATGAAGAACGCCCTCAACGAGGTGCTCCGCGACTGGTACGTCGGCGACTGCCAGGCCGGCGTCGACCGCTGGAACAAGCGCGTGCTCCAGGCGCACGGCATGTCCGAGCGCATCACGCTGCCGTCGCGCAAGTTCAACCGCAAGGTCGGCGTCTACGCCGCCAAGCACTTCGACCCGTACGGCAACCAGCTGTCGGCCGAAGACTGGGAACGCCGCAAGTACGAGTGGCTGCCCTCGCCCGACGACAAGCGCTACCTGCACAGCATCCAGACCACGCCGGTCTACCAGCCGGGGCAGTTCGCCAACTACATTGCGCCGCCCCAGCGCGGCGTCAACCGCCAGCCACTCGATTTCGAGTACGTCAGGACCGAACAATGATGCCGGGAGCCGGGAGTCGAAAGACCCGACTCCCGACTCCCGACCCCCGACCCCGACTCCCGATATGACCCACAACAAGATTCAGTTTGCCGTCGCCGACGGCGTGGCCACGCTGACGCTGGTTGACCCGCCGGCCAATACCTACTCCTACGAAATGATGCAGGAGTTGGACGCGGCGGTCCTCGCCGCGCGCATGGATGCGGCCGTGCACGTGATCGTCATCACCGGTGCGGGCGAGAAGTTCTTCTGCGCCGGCGCCAACATCGGCATGCTCAAGGACGCCGATCCCGCCTTCAAGTACTACTTCTGCCTGCATGCCAACGAAACGCTCAATCGGCTCGAGCAGACGCCGAAGCTGGTGGTCGCCGCGCTCAACGGGCACACCGTCGGTGGCGGCCTGGAAGTGGCGATGGCGGCAGACATCCGCATTGCCCGGCAGGGCGGCGGCAAAATCGGCATGCCCGAAGTGGCTCTGGGCGTGTTGCCGGGGACCGGCGGCACCCAGCGCTTCGCGCGCCTGGTCGGCAAGGCCAAGGCGATCGAGACCCTGGCGCTCGGTTCGCTCTTCAGCTTCGAAGAGGCCCGCGACATGGGGCTGGTCAACCACGTGTGGGGCGAGGCCGAGCTGAAGGGCCGGTCCTTCGCCGACGCGGTCCACGCCTACGCGAAGCAGTTCACGCCCCCGAACAAGGCCAGCAAGGCCGTGGGCCACCTCAAGCGCGCCGTGCAGTCGGGTCTCGAGGTGGGCTTCCACGAGGGCCTGGCGCTCGAGCGCGAGCTCCAGCAACGGTTGTTCGAGAGCGAGGACGCGCGCGAGGGCATTGCCGCCAATCTCGAGAAGCGCAAGCCCGACTTCCGGGGACGCTAAGGCGGCGCGGCGGGCAAGTCCGCGACTACTGAATCGCGACTACTGAATAATGATCGTGCCCTTGAGGCCTGCGTTCGCCGGCAGGTTGTGGTCGTGATACGTGCACGTTCGTGCGGTATTCAGGTTGCCGGTGGTGCGCGATTGACCGGGGTTCAGGAATCCGACTGAGTTGATCTCGGGACACGTGGTGTGTTCCGGGTGCGGGTCCGAGGTCATGTCGTGCGAGCGGCTGTCGTTGTTGATGAAGGTCACGCGGCCGCCGCGCGTGATGGTCACGCTGGCGGGACTGACCGCACCGGTCGAACCAATCGTAATCGTGGCAGAGTCGGTCGGCGGTGTGGTGGTCGGCGGTGTGGTGGTCGGCGGTGTGGTGGTCGTGGTTGGGGGCGCCGGCGTGGGCGTCGTCGGGGCCGAACTGGACCCGCCGCCGCAGGCGACCGCCGTCATGGCCGTCATGATGGCCGCCGCCACTCCCGTCGTAATCGTGTGCTTCATCAGAAGAACTTCCTCGCCAGGTTGAAACCAAGGTACCAGTCGTCATATGACGTGCCGCCACGCGCCACCTGGGCCAGCGTCGTGCCGGGGCCGTTCGAGAAATTGAGCTGGAATAAGTGCCCGCCGGCGCGCTGCTCGAAACCGAAACTGATCAGTGTCACACCAGGTTTGTAACCGGCTACCCTGGGCGAGAGCTCCAGGAACAGGTAGGTGTTCCTGGCCGCACGCAGCCGGGCGCCGATTCCGGTCATCAGCGTGTAGTCCTCGTCCGAGGGCGCTACGCCGATATTGACGTTAGACACGTACGACGGCTCGAAGTAAAAGGCGCCCCGCTGGCCCAGTTCGCGCGACAGCACCAGCGCCACGCCGGGGGAGAAGTCGTCGGTGAAGTTGCCGGTGCCATCGACGTTGACAGTGATGCCGATGCCGACCGGCGCGTCCTTCTGCGACACGGCGTCGAACTGCCCCGAGAACTGGACGGTGCGATCGGAGGTGCGGTAGATGCCGACGCTCGTGCCGCGGAACAGGCCGTACTTCAGGTCGAGTCCGATCTGCGCGCTGCTGTCGAAGCCGAACAGGCGCGCTGCCAGGTCGCTGAAGTCGCCGTCGCCCATCGGCTGCAGGAAGCGGTGGGTGAGCCGGAAGGCGAACTTGCCCTTGGGCAGCCGCAGGTTCGTGGGCATCGTCGCCACGTAGTAGTCGGGCTGCGCATGGTTGGGATCGAGATCCGGGTCGTCGGCCGGGGCCTGGGCGGCCGCCGGGACGGCGGCACACGCCACCAGCAGGACCGGCAGCAGAAAGCGGAGCGAAGGCATCATCAACAACGGGTTCTCCTGCGGCTACTGTTTCCGCGCGGCCACGACCAGCAGGCCCTTCATCTCGTCGTGGCCATTGCCGCAATACTCGGAACAGAGGATGGGGAACTCACCTGCCGCCGACGCGACGAAATCGATGGTCACCGGCGTGCCGCCGCGCGGCACGGTCTTCTCGACGCGAAACTTCTTGATGCCGACGCCGTGGACACCGTCCGCCGACGTTAGCACAAGGCGGACGTGCTCGCCCTCGGTTGCTTCGATGCGGGCTGGCTCGAAGGCAAAACGCTTGGCCACCACCTCGATCACCCGAGGCTCGATCAGCGTAGCAGCCGCGGCGGGGGCCTGCGGGTAAGGCATTGCGGCTACTCCCAGCAGGAGCACCGTCGCTGCCGCGGCAACTGAATCAGCCCCAAAGGCCGGGATCGACGTCATTGGCAGGACCTAAGCAAGAGTGATGCCCAACTGGCGGCACAACATCGGCAGCCGGCCATGGCCCGGACCGGGTCCCAGCCACGGCGCGGTAGCCGGCGCCACCGATAACGCGACGCGCCGCCACGCACCGAGGCACCTCAGCACCCCGGCACCTCCAGCCCCCTCCGCCATGAACCGCAAAGTATAATACGACCGTGCGGTTCATGCTGTTGATCCCGCTGGTGGTGACGGCCTACGCCGACACGACGGATCGGCACACCCGCACGCTGCCGCTGCCTAACGACCGCGCGCTGCTGATCGAGGTGACCGTGGGTTCGGTGCGCATCGACGGATGGGATCGGCCCGAGATTGAGATCGCCGTTGCGCGCCGCGTGCCAGTGCCCGCGGACCAGGCGCGACTGCCGATCGAGATTGACGAGAGCCCGTCGCGCGTGGCCATTCGCGCCCTGCAGGCGGATGGCGGCACTGACGCCGTCTTTCGCGCCGACATCACCGTCCGGGTTCCACGCGCCGCCCTGATCGAGAACGTCCGGATCATGGAAGGCCGCCTGGCCATCAACGGGTTTGGGGGCAGCGTGACCGCCGACGTCCGGCGGGGACCCATCGAGGCCGCCGACATCACGGGCCGCATCCGGCTCGAGACCGGGATTGGACCGGTCACGGTGAGCGGCGCGCGGCTGGCGCCAGATGGCTTGCTGCGTCTGCGCACGTTTAATGGCGACGTGCGGCTGCGGCTCGGCGAGCGCCCGGCCGACGCCCGCATCATGGCGCTGGCGCTCAACGGCGAGATCACCTCCACCATTCCGCTGACGATGAAAGACACGTGGGGACCGCGCTGGGCTGAAGCGGCTTTCGGCGCCGGCCAGCCCGTGATCTCGATCGACGTCGTCAACGGCGCGGTCGACATCCGCAGCCCGTAGCCCGGGCTGCGGGCTGGCGTCGGAGCTGGCGCAGCTGTCATGGAGCGCCGCTTTCTTGGCTCTTCCTGTAACGCCTTGACAGGCAAGGGTTTTAAGGTTACATTCGAATCCTGAATTGTATTCCGAATAGTGGAATCTAACCAGACGCCAAACTCCCGTTCGAATAGCGCCATCACGTCCATCGACAAGGCGCTTGAGGTGTGTGAAGTGCTGAGCGGCGTGCCCCGCGGCATGACCCTGTCGGATCTCGCCCGCGCCCTGCGCCAGCCGGCCCCGACGGTCCACCGCCTGCTCGGCGTCCTCAAACGTCGCGGCTACGTACGTCAAGACGACGAGTCGCAGCGTTATGGCCTCACGCTGAAGATGCTCGACCTCAGCTTCCGCTCGCTGGGCCAGTCGGAACTGCGGTTGCACGCGTACCCGATCATGCGTGAGTACGTGCTGCGGACGCCGTACCGGGGATTCATCGCGATTCCGGCGACCGGCGAAGTGACCTACGTCTGGAGCACCGGCCCGGACGAAGTGGCCATGCGCACGGTCTACGGCAAGGAAATGCCCGGCCACTGCGCGATCTATTTCTCCCCGAAGCAGGCGACGCGCCGCTTGAGCTGCCTGCGTCTTGCCACCGCCGGCGAGCTGGCCAAACCCGAGGCCACGGTGGTGCGCATGGGCCCGCCGCCCATGGAACCAGACGCCCTGCAGCGGCTGTTCTGCACCTGCGCGCCAGTCCGCGACTACACCGGCCACGAAGTGGCCCGGGTAGGGGTCTTCGGCCACGGTGCCGACGACGCGCCCATCCTGACCGAACACCACCGCGGCGCCTGGGACCTGGCGCGCCGCATCTCGATGCGCCTCGGCCACGTGCCGGCCAGCGCCCTCGAGAGCACCGCGTAACGTCTGACTTCTGACTTCTCACTTCTCACTCACGAGGATCACGTAAATGGCCTACATCATCACGGAACCCTGCATCGGCACCAAGGACTCGGCGTGCGTCGACGTCTGCCCGGTTGACTGCATCCACCCCCGCAAGGACGAAGGCGACTTCGAGGCGGCCACCCAGCTCTTCATTCATCCGGACGAGTGCATCGACTGCGGGGCGTGCGTCCCGGCCTGCCCGGTCGAGGCGATTTTCGCCCTGGATGAGGTGCCCGAGAAGTGGAAGAACTACATCGACATCAACGCCAAGCACTTCCAGAAATAGGAGACGGCAGGGGCCGGAGCCATTGGAGTAGAATCGGGTCGATGACTCCCGGGATTGCGCCCCCCGGGTCAGGTTCGATGTGCTTCTGGTGAGAGGTCCTATGTTGTTTCGACCCCGCATGGCGTTGGTGGCCGCAGCCCTGCTCGCGGCGCTGGTTTCAGGTGTTCAGGGGCGCGTCGCTGGCGACGACGATGCCGCGTTGCAGTTGCAACTGGGCACCCTGCTGTTCGAAGAAACCCGGTATCGCGAGGCGCTCGAGGCATTCAGAAAGGCGCTGACGGCCGACACCAAGTCGATGGCCGTCCAGGCCCGCATTGGCGTCGTCAAGTCGGCCTTGCGGCTCGGCGAGTTCCTGGAAGCGCAGAAGGAAGCCGAGACGCTCAAGGCGCAGGAGCCCCGCAGCGCCGAAGTCCTGTCGGTGCATGCCGACGCGCTGTGGGCCGCCGGCCTGTTCGACGAGGCGCACACCGAGTTCCAGGACGCGCTGGCGCTCGAACCCAACCTGTCGCGCGGGCACCACGGCCTGGCGCGCGCGCTGGCCTCCCAGAACAAATTGGATGACGCGCTGAACTCCGCGCAGGCCGCGCTCAAGCTGTCGCCGCGCGACGAGGAAATGCATCACACGGTCGGCGCGATCTTCGAGCGGATGCGCCGCTACGAGCAGGCCGCGGTGGCCTACGGCAATTACGTCAACCTGCTGCCCAACAAGGATCGGAGCGAGAAGGCGTCGTGGTCGCGATCGCAGATTCGCTTCTTGCGCTCGTTCGGCGAGCGCGAACCGATCGCCATGACCGAGGAAGCCGCGGCCGGCCTGCACACCGTCGACTTCCGGGTCGTCGACGACAAGGTCATCGTCAAGGCGAAGGTCAACGGCGGGCGACTGCAGGACTTCGTGCTGGATACCGGGTCGGAGATGACGACCATCTCGCGTCAGACCGCGTCGAGCGGGGCTGTGCGCCCGATTACCTACACGCTCAGCGCGGGCGTTGGCGAGGTCGGCCTGCGAGGCCTGCAGCTGGGCCGCCTCGACTCGCTCGAGATCGGCACCATGAGGCTGAACAACGTGCCCGCGCTAATCAAGGCGCCGGCGCTGCGCGGCATCCCCAAGCGCGAGACCGAGAGCTTCTCGCCGCTCGGGCTGGGGCTGTCGATGACCATCGATTACGGGACGCGCAAGCTGACCATGGGCCGTCACCTTCCCGAGGAGCCGGCCGAGTTTACGTTGCCCATGCGCCATCACCGCCTGTCGATGGTGCGCGGCATGATCAACCAGACCCGCCCGACGTACTTCGTGGTCGATACCGGCGGCGAGGTCATTTCCATCAGCACCGCGACGGCCGGCGACCTGGACCACGACCTGCCCCGCAAGATTGCGTTGCGCGTCTACGGCACGTCGGGCTGGGACCGCGACGCGTTCCTGATGCCGGGCCTCAACCTGAAGTTCCAGGACATCGCCTTCAATAATTTTGCGGTGGTGGTGTTGAACCTGCAGGCGCCGAGCGTGCTGCTGGGCTTCCAGGTCGGCGGGATTGTCGGCCACAAGTTCCTGAGCCCGTACCGCGTGTCGCTCGATCTCGATCGCAGCGAGCTGCGGATGACGAAGGCGACGAACTAGCCGCGCTCGGCCTTGCGCCGGAGGCGGTCGGCGCGGCGCTCGTGCGCCTGCCG
>JBEGVQ010000134.1:0-18318 GCA_041178345.1 Acidobacteriota bacterium | reverse complement strand
GTGGTCGCGGGAGGCTTGACGATCGCCGCCAGTTTCGCCATTGGCTGGGGCGCGATTGGAGTGCTGTTGCTCGCGTCAACGTGGGCCGTGATCGGCGCGCGACAATATGTCGCGCACCTGGGGTGGTCGGAGACCGACGAGGTGGTGGTGATGCGCAGCGGGTGGCTGTGGAAGCAGATTACGCTCGCGCGGGTCAACAAGATCCAGGCGGTGACGCTCTCCCAGACGCCGTTCGATCGCCGCGCCGCCATGGCGCGCGTGCGGGTTGACACCGCGGGCGCGCGCGAGATGTCGCATCGCATCGACGTCCCCTACCTGGACGTCGTGATTGCCAGGGACCTGCACCAGCGCCTGTCGGCGCAGGCCGCCGTCACCGCGTTCAAGTGGTGAGGAGGTGGTTGGGGTCAGGTCAGCTCCGCTGGGGGATAACTCAAAAGCGCGCCGATAATTCCGCGGGGCCCACACCAGACGCCAGTATTTCCCGTGGCCTTCGCGCGGCCTGAACCTTGCAGGCAGATCACCATGCATCGCCGAGATCTGCTTCGCCTCCTCAGCCTCTCTGCCATGGCCGGCGCCACCGGTCGGGCCTATGCCGCCGGCGCGCCGGCGCCGGCCGGGCAGCTCCCGGCGGCCGGGTTCGTGCCCGATGTCGAGTTCACGCTGACCGCCGCCTCGGGAGAGGCGTCGATCCTGACCGGGGCGCCCACCAGCGTGTGGCGATTCACCGGCCAGGTCACCAAGGGTCCTGCCACCACGCTGCAGGTGCTGCCCGGCTCGTATCTCGGCCCGGTGATTCACGTCCGCCGCGGGCAGAAGGTGCGCATCCGCTTCCGCAACCAGCTCGAGGAGAGCTCGATCGTCCACTGGCACGGTCTCGACGTTCCGGAGCTCGCCGACGGGCATCCGCGTCTCGCCGTCGGCCCGGGCCGCGACTACGTCTACGAGTTCGAGGTGACCAATCGCGCCGGCACGTACTGGTATCACCCGCATCCCCACATGCGAACGGGCGCCCAGGTCTATCGCGGCCTCGCCGGCCTGTTCATCGTCCACGATGCCGAGGAGGACGCGCTCGGCCTGCCCTCGGGCGGCGCCGAGCATCTCTGCGTGTTGCAGGATCGCCAGTTCGACGCGCGCAACCAGCTGGTGTTCCGCGGCGACAACATGATGGAGATGATGAACGGCTTCCTCGGCGACCGCATCGTCGTGAGCGGGAGGCCGCAGCCGGTCATCGACGTTGATGCCGGGTGGCAGAGGATCAGGCTGCTGAACGGATCGAACGCGCGCATCTACAAGCTGGCGTGGAGCCGCGACGTGAAGATGACGCTCGTCGGCGGTGATGGCGGCTTGATGGAGCAGCCGGTTCGCCAGTCGGTGCTGACGCTGGCGCCCGGGCAGCGCGCCGACCTGTTGGTCGACCTCACCGGCATCGCTGCCGGCACCGGCATTCACCTCGACAGCCAGGCCTACCCCGAAGCCGACGCGGGCATCGTCGGCATGATGGGGATGGGAATGGGGATGGGGCGCGGCATGGGGATGCGCGGCATGGCCGCCACGGCCGCCGCGGCCAACGGCGCCTCGCTGCGGGTGATGACGCTGCGCACCCGCGCGAGGGCCGGCGTGGCCTTCTCTGTGCCGGGGCGGCTATCGACGTTTGACGCGACGTGGACCGCCGGTGCCGGGGCCAGAATCCGCCAGGTACCGATCGTCTTCCAGCGCATGGAGTGGCTGCTCGGCGGCCGCACGTTCGAGATGACGCAGGTGGCGCCCGAAGAAACCGTCGCCGCCGGATCCACGCACGTCTGGGAGTTCATGAACCTCCCCAACGGCATGGGCATGCAGGCCGCGCATCCCATTCACATGCACGGCCGCCAGTTCCGCGTGCTGCAGCGCAGTGGCGCGGCCACCAACGCCCTGCGCGAGGGTCTGGCCGATGGCGGGTGGCGCGATGTCGTGCTGGTGATGCCAGGCGAGACGGTGCGCGTGCAGGCGACGTTCTCGAGCTTCCCGGGGCTGTATCTCTATCACTGCCACATCCTCGAGCACGAGGACATGGGCATGATGCGCAATTTCCGCATCACCTGAGGGGGCTGACCCCCAATTCCACCAAATGGTGGATTTGGGGGTCAGGCCCCAATCATCAGCTGCGGAGCAGGTAGGTGAGCGCCACCGCGACCACGTAGAACGCGGCGATGGCGCCCGTGTCCCACGCTACCGCAAACCTCTTCGTCAGCACGCGATACGTCAGCCCGGTGAGGAACAGGCCGTTCATGGCGACGATGGCGACGATGGCCACGCTGTGGCTGGGTGCCGCTTCGGCCAGCAGGGGGCCCCCGAGGTAGAACACATCGTCCAGGCCCAGGATCAGGAGGTTGAACAGGTTGCTGCCGAGAATGTTGCCAACCCCGAGATCGATCGCGCCAATGCGCACGGCCGCCAGTGACACGACAATCTCCGGCAGCGAGGTGGTGATGGCTATAAACAGGCTCCCAACGAACGCCTCTCCCAGCCCGGTCTGGCGCGCAATCTCGGCGCCCAGTTGCGGCAGCACGAGCGCGGCGCTGACCACCAGCAACGCGGCCACTGCGTAGTGCAGCAGCGCGGTACGCAGCGGCACGTCGGCGTAGCTCAGTTCCTCGGCGACCTCCCTGCTCTCACGCGCCATGGTGTGCTTCTGGTGGGTGAAGATGACGCGCATGGCGACGAAGTAGAGAACGATCAGGATGGGCGTGGACATGCCGATCCAGCCAAGCGACGGCAATCGCACATCGGCCGTCAGCCCCAGCCCGGCGACCGACACCAGCAACAAGCCGAACCCGATCGAGAGCGCGTGACCCTGGTGCGCCCGCGCGCTGATCGGCTCGGGCTGAATGGCGTCCATGAACGACAGGATCAGCAGGTTGAACATGCAACTGCCGAGCACATCGCCAATGGCGATGTTGGGCAGGGGCGCGAGCACCGTCGCGCCGAAGCCGGTGAAGAGTTCCGGCAAGCTGGTGGTGGCCGCCAGCAAGACGAGGCCGGCCCAACTGCGGCCGAGACCCATCTTCTCGCCGAGCACGTCGCCGTAGCGGGCCAGCCGCACGCCCGCGAACACGATCACCAGCGCCGCGGCGAGAAACTGGAGCCAGATCACGGCGCCCACCCCGTGGCCGGCGGCTGCCGCCAGACCGCGCGCGACCAGACTTCCGCCAATGCCCACGACAGCAGCGCCGCGCCAAGCACGACGCCCCAGAGCTCCACCGAGATGCCGGCGTTGCCGAGCAGCCTTGACGCCGCCGGCACGGTGGCCGCCACGACCTGCAGGCCAATGCCGCCGGCGACCGCGGCGTGCAAGTACTTGTTCGGCAGCGGATGCATCCACGTGTGCCGCGACGGATAGGTCAATAGCAGCTGCCCCACCGCCATGAAATGAAAGGTAACCGCCCGCGTTTCGTCGAGCGAGTAGCCGTACATGGGGATGGCGCCAAGAATACCCAACGCGAGCAACGCCTTCATCGCGCCCACGCCGATCACGAAACGCATCGACGGGCGATCCAGCAGCGGCGACGCCGCCGGCCGCGGCGGCTGCTGCATCACGCCCGGTGTGCGATCGAGGGCCAGCGCCAGCGCTGGCAGGCCATCGGTCATCAAGTTGATCCACAGGATCTGCGCGGCGGTCAGCGGCAGCATCAGGCTGCCGTCGGTGTCGCGCAGGCCGATCCAGAACGCGAGAATGGCGCCGCTCGCCACCAGCAGCACCTCGGACAGGTTGGTCGAAAACAGGAAGCGCAGGAACTTCTGCACGTTCTCGTAGATGCCGCGGCCCTCGTCTATGGCACGGACGATGGTGGCGAAATTGTCGTCGAGCAGGACGATGTCGGCGACCTCGCGGCTGACGTCGGAGCCGCGCTGGCCCATGGCGACGCCGACATCGGCGCGCTTCAGGGCGGGCGCGTCGTTGACCCCGTCGCCGGTCATGGCGACGATCTGTCCCTGCGCCTGCAGCCCCTCGACGATCTGCAGCTTTTGCTCGGGCCGCACCCGCGCGAACACGTTGACCTCGGCCAGGGCCTCGACGAGCGCCGCGCCCTGGTATTCATCCAGGTCCTCGCCGGTGAGGACGCGCACGCCGGGAATGCCGATCAGGTGCGCTACCGCCAGCGCCGTGGCCGGGTGATCGCCGGTAATCATCACCACGCGGATGCCGGCCAAGAGCGCCATGGCCACGGCGTCGGGCACTTCGGCGCGCGGCGGGTCCCAGAACAGCGCCAGCCCCAGCAGGTTCAGTTCCTGCTCGGCGCGGCCGGATCCCCACGCGATGGCCAGCACGCGGAACCCCTCGCGCGCGTACGCATCGGCCTTCTCTTGCCACGACTCGCGATCGGCCCCCGACAACACGCACCGGGCGAACAGCACCTCGGGCGCGCCCTTCAGGTAGCTGATCACGCGGCCGTGGTCGCGCACGCTGACGCGCGAGAACTTCCAGGCGCTGTCGAACGGCCGCTCGTCTTCCACGGGATGGGCGGCGCGCAACCGCGCGATGTCGGCGCCGTGCGCCTGCGCGTACCGCAGCAGTCCCAATTCAAGGGTGTCGCCGGCGCCGGTGGCGAGGTCCGCGTCGTTGGCGAGCACGACCGCGGCCAGCGCGCGCGGCACGTCCGAGACGTCGAGCGACCGCACGTCCATGCGGCTCTCGGTCAGCGTGCCGGTCTTGTCGGTGGCGATCACGGTGACCGACCCCAGCGCTTCCACGGCCGACAGCCGCCGCACGACCGCACGGTGGCGCGCCATGCGCTCGACGCCAAGCGCGAGCGCGACCGTCAGCACGGCCGGCAGCCCCTCGGGCACCGCCGCCACCGCCAGCGCCACGGCGAAGATGATCATCTCCGGGGCGCGGTCGAGGCCCTCGCCGAGCACGCCGAGCACGCCGAGCACGGCCACGAGCGCCAGCACCCCTCGCGCGATGCGCCGGCCCAGTTGATCGACTCGCCGCTCGAGCGGCGTCTTCGCCGCCACGATCGAGCCCAGCATCGCGGCCAGCTTGCCCATGGCACTGGCCGGGCCGGTCCGCGTGACGTCCAGAAACGTACGGCCGCGGGCGAGCAGGGTGCCGCTGAAGGCCTCGGCCCCGTCGGACTTCTCCACCGGCAGCGACTCGCCGGTCAGCAGCGATTCGTCGAGCAGCGCGCCATGGGCATCGGCCAGCGTGCCGTCGGCCGGCACCCGATCGCCCGACTCGAGGCGCACGCGATCGCCGGGCACCAGGGCCGTGGCCGGCACGCGCGTGAGCGTGCCGTCACGCAGCACCCAGGCATGCGCGGCGGCCAGCGCGTTCAACTTGGCCAGTGCCGATTCCGATCGCCGCTCCTGGTACAGGCCGAGCGCGGCGTTGAACAGCAGGATCACGGCAATGGCGATCGCCTCGATGGGCCAGCCATGCGCGCCGTCGCCGATCCACAGCGCCAGGTCGAAGGCGAGGGCGAACAGCAGGATGTAGATCAGCGGGCTGGCGAACTGTCGCGCGAACCGCCGCCACAGCGGCACGGGCGGCTTCTCGGGCAGCGCATTCGGCCCGACTCGCGCCAACTCCGCTGCGGCTTGCGCGGTCGTCAAGCCATTCATCGGCTGCGGCTCACGCGGGGACGCTCAGGACTGGACACGTGGCCCCGCGCAGCACCGGCTGGCTGGTCGAGCCCGACAGCATCGCCTCGATGCCGCCCGCGCCCTGCGCGCCCACCACGATCAGGTCGGCGCCGCCATCGGCCGAGCGCAACAGCAGTTGCTCGGCCCCGCGGCCGACCACCACCACTTCGTCGATGGCGCACCAGGTATGCGGTTCGCCGGCCAGCCGCGCATGCAGCCACTCGCCGGCGCGCGTGATCGCCTGTCGATGATATTTCGCCAGGTCGAGGTCCAGGAATGGGCTGGGCTCCGGTTCGTGCAGGAACTCGATCGCGTGCAGCACGGTGACCCGGCCGCCCGACTGCCGGCCCAGTTCGAGTGCCCATTGCAGGGCGGCCATCGATGCCGGCGAGAAGTCGACGCCGCACAGGATGTTCTTGAAGACCACCGGCAGTGCGGTGCCGGTGCCGGGTGCGGGCGGGACGGTCAGCACGGGGCACGTCGCGTTACGCACCACCCGTTCGGTGACCGAGCCCAGAAAGAGGCGGCTGAATCCCGAGCGGCCGTGCGTGCCCATGACCAGCAGGTCGGCGGGCAAGGTCGCGGCATGACGCAGGATGGTGGTGTGGACCACGCCGCTGTCGGCGACGAGCGACGTGCGATCGTCCTGGACCGGCGGCCCGGGGAGCCGCCGCAGTTCGGCCAACACCGCGTCGCGCGACGTGGCCAGGAGGATGCGCTCGGCCACGTCCATGCCGACCGCTGGCTCGATGGCGGTATCGAGGGTTGGCACCACGTGCAACAGCGTCAGCGTTGCGCCGTACCAGTGGGCAAATGCCTGGGCGTAGGTGGTGGCCCGCAGGGACGTTTCCGAAAAGTCGAGAGGGCAAAGCACGTGATTGAACTGCCTCATGGCCTCGTAGCTCCTGGGATGGCGATATCCCCTTCGAGGAGCATCAAGTGTGCCAAGGGAGTGGGCCTGAGATCGGTACTTTGTGACCACAACCTCGGGAATTTTCCCCGAGAGCGGCCGCATTTTCAGCGGGTCGTATGGCATGCGGTGTGCATCTGTGGCCAGTGTGATCCGCGCCTCCGTGGTTGTCTTTACGGTTGGGCTGGCGCTCTCCGGATGCGCCAGTGGCCGCTTCGGTCCGCCGCCGGAAACCAAAGCGCCCGAAGGGCCGCGCACCCTCAGGCAGCTCAGCGTCGAAGAGCGCCGCGCGGTGGTTGCGCGCGCGCGCGTCTGGCAGCCGGTCAACACCTCGTCGCTCGATCTCATCAAGGGCCCGGCCCTTCCCGCCGCCGAGCGCGTCGCCGCCCACACCACCTGCACCTACGTGCATCCGGAAGCACCGCTCTCGGGCAATACGCCGAAGTTCCAGTGCGCGGTCGCCAAGGGCGATGGGGTGAAGGTGAAGTACGGGCAAGACAACGGCGAGGTCTACGCCGAGGTCGCGGCGAGCCGGCTGTTCTGGGCACTGGGGTTCAAGGCCGACACGATGCTGCCGACGCGCGTGACCTGCGTCAACTGTCCGGTCGATCCGTTTGCCGCCGGCACCACCGACTGGCGCAGCAAGCCGCCGACCGATGTCGCGACGCGCGTGTTCGATCCGGCGGTGATCGAGCGAGACGTGCCCGGCAAGAAGGTGGAGGTCCCCGGTTACGAAGGCTGGGCGTGGCCCGAACTCGATCAGTTCCACCCGCGCGGGGAAGGCGCGACGCGCGCACACCTGGATGCGCTGAAGCTCCTCGCGGTGTTCATCCAGCATTCCGATTCGAAGCCGGATCAGCAGGAGATCGTGTGCGAACAGGGCCGCACCCGCACGGATGCCGCCGGCCACGAGACCTGCCCGGCGCCGTGGCTGGTGATCAAGGACCTGGGGGCGACCTTCGGCAAGGCGACCCGCCTCAACAGCAGCAAGATGGTCCTGGCCGACTGGGATAGCGCGGGCATTTGGAAGGTCGTGCCACGAGGGCAGCACGTTAGTGCTGCCGGGCCAGCAAGCTGCCTCGGCGATCTGCCGCGCTCGCTCTCCGGCAGCCTCGAGGATCCCCGCATCGGCGAAGCGGGGCGCCGGTTCCTGTCGCGCCGGCTCGCGAGGCTGAGCGATCGGCAGATTCGCGACCTGTTCACGGTGTCGCAGGTCGAGAAGCGCGGCGAAGAGATCACCGGCGGCGATGGCCACAAGCGGAGAGTGACCGTCGCCGACTGGGTGCGCGTGTTCAAGCGCAAGCGCAGCGAGATTGCGGCCGCCCGGTGCCAGCCGTAGTAAATTGGGCACGACATGACACGATTCCGGGTGGCGATGGCGGCCGCCCTGCTCTTGGGCGTCGCCCTCGGCATCGGGACGTACACGTTCGTCTACGCGAAGGGCTACTCCTATCTCACCAACGACCCGGCGGCCTGCGCCAACTGCCACGTCATGAGCGACCACTTGGCCGCGTGGCAGCGCTCCAGCCACCGGTCGGTCGCGGTCTGCAACGACTGCCACACGCCCGCGGGGCTGGTGCCGAAATACATCACCAAGGCGCAGAACGGTTTCTGGCACTCGTTCTACTTCACCACCGGCGGCTATCCCGATCCGCTGCGCATCACGCCGCGCAATCACGACGTCACCGAGATGGCGTGCCGGAAGTGCCATACCGAGATCACCTCGTCGATTGACCGCGCCCACAGCAACAGTGGCAGGGGCGGGGTGTCGTGCACGTCGTGCCACAACGAAGTAGGACACCTCGAATGAAGCAACTCATCTCCGTCCCCATTGCCGTCGCCCTGTTGTCGGCGGCCGCGGCCATTCTCGTGACGGCGCTGCTGGTGAACATCTTCACGCGTCAGCAAGAGGCGCAGACGCCGTTCTTCACGGTGGTGCAGCTGGACGACGAGACCGAGGACCCGGCCGTGTGGGGCCAGAACTTCCCCTTGCAGTACGACGGCTACCTCCGCACGGTGGACCAGGTGCGCACGCGCTACGGCGGCAGCGAAGCCATGCCGCGCACGCCCACCGCCAGCGACCCGCGCAGCATCGTCGCCCAGTCGCGCCTCGAAGAGGATCCGCGGCTCAAGACGCTGTGGGCCGGCTATGCGTTCTCGGTGGATTTCAGGGAAGAACGCGGCCACGCGTACATGCTGGATGACCAGACGCTGACCGAGCGGCAGAACGTAGTGCAGCAGCCAGGCACCTGCATGCACTGCCACGCCTCGGTGTACGTGCCGTACCAGAAGCTGGGCGGCGGCGACCTGATCAAGGGCTTCGAGGTGATGAACCGGATGAAGTACCAGGAGGCGCGCACCAAGGTGACGCATCCGGTGGCCTGCATTGACTGCCACGATCCGGCCACCATGAAGCTGCGCGTCACCCGTCCCGGTTTCCTCGAGGGCATCGTCAAGGTGAAGGCGGCGCAGGGCATCAAGGACTACGACGTCAATCGCGACGCCACCGGGCAGGAGATGCGCGCGTTTGTGTGCGGGCAGTGCCACGTCGAGTACTACTTCAAGGGTCCCGAGAAGCGGCTGACCTATCCCTGGGACAAGGGCATGAAGGCCGACGAGATTCTCGCGTATTACGAAGAGAACGGCTTCAAGGACTGGACGCACGCCGAGTCGGGGGCGCCGGCGCTCAAGGCGCAGCATCCCGAGTTCGAGATGTGGAACCAGGGCATCCACGCGAAGTCGGGCGTGACCTGCGCGGACTGCCACATGCCGTACCAGCGGGTCGGCGCCATGAAGATCAGCGACCACCACATCCGCAGCCCGCTGCTGAACATCAATCGCGCGTGCCAGACGTGTCATCGCTGGTCGGAAGAGGATTTGCGCCAGCGGGTCGAGACGATTCAGGACCGCACCTACAGCGTGCGCAACGTGGCGATGGATGCGCTGATGGCGCTCATCGCCGACATCAAGGCCGCGAAGGCCGCCGGCGCCACCGACGCGGAACTCGAAGCGCCCCGGCGTCACCAGCGGCGCGGCCAGTTCCTGCTGGACTTCATCGAAGCCGAGAACTCCATGGGCTTCCATGCCGACCAGGAAGCCATGCGCGTGCTGGCGCTGTCGCTCGACGAGACCCGTCGCGGGCAGGCGGTGCTGCCCGGCAGCAAGGCCACCGCCGGCGCGGGCGGGCGGTAAAAGGGGACCTGCTCCCCTTTTGGTCGTGGAGGCAACCCTTTAGGGTTGCCTGTCCCGCGGCGACGCCAATCGCCTGGCAAGTTGCAAGGGCGAGACGACGCGGACGCCCTGGATGGTGCGGCCCATCAGGACGCCAAAGTCGCGGCGGTCGCCGGTGACGAACAGCTCGCACCGGCCCCTGATGGCGGCGCACAGCAGCGGCACGTCCTTCTCGGCCAGGGTGATCGGGAGCGGGAAGACCATCGACGGGACGACCTCCAGCTTCGGCAGGAGCGCCTCGAAGGCCGGTAACCACGCGGCACGCTTCAGCATTAGGTTGCGGCGCGCCTCTTCAATGGCGACATCACTGGTCACGGCGGCGCCGTGATCGAACAGCCACTCCAGCAAGCCAGCGAAGCTGCTGCCGGCATTGCTCGCCGAGAACAGCACATTGGCGTCGAGGAAAACGCGCATGCCCTACCTGGACGCGCGCGCCTTCGCGGCCTTGGCCGGCCTGGCCTTCGGCAGCAGCTTGCCAATCGCCGCCTCGTCGCGGGCAAACTCGGCAATCCGCGCCTCGGTGTAGATCTCGAGTGGCACGCTGACCGACGGCCGCAACAGGATGCCGGCCTCGGTGCCCTCGAGGATCAGCTCGTCGTTGGCCTTCAGGCCGTAGGCCTGGCGCAGCGATGCCGGGATGGTGATGACGCCCCGATCGTTGAGAGTGACCTTGCTGACCATTTCCGCAGTATAGCAGTAATCCTGTAATTCTGCCTCTACCCACTCCCGCCCTGCCGATTGCTGTCCCAGCATCACCCACCCCCTCGACGACGGTGCCATCGTCCCCGGAGGCGCGCAAGAAGCAGGATCTGCGTACTTGGAATGGATGACTGGGGCCAGGCCCCCATTCTCACCCTGAACCAAAGACCCGTTGGAGCCGATACACTCCACGGATATGCCGCGTAACGCCGAAGTGATCCGCCAGTGGAAACTGCTGCTTCACCTTGACGGCCTGGCTCAGGGCCGCGCCGTGGATGAGCTGGCGGCCGAACTGGCCGTGAACAAGCGAACGGTGTGGCGGGACCTGGCGGCCCTGCAAGAAGCCGGCTTCCCGCTCGTCGATGCCAAGCGAGACCGCAAGACCGTGTGGCGGGTGATGCAGTTGCCGCTCAAGTCGCTGACCGACGCCGGCCTGTCGGTCACGGAAGTGTGCTCACTCTACATGAGCCGGGCCCTGCTGCTGACCCTGACCGGCTCGCCATTCGAGGCCGGCCTCAACTCGCTGCTAAAGAAAGTGCAGCGTGCCCTGTCGCCGAAGAGCCGCCAGTTCCTGGACGAGCTGCCCAACGTCGTGCGCGTCAGGCCCGAGCCGCGAAAGAAAGTGTCGGCCGGCTACAACGAGATGGTGGCGAAGCTCATCGAGGCCTCCACCCGGCGCAAGGCTGCCGAGATGCGCTATTTCTCCGTGAGCAGCAACCGGCAGAAAGACTACGTCGTGCATCCGTACGTCGTGGAGTACTCCGACGGCGGCCTGTATCTGCGCGCCTACGTGCCCGAGTACGACGAGGTGCGCATGTTCGCGGTCGAGCGCATCAAGACCATCCACATCACCGAGCAGTCGTTCACGCCCGTCAAGGCGGTGAGCGACGACGACTTCGAGCCGTCGCTTGGCCTCGGCAACGGCAAGCCCGAGCGCGTGATCCTCGAGTTCTCGGCCCGCGTCGCGCCCTACGTGCGCGAGCGGGTGTGGCACAAGTCCCAGCAAATCGAGGAACTGCCCGACAACGGCTTGCGCCTCGGGCTGACGGTGTCGCGCGACTGGGCCCTGCACGGCTGGATCCTGAGCTGGGGCCCACACGTGCGGGTCACGGCCCCGGCCGCGCTCGCCCACGTGATCCTCGACATGCTGGACGATGCGCGGGAATTCTATGTGCCGCGGCTCAAGTTCGAGACCACGTTCATGGCTCCGGCCGCTTCTTCCGGCGCGCCGTCCCTCCCGCTTCCCGGGAATGGGCGATCAGGTAAGCGTCGAAGTGCCGCCCCTTCATAGCCAGCGGCGTCATCACCTCGGCGAACGCGACCTCGTCGTGATGCAACTGGTCGATCAGCGCCAGCACGCCCTGGTCGCCCGGCGCCATGGCGCGCAGGTCGTCGACCATCTCTCGCAAGATCCGCTTGGCCGCGTCGAAGTCGCCGCGCCGATTCGCGGCGAGCGCCGTCGAGCGGGCGCGTTCGGCCAGCATGGCGGCCACGAACAGGCGAACGTCCCGGTTCACGGACTGCCCGGCCTCGTCTGCCGCCGGTACCGAACGCCAGGTGACTGAGATGGGGTCGGTGACGAGCACGTGCTCGTGGTCCGACACGCGGCACTGCACGCCGAGGTGCGCACCTTCGGGATGCGCGCCCTTGAACGCGAGCGCCACAATCAGCACCAACTCCTGATCGGCCACCAGGTCGCCGCACTGCACGCGGAGCCAGCCGTCGGCCTGCCCTGACGGCAGCTCATTCAGGATCATCGCCTCGACGCCGGGGTCGCACGCCACCTCGAACACCACCTCGCGCGCCACCACTTCCAGCGTGTCGCCCAGCTCGCTGGCGAACAGATCCGGGATCTGCCTGGCGTTCTCGATGAAGTAGAAATGGCCGCCGCCCTCGGTGGCGAGGCGCGACAGCAACTGCTCGTCGAAATCGGCGCCCACCCCAAACGTCGACGTGACGATGCCCTCCTGGCGCAGGCGCGACGCTGACGCGATCATCTCGTCGTGTTCGATCACGCCGTGGTTGGCGAGGCCGTCGGTGAGAAGCAGCACCTTCGACAGCGCGCCATGCGGCTCCGCGGCCCGGGCCAGCTCGGCGCCACGCAGCCAGCCCCCATGCAGGTCGGTGGCCCCGCGCGCATCGACCGATTGCAGGCGCTTGGTTGCCAGCGCCTTGGCTTCGGGCGTCGCCAGGGTGCGGTCCAGCACGGTCGTGACCTGATCGTCGTAGCACACCACGCCCAGGTGATCCTCGGGCTTCAGGAGCCGGATCGCGTGGGTGACCGCCTCGCGGGCCCTGGTCAGCTTGTTGCCATTCATGGACCCCGAGCGGTCGAGCACGAGGGCCACGTCCACCGGCGTGCGAGCCGCGCCGGCGGCCTTTGGCCGCGGGGGAGCGCTGATCAACACGTGGAGATAGCGGACGGCCGGGGTGTTGGCGGGAACGAGCGCGCGATCGGGTTGGAGATGCATGGCCCCAGTGTCACCGTCGAGCGTGACAGCCCGGGTCGTAGTTGGTTGCCGAGTGGAGGCCACCCTTCAGGGTTGTCGGGTGGAGGCCACCCTTTAGGGTTGCCTGCTGTGGCCCTCGCGCGACCCGCTTCGGCAACTGCGACAGGTCAGGTCACACTTGCCACTACGACCCACCCTGTCGCACACCTCCGTCACCATCGGCCACGAGGTGAGACACATGACGCGTCGAGCGATGGTGATTCTGGTTGGTTTGGTGATGTTCCAAGTGGCATGCGGCGGAGGGAGTTCGACCCCGACCTCGCCGAGCGTGTCGGCGCCGCCGCCGACAACCACGACAGTGGTTCTGCCCCCTGCGGCACCGCCGGCTCCTGCGCCGCCCGCCACGCCGTTCAGCGGGCGCTGGGCTGGCAACTACGTCATCGACCGGTGCGACGGCACCGGGTCGGTTCAGGACCTGCTGTGCGGCGCCCGACGCGGCGCCTTCCCCATCGGCACGTCGTTGCCGATCGACCTGGACCTGACGCAGACCGGCTCAACGGTGTCCGGCACGTTATCGCTGGGCCAGATCACCGGGGTCGTGTCGGGGGCCATTCGCTCGTCCGGGCTGCTGACGCTGACCGGCGTTGCCAGGAGCGGCACCGCGACGGCCACGCTCACCTATTGGGACACCGCTGCTTCGGGAAACACGATGAACGGCTATTTCAACTTCAACGCCACCTACGTGGATATCCCCGGCGTCGCGGCGGTCAGTGCGCGGCTGTCCAACGTGCGGAAGTAGCAGCTAAGGGGTTGGGCGTTGGTGTGAGTTGTGGGTTGGGGCCTGACCCCCATTTTCACCAAATGGTGGATTGGGGTCAGGCCTCAAACACGCCACAAACACGCCAGCTTGGCCGAAACAGACGATATTGGCGTGATTTCGAGAGATGCCTTGGCGTCTTGCCTGCGGACGACTGTCCCCAATCCACCATTTGGTGATTTTGGGGGTCAGACCCCATCAGACCGACCCCATCAGACCACACCATCAAATCGTCGCAGTTTCTGCCAACTCCCGGTAACGACACAGCGCGTTGGCGAGTTGCATCTGCCGGGGGGTTCGGCATTCCGGCTCGAGCAGCCTCGGCGATGCCACCAGGAACACCGCGCAGCGGGCCCGTGAAGTGGCGACGTTAAGGCGGTTGAGACTGTAGAGGAACTCCATCCCTCGCGGCGCATCCTCCGGCCGCGACGTGGCCATCGAGTAGATGACGACGGCGCAGGTTTGGCCCTGGAACTTGTCCACCGTGCCAACCTGGACACCCTCTCTCACTTTCTCCGCAATCCGATTCACCTGCGCGTTGAACGGCGCGACGATGCGGAGGTCGGCGGTGATGAGTTGCCTGGCAACGCCCTTCTCGTCGGTCCACATCGAACCTGGTGCGAGCAGCCTTTCGACGAGCGCGACGACGGCGTCGACCTCCGCATCCGAGGCGCTTTGGCAGCCGTCGTGCTCTACGGGCACCATCCACAGCTTCGAACCGGCGATGTCGCTCACGCCGGCCAGCGCCTGGTTCTCGAGACCCGCCTTGGCCGTCAACTTCCCTTCGTAGAACAGTTCCGACGTGAACAGCGTCAATGCCGGCGACATGCGCCAGGTGGTCGGCAGGAAGATGCCGCGGCCCGGCGGCATGGTCTCGTCATCCCCCAGCACGTGCTGCAGCGCCGAAACGCCGACGCCGTCCG
The DNA here is from genome assembly GCA_041178345.1 of Acidobacteriota bacterium. GTDB lineage: Bacteria > Acidobacteriota > Vicinamibacteria > Vicinamibacterales > UBA2999 > 12-FULL-67-14b. The sequence continues at coordinate 3,666 of JBEGVQ010000134.1, read as the reverse complement.
GATGGCTGGCCTTCTCTGGCTGATCGAGCTGTTGCGGATCGCCCAGCAAGACGAGACTATTGGCCGCCTGCGACACGGCCAGCACGTTGGCCAGCGACACCTGACCGGCTTCGTCCACGAACAGGACGTCCACGGCACCGGCGAAATCCTCACGCGCCCACATCCACGACGTGCCACCCAGCACGTTGACGTCGCCGTTTTCGAGCGCCTCGAGTGCCGCTTCGTTCTTCTTGAACCCGCGGATCGGGCCGTCCACATCCTCATCGTCTTTGTGAGCCACCCGCACCTGATCCTCGGGCCGCGCGTACTTCAGCACATCGTCCAGGAGGTTGCGGATCACCTTGTGACTGGTCGCGTTGACGCCCACCTTCTGGCCGGCGCGGACGAGCGCCAGGATCATCTGGGCGCCGATGTAGGTCTTCCCTGCGCCAGGCGGCCCCTGGATCGCCAGGGTCGTGCGGTCAAGATCGGTCACGATGCGAATGGCGAGGTCCTGTTCGGATTCGTCCGCTCGCTGTTCGAACGGGCCCGATCGCAAGCGGGGCGTCCGGCGGCGCAGTAACTGGATGCCGCATTCGTCGCCACCGGCCTCCTGTGGAGGCAACCCTTCAGGGTTGCCTGCCAGCATGCGCTCGGCGAGGCGCACGACCGATCCTTGCTGCTCGTTGAGACCCACGACCAACGACTTCACGAGCTCGGTGGGATGCAGCTCCGCGCGGCTTGGCCCCTTCGAGATGTCGATCCATCTGGCGACGCGGTCGTGAGCCACCAGAGTGCCGAACAGGGTCTTGTCCAGGGTATGCAGTTTGCCCGAGTTGCCAATCTCGAGTTCCTGGATCGGATACGAGTAGCGATCGATCACCGTCTTGGTCGGCTTGCCCTTGGCTCCAGGAACAAAGCCGAGGCGCTGCTCGAACTGCAAGCCCACGATCGCATCTTTCTCTTCAGCCAGGTCCTCAATTGACAGGCCCATCAAGCGGAAGTACTCCCACCAGTTGGCGTTGACCTCGCGGCGGTGCCAATCCACCAGGTACGCCAGCAGCCAATTCGCGTGCTCCGGATGATTAGCGGTCGCGGCCTCCACAGGCAGGGCCGCCAGAATGCGTTCGCGAATCCGCTCGGCCTGCTGTTGCACTTCAGCCTTCTCGCGATCCGCTTCTGGCGTCTTCTCGCCGGGCCTGGGCACGGCCACGCCGGCCGCCTCCCAATCCACTCGCAGCGACTCCAGCCAATCGCGCAGCACCTCGGTCGAGCGGCAGTCGTCTTCGTTGTAGCCCTGTACATCCGCTCGAATCTCAGGCGTGATCAGCGCCGGCGCGTTCGCGGCAAGCGCCAGTTCCACGGCCAGCAACGGCTCGTGGACGTTCTTCAGCTCCACCCGTCGCTGGTAGCCGCTGTATTGCTCGAGCTTCTTGATCGAGTAGCTCTCCACACCGGCGCGCACGGACTGCTTCGCAATCGGATAGAGGTCCACAAACCGCTCGGCCCACAGCAAGCGGTCGAGCTGCTCGCCTCGCGTGACGTAGCGCCCCATCAGCTTCTTGAACGCCGTGGGCTCGTAGTGGTTGAAGTGATACACGTGCATGCCGGGGTCGGCGTCCCACGCGGCCATGATGAGGTCGATGACCTGCTCGAACGCGGCCTGCTCCTCCGCGTCGTTCATCGCCCAGAAGGCGCGGTACTCGTTTCCCAACCACATTCCAAATAAATATTCGCGCCCGCCTTCTCGCGCGAAACGCGCGCCCTCGAGATCCAGGAACAGATCCCCCTTCGATGGCGGCGGAAGCCGGCACAGGCCCTCGCCTTCCTTGATGTCGAGTCGTTCGTAAACCGGCTTCTGCTCGCTCCGCTGCTGATGCTGCACGCGGGCCTGGTCGCCAAGCCGGCCGTAGGTCTCGCGCGACCCTCGCGCTGGTGTGAACGTCACCGGCACCGGCATCACCGCCGCTGCCGCCAACGTGCCCACGCCTTGCGCGACCAGCTCCACGCGATGCGACCGTCCCGATCCGGCAATGTAGGACAGGTGGTCATCGTCTCTCCGGCGCCGCTCGCATCGCGCATCCCATCTGCAGACCGTGCAGGCTTCAACGGGCTCGGGATAGTAGGTATCGAGCAACACCTCGTGCCCTTTTTCGACACTGCTCCGCAAGGTCGCCAGCACCATGCGGTAATAGGCGGCGTAGTCCTCCACCCGGTAGCGTTCGGTCTCGACCGGTGTCACCACCTGGAACCACTCCGGCGTCTTCCCCTGGATGCGGCCCACCATGTCCGAGTAGGCCGAGAGCTGCAGGATGGTCCCGCCCTTCGTCTCCTTGGCGAGCTTGGTATCTTGCGCTTCGTACGACCACGCGCCGAGGTCGCTCGGCGTGTCGACGCGGACCAGCACGTCGGCGTAGCCTGCGATCAGGTCACCCTCGAGCTTCGCCTGCACAATCACCTCGACGCCTGCCCGCATCGCCTGTTTCGTCTTCTCCGCGGCATCGGCGTCGTCTTGCAGATCAACGACGCCCTTCCCACTGGCGCGCAGCGAATCGACGTACGCGCTTTCGTGATCCTCGCCGTGCTGCTTCAGCATGGCGGCATACGGATCCTCGTAGCGTGGCTTGTCGATCGCCTTTCGCGCAGCGGCCAGGTCAAGCCCTGCGCGGTGGCGGCAAGTCAGGAATGAGGCGAGGTCAGAGGGAGAGAGAACGAGCTGGCCGTCAAGAATGCGCATTTGCTGAGGTAACTGTATCCGCGAACAGTGACAGCGGGGGTCACACCCTGTCGCCGCTGAAACCCCTCAGGCCTCGCGACCGAGGTCACGCACCATCCCATCTTGAGCAATCACCACTCGGTTTGCTCCAACACTCGACGGGCGGCAGCATCTCCGCAAACTGAAGGTCGGACTTGTCGAGCAGATACGTCTCGGCCGAAATCACGTGGTCGCGGATCAAGGTCTACGCCGCAATCCGATCCAGGCGCTCGTCGATCATGCTCTCGAGGATGTGATCGAGAAGGAGTGGATGCTCCTCGGTCTGATCCTTCGGATCCATCTTCAGGTCCGCGCGGTAACGCTCCACCGCGCTCTCGTGCAGCCGGATCCATCCCGCCACCCGCGCCTTCAGCACATCCCCCGGCATCGTCAGCTTCAATCCATCGATCATCACGCACTTCCCTTCCACGCGACGACGATGCCATCGTCTGAAAGAGTGCGGCAAGACGAAAGATCTGCAGGGAGACGCGCGGCACGTACGCAGGAACTGCGATGTCGATCGACCTATTTCTCATCCCCGCGATCTTCGGTCGAACGCCGTCGCCCTCGACGATGCTACCGTCGTCTGAACGGGTGCACGATGATCAATCCCATAGACCCGATCACTTGTAAGGCGTGCGCGCTCAATCGCGCGCTGATCGCGAAGCTCGACGAGCGGCTGACCGCCCTCGAGATCGAAGTCCGCGGCGCCCCGGTGGATGTGCTGCTGGAAGAGTTCGCGGCCGACAAGGCCAAACGGGATGCCAGGCAGACAGCCATCGACGATTACCACCGCCTCCAGGAAGAGGAGTTCTACCGGAAGCTGCCCGAGCTGAAGGCGGTCGCCGCGCAGCAGCGGGCCAAGTATGAAGCGTTCATGCGGGAACGGGGTTTTGAGCCCTGACCTGCAACTCACTGCCGCAGGCTGACGC
>JBEGVQ010000133.1:0-5887 GCA_041178345.1 Acidobacteriota bacterium | reverse complement strand
GCCTTCACCACAGCGAAACCCGTGCCGTTTGTCGATCGCCGGAAACAGGCGCATTTCGCGCGGCCGGCCTGCCCTGGCGCGAAGATTCCCGGAGTGCCCCCAAAAATTTCCGCCGGCTGGTCGTTGATATGATGGGCAGCACTATTTCCATGTGCCTGGAGGATTCGATGACCGTTCGCTTCTGCCGTCTCGCGGCCCTGTGCCTCTGTTGTCTGATGGCTGGCTCGTTACCGAGCTGGGCCCAAGAGAGTCATCTCGACAAACCTGGCGAGGTCCCCAAATACGTCCAGGAGCCCATCAAGCTGTTCACGACCGGCCTCGGCCCGTTCGAGCGGCCCATCTCCTCCACCAACAAGGAAGCGCAGGCGTTTTTCAATCAGGGCATGCAGATGATGTACGCGTTCGCGCGCCTCGACGCGGTGCGCTCGTTCCGCGAGGCGTGGAAGCGCGACCCGGACTGCGCCATCTGCTACTGGGGCGAAGGCTGGGCGTGGGGCTCGTACCTGAACGGCCCGATGTCGGCCGACCAGTCGCCCCTTGCCTTTGCCGCCATGCAGAAGGCCGTCAGCCTCAAGGACAAGGCCACGCCGAACGAGCGCGCGTTCATCGAGGCGCTCAGCGTCCGCTACGTGAAGAATTTTGACCCGAAGACCCGCCGCGACCAGGACCAGGCCTACGCCGACGCCATGAAGAAGGTGGCCGATCAGTATCCGAACGACCTGGATGCGGTCACGCTCTACGGCGATGCGCTGTTCCTGCTCGAGCCGCGGCGCGGCACCCGCGACATCAACCAGCCGAGCGTCAAGCGCCTGCATGAAACGCTGGAGCGGGTCCTCGCCAAGGACCCGAAGCACCCGGGCGCCTGCCACCTCTACGTCCACGCCACCGAATCCACCGTCGTGCCCGACAAGGCCGTGGCCTGCGCCGAGTACCTGGGCAAGACCATCCCCGGCGCCAGCCACATCAACCACATGCCCTCGCACACCTGGAACGTGGTTGGGCGCTGGGCCGATTCGGTGCGGGCCAACCTCGACGCGTGGCATTCGGACCTGAAGGCCGATGCCGGTGAAGGCTTTGCCATTTACCCCGACCACAACCTGCACATGCTGCTGTTTGCCGCGTCGATGGACGGCCAGGGCGCCATCGCCACGCAGGCCGGCAAGGATTACACCAAGCGGACCGGCGACACCATGTATCAGGTGCTGACGCTCATCCGCTTCGGCCGTTTCGACGAAGTGGTCGAGATCACCAAGCGCCCGGAACGCGACATCCCCGCGGCGGCGTTCGACTTCTCGCAGGGCTACGCCAAGCTGAAGCTGGGCGACGTGGATTTCGCCAAGGCGTATCTCGCCAAGGTCAAGAAGACGGCCGCCACCTCGAAGCAGCAGTTCCGCCAGCACTCGGCCGAGCGGCTGGGCGGCATCATGGCCGGCATTCTCGAAGGCGAGATCGCCCGCACCGAAGGCAAGCTGGACGAGGCCATCAGGTTGTTCGAGGCGGCCGCCAAGCTGGACGACGAACTGGAATACGACGAGCCCGAGCCGCTGCCGTTCGCGGCGCGCCACTGGCTGGGCGCGGCGCTGCTCGAGGCCAAGCGGCCGGCCGACGCCGAACGCGCCTATCGCGAAGACATCAAGGCGCACCCCCACAACGGGTGGGCGCTGCTCGGCTTGCAGCAGGCGCTCAAGGCACAGGGCAAGATGGATCCGGCCGTGGACGACGACCTGGCCAAGAGCTGGGCCCGCTCGGACACCTGGATTAAGGCCTCGAGGTTCTAGCGCAGACCCTCGGATCGGCAATTGCCGCCGGAGCGAGAGGAGACACGCCGGTGCCTCTTGCTTCGGTTGCTCATCAACGCCGGCGCGCGTACTTCTGCCGTCATCTGCGTCATCTGTGGCCCTAGAATGTCGGGATGCGACAAGCCACGCTGGCGGTTCTCATCTTCGGCACCCTGTCGATCGGCGTCGTCGGCCAGCAGTGGCCGCACTACGCGGGTGACCACGCGGCGTCGCACTACTCGCCGCTTGACCAGATCACGGCCGCCAACGCCGGCTCGCTCCAGGCGGCGTGGGAGTGGAAGCCGAACGAGAAGGTTCTCCCCGAGTTCGGGACGCGGCCCGGCGCCTTCCAGAACACGCCGCTGATGATCGACGGCGTGCTCTACGTCAGCACGCCCTACAACCAGGTCGCGGCGCTCGATGCCGTCAGCGGCAAGGAGTTGTGGCGCTACGATCCCAGGGCGTATGAAGACGGCCAGCCGCCCAACGGCCAGGGCTTCGCGCATCGCGGGGTGGCGGCGTGGCGTGATGCCGCCAGCGGCAAGCTGCGCATCTTCCTGAACGCGCGCTACAAGCTGGTCCAGCTGGATGCCGCCACGGGCGCGCCGGTCGCGGCGTTTGGCACCGGGGGCACGGTTGATCTCAGTGAAGGCCTGGTCTGGGCCATCAACAAGAAGCACTACACCAACACCTCCCCACCCATCGTCTTCAAGGACCTGATCATCGTCGGCAACGGCGTCGGCGATCGGCTTACTTACAAGAACGATCCGCCGGGCGACGTGCGGGCCTTTCACGCACGAACCGGCAAGCTGGTCTGGAAGTTCAACACCATCCCGCAACGCGGCGAGTTTGGCAACAACACCTGGGATGCCGGCTCCTGGCAGTTCACCGGCCACACCAACGTGTGGGCGCCGATGAGCGTGGACGAGGCGCGCGGCCTGCTCTACCTGCCCGTCAGCACGCCGAGCAACGACTACTACGGCGGCCGCCGGCCCGGGCAGAACCTGTTTGCCGAATCGCTGGTGTGCCTTGATGCCAACACCGGCGAGCGCCAGTGGCACTTCCAGATCGTGCACCACGGGCTGTGGGACTACGACCCGGCCTCGGCGCCGAACCTGGTCACCCTCACTGTCGACGGCACACGCATCGACGCGGTGGTGCAGCTCACCAAGCAGGGCTGGGCGTTCGTCTTCGACCGCGTGACCGGGCGGCCGGTGTGGCCCATCGAAGAGCGCGCCGTGCCGCGCAGCGACGTGCCCGGCGAGGCCTCGTGGCCAACACAACCCTTCCCCACCAAACCACCGGCGTTCGAATCACAGGGCGTGACCCTGGACGATGCGTTTGATCTGACGCCGGCGTTGAAGGCGAAGGCGCAGGCCGAGTTGAAGAAGTATCGGCTGGGCCCGATCTACACGCCGCCGTCGCTGCAGGGCACGGTGGTGCTGCCTGGCGTGTGGGGCGGCGCCAACTGGGGTGGCGGCGCCTTCGATCCCGAGACGGGCCGCCTGTTCGTCAAGACCTCGCGCAGTCCCGCCATCTTCAAGATGGAGCCGTTCAACAAGGCCGGCCAGCAGGCCGACCGCCTGGACGAAGTGGATGCGGAGTACGTGCAGCGCAGCCCCTCGTCGTTCGTGGACGGGGTGCCGATCCTGAAGCCGCCGTATGCGCACCTGGTGGCGCTCGACCTCAATCGCGGCGAGATTGCGTGGAAGGTGCCGTTCGGCGATGCGCCCGAGTTGCGCACCGCGCCCGCGCTCACGGGCGTGGCGCTGCCGGATCGCCTGGGCGCGATCGGCCCGCCGGGCGCGATCGTCACCAGGGGTGGGCTGGTGTTCGTCGGCGGCAACGACATGGCGCTGTCGGCGTTCGACAAGATCACGGGCCGCGAAGTGTGGCGGCACGTGCTGCCGCGCCAGGCGACGGCCACGCCCATGACCTACCTGGCGGCCGATGGCCGGCAGTTCGTGCTGATTGCGACCGGCCGCGGCGAAGACACGGCCCTCGTCGCCTTCGCCTTGCCCAGGTAGAGGTGACGCCCGGCTTTAGCCGGATCACCGGGGGAATCATGATCGACCGTTGCACGAAAGCCATCCTCACGCGGACCGCCTCGTCCTTACCGGTCGACGTGAAACGGTGAACGGACGGTACGTCCTTTGCTGACGTGACGGTCATGACCAAGCCGACCGCTCCCGTCGAAGACCCGAAGAACCCTGCGACCAAGCCGCACGGCACGACCGACGACCAGGTCAGGGAGATGGAACACGAGGGCCAGGCCGCCACTTCGCAGGCGACGCCGGACGACGTTGAGAGCCCGAGTACCGACCAGGTGCAGGGCGCGCCCGGGCCGAGGCGATCCGAGTTCGACAAGACCATGAGCGACCAGGACATCGACACGGCGGGCACCGACGCCGACCAGCCTTGAGGCCGCCTGCAACCCAGACTGGGCCCGCCAGGACATCAATGTGGTAGCGGGCCATCCGCGCTAGGATTAATCCATGAGCGATCGAGTTGTCGTCCACCTGCCGCCGATGCCGCAACCCAAGGACTTTGGCCTGGACGCCAAGGTCGCTGACGACACGCCGGCCGCGGCGCGCTACGACAAAGCGCTGAAAGTCTGGGAGCGGGTCGTGAGCGACATCGCCAAGCGCATCGGCAAGAAACAGTAGCCTTCGAGGTAGCGTCCGGCTTTAGCCGGACCTCAGGCAAAGTACGGGATATGCATCGGGATCCCACGGAGGATTCTCATGCGTTCGCGTACGCGACTCGCGCTCTCATTCGCGGCACTATTCACCCCCTTACTGCTCGCCTCGTCTACGGCCGAGCAGGCCCGGGCCGCCCGGATGCGTTTCGAGGTCATGGATCGGAACGGCGACGGCCAGATTTCGCGCGAGGAATGGCAGGGCTCGGCCCGCTCGTTCACGGTTCACGACTGGAACGGGGACGGCCGCCTCTCGGGCGACGAAGTGCGCGTTGGCGCGCGGCGCAACAACGATCGCGAGGTCGCCGACCATGCGCCCAGCCGCAGCGAACGCTTCCTGAACTGGACCGACGCCGGCTTCAGCGGCCTCGATCACAACCGCGACCACCGCATCACCGCCAACGAATGGCACTTCAACCTCGAGTCGTTCCGCCGCGCCGACTGGAACCGTGACGATGTGCTGACTCGAGAGGAATTCCTGGGCCAGGGCGAAGACGACGACCGCAACGACAGCTTCGACGACCTCGACCTGAACAACAACGGCCTGGTCGAGCGCGACGAGTGGCACGCCAGCGCGACGATGTTCAGCCTGCTCGACCGCGATCGCAACGGCGTGCTGAGCCGTTACGAAGTGGTCGGCTCGCTGCCAAGTGCTGACACCTTCGACGAGTTCGGCGACCTCGACGTCAACCGCAACGCGGTGATCGAGCGCGCTGAATGGCATTGGTCGAACGCCAGCTTCCTGTCGCGCGACAGCGACCGTGACGGCCGCCTGTCGCGGCGCGAGTTCGAGGCGAGCGGCGGCGCGCCGGCGGTGGCCACGGCGGCGGGCACGCAGACCGTGCGCGTGAACGCGCAACAGCGCTGGACCGATGCCGCGCTCAGCGTGCGCGCCGGCGACACGATCACGTTCGACGCCAGCGGCTCGATCACGATGAGCACCGACAAGAACGACACGGCGTCACCGGCCGGATCGAACCGCAACCGCAAGGCGCCCGATGCGCCGGTGCTGGACCAGCTGGCCGGCGGCCTGATCATGCGGATCGACAGCTACGGTCCGATCTTCATCGGCAATCGCCGCACCATCACGGCACCGTCCAGCGGCCGGGTCTACCTTGGCGTGAACGACGACCACCTGCCCGACAACGTCGGCGAGTTCGTGGTCACGATCGGCGTCCGCGGGCGAACCTCTCGGTGAGGCTGACGGGAGGGCGGCGACACTCGACGGGGAGGGCACCTTCCCGTCTGTTTTTTGACGGGCATTTCCTGTGCTAAGCTTGAAAGTCTGTCGCGCCCATAGCTCAGCTGGATAGAGCGTCTGGCTACGAACCAGGAGGTCGCATGTTCGAATCATGCTGGGCGCACCACCCAACTTCGTTGGGTGGTTTCCCACCATGAATCGGGCTCAAGC
>JBEGVQ010000132.1:0-9247 GCA_041178345.1 Acidobacteriota bacterium | reverse complement strand
TGAGGGCGCCGTACCCGGCAAACACCCCGAGCAGGGCGCGCAGTGCGAACAGCTGCCAGGGTGCCGTCACAAACGCCATGCCCGCCTTGGTGAGGATGAACGCGGTCAGCGACCGGATGACGAGCAGCTTGCTGCCGTACTTGTCGCCAACCCGGCCCCACAGGGGGGCGCTGATGGCGGTGACCGTCGGCGTGGCGCCGAGGGTCAGGCCGGTCCACATCGCAATCTCGCCGACGTCGGTGACGCCCAACTCGGCGATGTAGAGCGGGAGAAACGGCATCACCAGCGTGAAGCCGGTAAAGCCGATGCCGCCGGCCGCCGCCGCGGCGAAGACGTTTCTCCTCGACTGGCGTTCGTCCAATCAGAATCGGATCTTGACCGACGGGCCGGGATACACCTGGATGCTGTCGATGAACCGGATGCGATGCGGATTGGTCTGCATCACCACCGAGCTGGTGCGAATGCCGGCGCCAAAGAACTGCACGCCTTTCATCAGCGAGCCGTCAGTCACGCCGGTCGCGGCAAACACGATGTCCTTGCCGCACGCCAGGTCTTCGGACTTGTAGATCTTCCTGATGTCCTTGATGCCCATGGCGGTGGCACGCTCCTCGTCGCCTGGCTTGGCCACGACCAGCCGGGCGAAAATCTCGCCGTTCAGGCAACGCATGGCGGCGGCGGTCAACACGCCTTCGGGCGCGCCGCCGGTGCCCATCACGGCGTGGACGCCGGTGCCCGACACCGCCGCGGAGATGCCCGCCGACAGATCGCCGTCACCAATCAGGCGAATGCGCGCGCCGGTTTCGCGGATCTCGGCGATCAGCTTCTCGTGGCGCGGCCGGTCCAGCACCACCACCGTCAACTCATCGACCTGGCGGCCCAGGCTCCGGGCAATGGCGCGCAGGTTCTCGCGGACCGGCGCGTCCAGGTCGACCAGGTGCTTTGAGGCCGGCCCGACCACCAGCTTCTCCATGTACATGTCGGGCGCGTGCAACAAGCCACCCTTCTCGGCCGCCGCCAGCACGGCAATGGCATTCGCTGCGCCGGTCGCGCACAGGTTGGTGCCTTCAAGCGGGTCGACGGCGATATCCACCTCATCCCATGCGCGCCGGTTGGTCTGGTCCTTGTGCGCCAGCCCGACCTTCTCGCCGATGTAGAGCATGGGCGCTTCGTCGCGCTCGCCCTCGCCAATCACGATGGTGCCGTCAATCGGCACGGTATCCATCTCGCGGCGCATGGCCTCGACCGCGACCTGGTCGGAGCCGTGGCGATCACCCTGGCCCATGGTGTGCGCACAGGCGATGGCGGCCTGCTCGGTGACGCGAAGGAACTCGAGGGAGAGGTCAGATTCCATGGACTTGGTGATCTCGCGATTGGGTGAGTTGGTGTTTTCTGCCGCCAGCGGCCGACGGCAGATCGTATCAGTTTTACGGCGTCAGGCGCACGGTGACGGCCGCCCCGCGGCCCAGGGCCAGCTGGGACGCCGCGTCGCCGGCGTTCACGGCAATCTCGAGGTGATCGGTGCTGCCAAACAGCGCGCACGGCTCCCCGACCGGCGCCTCGGCATAGGTCGCGACCACCCTGGCCACATCGTGCACACCCGCCCGCACGGCAATGGCGCCGGTCGCGGCCAGTTGTTCGAACGCCCGGCGTGCGATGTTGGAAATCAGGTTTCCGAAGCGATCGACCCGCACCACTTCCCCGCGAATCTCACGGGCAGTGATCTCCGGCTGCGGCAGGTCGAGCACGTGAAAGTCGCCGATGCCCTTGCCGAGCGACGCCAGGGCAATGCCCCTGGCCAGCCAGCCCGCGGCCGGCGCGAACCGATCGCGGCCCTCGAACGTGCGGCTCACGGTGGGGCGAGCGTACTTGCGCTCGGTGAGCTCGACGACCTTCTTCGGCGGCGACTCGCGAAACACCGCCGACAGCACGCCGTTGTCGGGCGCCACGAAGCGGTAGTCCCCGGCCTCGGCGGCAATTCCGCGGCGCGCCGATCCCACGCCGGGATCGACGACCACCAGGAACACGGTGCCATGGGGGAAATAGCGGTAGCACGCCGCCAGTTCCAGCGCCCCCGCCATCACGTCATGTGCCGGAAGGTCGTGTCCGATGTCGACCAGCGTGGCTTCGGCGCACACACCGAGCACGACCGCCTTCAGGGTACCGGCGTAGTGATCGCGCGTGCCGAAATCGGTCAGGAAAGCAACGATCGGTCGGGCCATGAACGCCCGGACCCTAGACCCGTGGTGAGGGCTTGCGGAAGAGCATCTCGCGGAGCCTGCTCTTCATGAGGAAGGAATCGGAAACGCGCAGGTCCTTGAACAGCTTGATGATGTCGCCGTTCAACAGGCTGCGCTGCCGCTGTCGCAGGGCTGGATAGGTGCGATACCGCAGCGTGGCTTCGTCCACGACCACGTATTTCGTGTAGACCTGCTCGTTCGTCTCGGCCGTGCTGAACAATCCGAGGAGGCACCCGTCGGCCTTCAGCAGCCGGCTGATCGCCGTGGCCAGCGCCTGCGCGGCCGGGCGATCCAGGTAGTCGAGAATATCCCAGCACAGGATGCCGTCCACCGAACCCGGCGCCTGGGTGAACCGTCCGGCAAAGTACTCGGGCAGCAACTCGAGCTTGCCCTCTTTCACGTGGCGATCGATGTCGGCGGCGACGTCTTCCACGCGAATGCGGCAACCGAGATGTTCGCCGAAGAACGTCACGTTGCTGCCGACGACGGGCCCAAGATCGAGGATGAGGGGGTTGTCGGCGCCCTGCAGGCAGCCGAGAAACTTCTGGAGCGCCTTGGTTGGATACGACACCTCCGTGACCTGGGCCACGGAGGTGTCGGCAACGGCAGCGGTCTCGCTTCCCCGGCGTGGGCCGAGGATTCCGAACAGGTCGGTCAGCGATCGGGCGTCGGCCATGACAGAGGCTCGCGCGCTGTCTTTACGCGCCGACCTTCTGGGTCTGCGGCTGGGCGGCCTGTCCCGGTGCGGCGGGCGCAGCCGGCTTGGCCTGCGCCTTGGCGCCGGCACGCTGCATGTCGACGGCGCCGCGGAAGTGCGCGCCTTCGGCAATGGCGACGCGCGGCGAGGCGATGTCGCCATCGACGGATCCGTTATCGCGAATGTCAACCTTCTCCGAGGCGGTGACGTTGCCCGTGACCTCGCCAAGGACGACCACGGCCTTCGCAAAGACCTCCGCCTTGATTTTGCCGTTCGGGCCAATCGTGAGGACGTTGTCCTTCAGATCGATCCGGCCTTCGACGTGGCCTTCGATCATCAGGTCTTCGCTCCCGCTCAACTCACCTTTGATGATGACGGACTTTCCGATATTCACGTTATCTCTCCCAGTTTGGGTACGCGGCTCGCTAGCAGCCGGCGCAGCGGCTACTGGTGCCGAAGGTGCCACCGCCGGCGTGTGCGCCGGTGGCGTGGCCGGCTTGACCGACTCATCCCGCTTCCACATCGCTGAATCCTCCCCCTCTGTCGGAAAGCCCGTTCGAGGGTGCCCTGTTATCTGCTTGAAACCCGGGGAAGTGAGTTTCGGTGATGGAGTACGGCCAGTATAGAAGCCCCTGTAAACCGTTGTCTAGTCCTTTTATTGCTGCGAGTTAGCAGGAATGCTACGATCACGTTTTGCAGCCATGCGGATCTATCTGGACCATAACGCGACGACCCCGCTCGACCCCCTGGTCGCCGAACGGATGGTTGAGGCCTTGCGAGAGGTTTGGGGTAACGCGTCCAGCGTGCACCATTTCGGGCAACAGGCCAAGGCGGCCTTGGACGAAGCCCGTGGGGCCGTCGCCGGCCTGCTGGGCGCCGACGCCTCAGAAATCGTCTTCACGTGCGGCGGAACCGAAAGCGACAACATCGCCATTCGCGGCGCCGCCGAGGCGCTCGAAGCCAGCGGCCGCCGGCACCTGATTACAAGCGCGATCGAGCACGAGGCCGTCCTCAGCACCATGACGGCCCTGGCCAGGCGCGGTGCGCGCGTCACCATCCTCCCCGCCGACGCCTCGGGCATTCTCGCGCCCGACCGATTGCGCGAGGCGCTGACCGATGACACCGCGCTCGTCTCGGTGATGCACGCCAATAACGAGATCGGTACCGTTCAGCCGATCGCGGAACTGGCGGCCATCGCGCACGAGCGCGGCGCGCTGTTCCATACCGACGCGGTGCAGTCGGCCGGGAAGCTCCCGCTCGACGTCCGCGGCCTCGGCGTCGACCTGCTCTCGATCGCCGGCCACAAGTTCTATGGCCCCAAGGGCACTGGCGCGCTGTGGCTGAGGCGCGGTGTGCGGCTGATCCCACCCATGACCGGCGGCCGGCAAGAGCGCAATCGTCGCGCGGGCACCGAGAATGTGCCGGCGCTCGTCGGCCTGGGGGTTGCGGCAGACGTGGCGAACCGCAAGCTCGCCCGCGAAGCCGGCCGGCTGGGCGCACTTCGCGATCGACTGGAAGCCGGCATCCTGGCCGCCGTGCCGGGCAGCGAACGTAACGGCGCCGCCGCTCCGCGCGTGCCGAACACCACCAACCTCAGCATCGACGGCGTCGAGTCGGAGTCGCTGCTGATCGGCCTGGACCTGGCCGGCATTGCCGTGTCGTCGGGATCCGCCTGTTCGTCGGGCACGCTCGAGCCGTCGCACGTGCTCAAGGCCATGGGCCTGTCGCATGGCCGGACGCTCGGCTCGATCCGTTTCAGCCTGGGCACCTCGAATACCGACGCGGACATCGATCACGTGATCGCCGTGCTGCCGCCGCTGGTCGCGAAGCTGCGCAGCCTGACCACCGTCGGCGGCAGAAAATAGGAACACGAAGTGGGCTTCGTGACCTTCGTGTCAAAGAATTAATCACATGCGAATTGTCGTAGCCATGTCGGGGGGCGTCGATTCATCGGTCGCCGCGGCCCTGCTCGCCGAGCAGGGTCACGACGTCATCGGTGTGTCGATGCAGCTCTATGACCAGGGCCAGACCACGGCGACTGGGCAGAAGGCCTTCGGCACCTGCTGCACGATCGACGACCTCTACGATGCGCGGCGCGTCGCCGCCACCATCGGCATTCCCCACTACATCGTGAACTTCGAATCGCAGTTCGGCGAGCACGTGGTGTCGAATTTCGTGCGCGAGTACGTCTCGGGGCGCACCCCGATTCCCTGCTCGCACTGCAATAGCGAGTTGAAGTTTGCCGAGCTGCTCGATCGCGCCACGGCCTACGACGCCGACCAGCTCGCCACCGGGCATTACGCGCGCATCGAGCAGGACGCGTCGGGGCGCTACCACCTCTTTCGCGGCGCCGACAATACGAAGGACCAGACCTACTTCCTCTTCTCGCTGACCCAGCAGCAGTTGGCGCGGGCGGCCTTTCCGGTGGGCCATCTCGACAAGGACACGGTGCGCGCGCACGCCCATAGCCTGCAGCTGCGGGTGGCGTCCAAGCCCGACAGCCAGGAGATTTGCTTCGTGCCCGACGGCGACTATGCGGCCTTCGTCGAACGCCAGGCGCCCGAGAAGCTGCGCGCCGGCACCGTGGTCGATGGCGGCGGGAAGGTGCTCGGCACGCACGGCGGCGTGCACCGGTTCACCATCGGCCAGCGCAAGGGCCTGGGGCTGTCGTCACGCGAGCCGTTATACGTGCTGGAGATCAAGCCGGACGCGGCACAGGTCGTGGTGGGACCCAAGGAGGCGCTCGGCCGCGCCGCCCTGACCGCGTCGACGGTCAACTGGGTCAGCGGCGCGGCGCCGGCCGACTGGCTGCGCATCTCGGCGCAAATTCGCCATCGCCATGCCGCGGCGCCGGCGCGCGTGCGCGCCAACGACGAAGGGCGCGCCGAACTTGAGTTCGACGCGCCCCAGACGGCGGTGACGCCGGGCCAGGCGGTCGTCTTCTATGACGGAGACGAAGTCCTGGGCGGCGGATGGATCGATTGAGCTACGCGTGCGCGGCCGTCGTCTCGTGCAGGGTTCCCGACAGAAAGCGCTCCGCATCGATCGCGGCCATGCAGCCGGAACCCGCCGCGGTCACCGCCTGGCGGTAGATGTGATCCTGCACATCACCGGCGGCAAATACCCCCTGGACGCTCGTGCGTGACCCGTCGTGGGTCTTCAGGTAGCCGTTGTCGTGCAGCGCCAGCTGCCCCTTGAACAGCGCCGTGTTCGGCACGTGTCCAATGCCGATGAACACTCCATCGACGGCCAGCTCGCTGACCGCGCCGGTCTGCGTGTTCTTCAACACCAGGCCGGTGACCTCCCCCTTGTCGACGTCCTTGATGTCGGTCACCGCGGTGTTCCAGATGAACGCAATGTTCGGCATCGACATGGCCTTGTCCTGCATCACCTTCGAGGCCCGCAGGCTGTCGCGGCGATGGATGACGGTGACCGAAGTCGCAAGCTTCGACAGGTAGATCGCCTCTTCCATGGCGGTGTCGCCACCGCCGATCACGGCGACCGGGCGGCCCTTGAAGAAGAACCCGTCGCAGGTCGCGCAGGTCGACACGCCGCGGCCCGACAGCTTCTTGTCGACGCCGAGGTCGAGCCACTTCGCGGACGCGCCGGTGGCGACGATCAGCGTCTGCGCCAGGTACTGCGCCTTGCCCATCGACACGGTGAACGGCCGCTGCGACAGGTCCACCGACGAGACATCGCCCTGGATGATCTCGGCGCCGAAGCGTTCGGCCTGGGCCCGCAGTTCGGCCATGAGGTCGGGCCCCATGATGCCGTCTCGATAGCCCGGCCAGTTCTCCACCATGGTGGTGAGCATGAGCTGGCCGCCGGCCTCGATGCCTTCAATGACCAGCGGCTTGAGGTTGGCGCGCGCGGCGTAGAGCGCCGCCGTGAGCCCGGCGGGACCGGACCCGATGATGATGACCTGGCGCTCGCTCACAGGTGTTTGTCGATCATTTTCGCGAGATCGTCCTTGTTCGCCAGACCCACGACGGTTTCCTTGAGATCGCCGTCCTTGAACAGCAGCAGCGTCGGAATGCCGCGCACCATGAACTTGCTGGGCGTCATGGGATTCTCGTCGATGTCGACCTTGGCCACGGTGGCGCGGCCGTTGTATTCGTCGGCCAGCTGGTCGACAATCGGCGCAATGCGCCGGCACGGCGCGCACCAGGTGGCCCAGAAATCCACCAGCACGACGCCCTTTTTCACTGACTCGCCAAAATTCGCGTCGGTCAGTGCTTTCACATGCTCGGATGCCATCAACAGTCCCTCACTACCCTTTGGATGCCGGCGGCCGGCGCGTGGTACGCGCGGGGCGCAGTCGTGTGTATATTTTGACATACTCGGCCGCCGAGCGGTCCCACGAGAAATCGGCGCGCATGCCATTTTTCTGCAGCCGGGTCCAAATCTCCTTGTCGGCAAACGCTGCCAGCGCCGCCTCGATCGTCCGCAGCATCACCCCGGGCTCGTAGTCCGAGAACAGGAACCCAGTGCCCTGCCCATTCTTCGGCTGGTACGGCCGCACGGTATCCACCAAGCCGCCGACCGCACGGACAATCGGCACCGTGCCGTAGCGGAGGCTGTACATCTGGTTGAGGCCGCACGGCTCGAATTGCGACGGCATCAGGAACATGTCGGCGCCCGCCTCCACCAAATGCGCACGCTGCTCGTCGAAGCCGATGAACACGCCGATGCGATCCGGGTGACGCTGCGCCAGGTAGCGCCACATGTCCTGGTAGCGAGGCTCGCCGGTGCCGACAATCGTGAACGTCGCGTCCAGTGAGGCAAGCGCGCCGGCCGCGGCCACCGCCGCGATCAGGTCGAGGCCCTTCTGATCCACCATGCGCGACACCATGCCGATCATCGGCCGCGCCCGCGTCTCCTCCGTCACCGGCAACCCAAAACGCGCCAGCAGGGCGCGCTTCGACGCGCCCTTGGCCGCCAGCCGATCAGCATCAAAGGGCTCCGGCAGGTGCGGGTCCGCCGCCGGGTTCCACTCGTCGTGGTCGATGCCGTTGAGGATGCCGGTCAGCCGCTCGCGACGCGAGCGGATCACGCCATCCAGCCCGTGGCCGTACTCGGGGCGCTGGATCTCGCCGGCGTAGGTCGGGCTCACCGTCGTGATCGCATCGGCGAAGTTGATGCCCGCCTTCAGGAACCCGAGCCGGTCGAAGAACTCGAAGCCGTCGATGGTGAAGTCCTGCCAGCCGAGGCCGAGCCGCGGCACCCAGGCCTTGTCGAAGACTCCCTGGTAGGCCAGGTTGTGAATCGTCAGTACCGACGGCACCTTGAGCGCGCGCGCGTAGACCGGAGCGAGGCCCCCCTGCCAGTCGTGGGTGTGGAGGATGTCGAACGGCTCGGGTTGCTGCGCGGCAAAGTCGAGGGCGGCCGCCGACAGGAGCGCATAGCGAATCGGGTTGTCGGAATAATCGGCGCCACCCTCGTAGTAAATACCGCCGCGGTCATACAACTCCGGGCAGTCGAGCAGCAGCACCCGCGCGCCGGGACCCGTGACCTGCTCCAGCAGCCGCGTCCGGAAGCGATGGCCGGCTACCTCCAGGGCGACGGTGCCCGCCACCGGGCCGTCGGGCGCGCCGCGATAGCGGGGCGTGATCACCGTCACCTGGTGACCGAGCCGGCCCAGGGCTTTGGGCAGGGCCGCGACGACGTCGGCCAGCCCGCCGGTTTTCGAAAATGGCTGCGCTTCTGACGCGATCATCAAGATCCGGAGCCGGCGGGAACTCGCCGCGGACCTGGGCTTCGCCGCTTTCGGCATGCTCGTCCAGTATTGCACCACCTGCCGGGAGTCGGGAGTCGGGAACCGGGAATCGGGAATCGGGAACCGGTGGCTGATTGGGCGACTCCCGACTCCCGACTCCCGGTTCCCGGTATGATTCAGTCGTGTCTGGCTCCTCCCCGAGCAGCGCGCGGGGCCTGCCGCGCGACATCGCTGAACTAAAGGCCCTGGCCGAACGCCAGCCCGAATTGGCGCCGGCCGCCCTTCTGCAGGTCAGCCTGATCGAAACCGTCCGGCGGGTCCAGGGACGCCTGACCACGCCGTGGCTCGAGGCCGCGCCTGAAGAACTGACGGCCCGCCTCGCGCGCGGCCAGTCGCTGCTCGAGTTCGACCAGATCCTGTTCGAGTGGAACGATGTGCGGCTGCTGGTTCGGCAGATCGCCGACATCCTGCACCGCTACGACGCGATCGACGCCGATGGGGTCATCGCCCTGCACAACGCCGGCCGGGCCGACGACCTGCCGGCGCGCATGCGCGCCTGGTTCAAGGGCACGCCGTCACCCGACATCGAGATGCTCG
>JBEGVQ010000131.1:0-12481 GCA_041178345.1 Acidobacteriota bacterium | reverse complement strand
TGTCGCGGCCCCAAGTCGAGTTCAAGGCGAACGCCGCCGCTGCTATTCTGGTGCTTATGGTCCTGCTGCTCTCGATGAACGCGATTGCCATTATCGTGCGCGACCGCCAACAGCGCCGGGGTCGCGTATGAACGCCACCACCAATCGCCCCGTGCCGGCCAGCCTGGCCGGCGTGGCCGCCCGGCCCGGGCAGGTCGCCGGCAGCCTCGATGCGCCGGTCAAGATCGGCGTGAAGGACCTGAACTTTTACTACGGTCCCAAGCGCGCGCTCGACGGCATCTCGATCGAGATCCGCTCGAACCTCGTGACGGCGTTCATCGGGCCGTCGGGCTGCGGCAAGAGCACCTTCCTGCGCACGCTCAACCGGATGAACGACATCATCCCGTTGACCCGCGTCGAGGGGACGGTGTTGATTGACGGCGAATCGATCTATGACGCAGGCGTCGACGTCGTCTACCTGCGCCGCAAGGTCGGCATGGTGTTCCAGAAGTCGAACCCGTTCCCGAAATCGATCTTCGAGAACGTGGCCTATGGCCTGCGCATCAACGGCCTGGTCCAATCCAAGGCCGAGCTGGCGGACCGCGTCGAAGAGAGCCTGCGGCAGGCCGCAATCTGGGACGAGGTCAAGGACCGCCTCCACGACTCGGCGCTGGCGCTGTCGGGCGGCCAGCAGCAGCGGCTCTGCATTGCGCGGGCGCTGGCCATCCGGCCCGAAATCCTGCTGATGGACGAACCGGCATCGGCGCTCGATCCGATCGCGACCCAGCGCATCGAAGAGCTGATTTACGAGCTCAAAAAGCAGTACACAATCGTCATCGTGACGCACAACATGCAGCAGGCCGCGCGGGTCTCCGACTTCACGGCCTTCTTCTGGCTCGGCCGGCTGGTCGAGTACGACCGAACCGACCGGATCTTCACGGCGCCGGCGGAGAAACTCACCGAGGACTACGTCACAGGCAGGTGCGGCTGATGGAGCGCGTGTTTCGACATTTCCAGGACGATCTCGACACCCTCAAGCAGCGCCTGCTGGCCATGGGCGGCCTGGCCGAGGAGCGGGTCCGCGAGTCGGTCCGCGGCCTGATGGACCGCGACCTCGCTGCGCTCGACTCGGTGCTCGCCGGCGACCAGCCCATCAACGACCTGCACATCGAGATCGACGATCGCTGCTTCAAGCTGCTGGCGCTGCACCAGCCCATGGCGGCCGACCTGCGCGTGATTGTCGCCGTCGTCAAGATCAACACCGACCTGGAACGGGTCGGCGACCTGGCGGTCAACATCGCCGAGGCCGGCAAGCGCTACCTGCGGCACGCCCCGGTCAAGCCGCTGATCGACATCCCGCGCATGGGCGAACTGGCGCAGTCGATGCTGCGCGACGCGCTCGACGCGTTTGTCCGCCGCGACATCGCCCTGGCCGAAGCCGTCCTGGCCCAGGACGACATCGTCGACGCGCTGAAGTCCCAGATTTTCCGGGAACTGCTCACCTACATGCTGGCCGACCCGCCCACGATTGAGCCGGCGCTGGACCTGATCCTGATTTCCCGCCACCTCGAGCGCATTGGCGACCATGCCACCAACGTGGCCGAGGACGTCATCTTCATCCTGTCGGCCAAGGACGTGCGCCACACCGGGGCCGGCCCGGCCAGGACCGAATAGAACTCTCTCCGTGACGGCAGTGGGCGGGTGATCTAGAATAAGCGGGATCATCCTATGCCTGAAACGCTGTCCATTACCGACAACCGGACCGGGAAGACCTACGAAGTCCCGATCACGGAGGGCGCGGTCCGCGCCACTGACCTGAAGAAAATCACGACCGGCGGCGAAGACCCGGGGTTGTGTACCTATGACCCGGCGTTCATGAACACCGCGGCGTGCAAGAGCAAAATCACCTTCATCGACGGCGACAAGGGCATCCTGATGTACCGGGGATACCCCATCGAACAGCTCGCCGAGAGCAGCACCTATCTCGAAACGGCGTATCTGATCCTCTACGGCGAGCTGCCCAACAAGGGCCAGCTCGAGGCGTGGAACCACCAGATCACCATGCACACGATGGTGCACGAGAACATCAAGAAGTTCATGGAGGGCTTTACCTACGATGCCCACCCCATGGGCGTGTTCATCAGCACGGTCGGCGCCATGTCGACGTTCTACCCGGACGGCAAGCAGATCTTCAACGCCGAGTCGCGGCAGAAGCAGATCCTCCGCCTGATCGCCAAGACGCCGACGGTGGCCGCCTACGCCTATCGCCACAGCACCGGCCGGCCGTATGTCTATCCCGACAACGACCTCAGCTTCACCGGCAACTTCCTGAACATGCTGTTCAAGATGACCGAGGTGAAGTACCAGCCGAACAAGGCGCTCGAGCGCGCGCTCGACGTGCTGTTCATCCTGCACGCCGACCACGAGCAGAACTGCTCGACCAGCTCGATGCGCGCGATCGGCAGCTCGAACGTCGATCCGTTCTCGGCCCTGGCCGGGGCGGCGGCGGCGCTCTACGGCCCGCTGCACGGCGGCGCCAACGAAGCCGTGCTGCGCATGCTCAAGGAGATCGGCTCGGTCGATCACATCCCCGCCTTCATCAAGAAGGTCAAGGCCGGCGAAGGCCGCCTGATGGGCTTCGGCCACCGCGTCTATAAGTCGTACGACCCGCGGGCCAAGATCATCAAGAAGACCGCCTACGAGGTGTTCGAGGTCACCGGCAAGAACCCGCTGCTCGACATCGCCCTCGAACTGGAGCGGATCGCGCTCGAGGACGAGTACTTCGTCAGCCGCAAGCTCTACCCGAACGTCGACTTCTACTCCGGGCTGATCTACCAGGCCATGGGCTTCCCGGTCGAGATGTTCGCGGTGCTGTTTGCGATTGCCCGCACGGTGGGCTGGGTCGCGCAGTGGGAAGAGATGCTGCTCGACCCGGAAACGAAGATCGCACGCCCCAAGCAGATTTACGAGGGCGCCTCGACGCGGGACTACATCCCGATGTCGAAACGCTGAGCGGGAGTCATGATGCGGCCGCTAATTCTGGCAATGGTTGGGTTGCTGGCGTCAGCGGCCGTTTCGGCCCAGGCCCCGGGAGCCTTCGACAGCACCAGGGCGTGGGAACACTTGCGCCAGCAGGTGGCCATCGGTCCGCGGCCGTCCGGATCGCCGGGTAACCTCAAGAACCGCGAGTACATCACCAGGACGCTCGCCGCCATCGGCCTCACGACCGTCGAACAGGCGTGGACGGCCACGACGCCGCTCGGCCCGATCAAGATGGTCAACCTGATTGCCACCATCCCCGGCCAGCGGACCGAGCGCATCATCATTGCCAGCCACTTCGACACCAAGCTGTTCCGGGAGTTCCGCTTTGTCGGCGCCAGCGACGGCGCGTCGAGCACGGCAGCGCTGCTGGAACTGGCGCGGGTGATCAAGGCCCGGCCGCAACTGCCCTTCACCATCGAGCTGCTGTTCCTCGACGGCGAGGAAGCCACCGGCGAGTGGGTGGGCACCGACAACACCTACGGCAGCCGCCACTACGTGGCGGTCGCGCGCCAGACCGGGACGTTGAAGTCGCTGCGGGCGATGCTCCTGCTCGACATGATTGGCGACCGCGACCTGAACATCCGCCGCGAGTCGAACTCCACGCCGTGGCTCACCGACATGGTCTGGAACGTGGCCCGCAAGCTCGGCCACCAGCGGCACTTCATTGAGGAATCGATGGCGGTCGAAGACGACCACCTGCCCTTCCTGAAGGCCGGCGTGCCCTCGATCGACATCATCGATCTCGACTACCCGGCGTGGCACACCGCGCAAGACACCATCGACGCGGTCTCGGCGCGGAGCCTGCAGGTGGTCGGCGATGTGGTGGTGGCGGCGTTGCCGGAAATCGAGGCACGCCTCCTGAAGAATTAGCCGTACTAGCGGTACACTTCCGCGAGAATCTCCGCCTCGGTCAACACCGTCGTCGAGCCCTTGGCCTTGGCGAACACCCGATCGACCACCGGGTCGCTGGTCGGAATGCCATGCTGCTCCAGCCAGAACAGCACGTTCGACTTCCCCGACATCGGCCCGACCTCGATCTCCTGCTGCCGGCCGACCAGGCTGGCCGGAATCGCCGAGTAGACCGCGTCCATCAACTCGCGATCGCCCATGCGCCACGCCTTGACCACGGCGGCGGCGTGCACGCCGGTGGCGGTGCGGAAGGCATCGCGGCCAATGACCGGGTAGTTGTCGGGAATCGGCACGCCGCACGCCTGGGACACGGCCTCGCAGTACGGCATCAGCGGCGTCAGGTCGCGTTCGAGGAAGCCCATCAGCACGAAATTGACGAGCAGCAGATCCATGGGGGTGTTGCCGACGCGTTCGCCGATGCCGAGCGCCGCGGCATGCACGCGCGAGGCGCCGGCCTCGAGCGCGGCGATGCTGTTGATGATCGCCAGGTCGCGATCGCGGTGGCCGTGCCAGTCGATGCCGACGTCGGCGCCCTCGTCCTTGATCACCTGCGCGGCAAACTTAACCACGGCGGTGGCGCCCCACGGCGTGGCGTGGCCGACGGTGTCGGCCAGGCAAATGCGCGTGGCGCCGGCGCGGATGGCGCACACGTACAGCTGGCGCAACGTCTCGGGATCGGCCCGGGTCGTGTCCTCGGTCACGTACATGACCTCGAGGCCCTCGCTGACCGCAAACGAGATCGCCTCGTCGGTGCTCTTCAGCAGCCAGTCAAGCGTCCAGCCCTCGGTGTATTGCCGGATCGGCGACGAGCCGATGAAGGCGCCGACCTCGATCGGCAGGCCGGTCCGCTGGGTAATCTCGGCAATCGGGCGGATGTCGGTGATCGTGGTTCGCGCGGCGCAGTTCGCACGGACCGTCAGTCGCGCGTCCACGATCTCGCGCGCCAGGCGCTCGACGTCGGCAACAACGTGGGGGCCGGCGCCGGGCAGGCCGATGTCGGCGGTGTCGATGCCGAGCTGGTCGATCAGGTGAAGGATCTTGATCTTCTGGGCAATGGTCGGCGTCTTCACCGACGGCGACTGCAGGCCGTCGCGCAACGTCTCGTCGTCCAGCATCACCCGCTTGGGGATCGCCGGGGCGCCGATCTTGTTCCAGTCGTAAATCAGTTTATCGAGCATCGAGTTCTTCGACCGCTGTTGACGTCCGGGTGGCCACGATGGTCGCGACCATGCCGGTGCCCACAATGAGGGCCAGCCAGCCGCCCGAGCGAACGGCGGCGGCGCGGACCATCGGGCGGAAGCCCTCGTCAAGGGTGACCACCGGCTGGCCGGCCGCGTGCCGGCGCAACTGCGCGCCCGCAAACTCCAGGCCCGCCATGCGGGTCTGCCAGTCGAACGTCACGTTGAAGACGGCGACGGCGAACACCGCCCACAAGGCCATCGCCAGGCGTGCACGGCTGGTCATGATCGGCCAAAGTAGCGTATGACGAGCGCAGTCACGTCGTCATACTGCTCGGCGCCGCGCGCGAACTCGCTGACGGCCGCGATCAGTTTCTCCAGCACGACGGTGGCCGGTTCCTTGTGATACTGCTCGAGCACGGCGGCCATGCGTTCTTCACCGAAGTCGTCGCCCGCGACGTTCTGCGCTTCGGTGACGCCATCGCTGTAGAGGACCATCGTGTCGCCGGGCTTGAGGTCGATCGCGTCGGCCGAGTACGGGGCCATCTCGAACAACCCGACCGGCATGCCGCCGGCTTCGATGCGACGCAAGCCGTCGACGCCGTAGATGAGCGGCGGGTTGTGGCCGGCGTTGCAGAATACCAGCCTGCCGGTGGGCGCCAACTGGCCGTACATCAGCGTCGCGTAGCGCGCGTCGATCTGGCGGCGGGTCAGCACCTTGTTGATGTGGTCCACGGTCTGCGCCGGATCATCGCCAATCGACGCGAACGCCGAGAAGATGCCCATGATCTTCGACGTCAGCAGGGCCGCCGCCGGGCCCTTGCCGGCGACGTCGCCGCACAGGAAGCCGAACATGCCGTCCGGGGTGTCGATCAGGTCGAAGAAGTCGCCGCCAATCGACCGGGCCTGCAACGACGTGCCGGCCGACTCGAAGAACGTTCCGTTATGCGTGCCTTCGGGCAGCAGCGCGCGCTGGATTTCCGCCGCGATCTTGATCTCGTGCTCGAGGCGGGCCTTGTCGAGTGTCTGGCGGTACAGGCGCGCGTTCTCGATTGCGACGCCGGCCTCGGTCGCCAGGGTATCAAGCGCGGTGCGCGTGTGCGGCGCCAGCAGGCTGCCCTTCTCGCGGCTGTCGAGATAGAGCACGCCGATGTTCTTGGTCTCGCTGGCCATGTCGGCGCGATCGAGGTAACGAACCATGCGCAGCGGGATGCAGGCGACGTGACGAATGCCCAGCGCGACCGTGCCCATGTGCACGTTGGCCAGGTCGCCGTCGAGCAGGTCGGCCACGATCTGGAGCTCACCGGTGGCGAAGACCTCTTCGGGAATCTTCCGGCTGGTGTTGAAGCCGGTATTCGGCAGCGTGATGCGCCCCTTGGCGCGCGCCAGCTTCAGCTCGAGCGGCCCGTTGTTCGACGACAGCATGATGAAGCCGCGTTCGGCGCCGGCCACGTCAATCGCGGCATCGAGCACGAGCGCCAGCACTTCATCGAGGACGCGGCCCGAGCCGAGCGCGCGCAGGCCCTCGAGCAGCGCCGCCAGCTGCCGCAGGTCGTTGACGGCACTGGCGTGCGAGCGGTCGGTATGGGCCGGCTCGTCGCCGGTCAGGAAGACGACGTCGGCGCCGCTGGCGCGGCCGAACTGCACCTTGTCGCCGTGCGTGAGCTTGTGCTCGGTGACCGGTTCGCCGTTGACGTAGGTGCCGTAACGCGACCCCTTGTCGCGCAGCAGCCACTGGCCGTCGACCTCCACGATCTCGGCGTGGTCGCGAGAGACGTCGCTGCCGACCAAGCGCAAGTCGCTCTCGGTCCGGCGGCCGATCATGAGCTGCGCCCCGGTAATCGGCACGATTCGCTGGCCGAGGCCGTCGTTTACGTCGAGCCGCGCGTTTGCCATAGGGGGTGGCGGGCACCTATGCCGGGCCCGAACGCCTCATCATAACAGGCTTCCGCACGCCACCTGCCGCACGACCGCGGCCAGCGCCAGGCCCAGTACCACGAGGCCGGCCACCGAGACGCGCGAGCGCCGCGGGCGCGCGGCGGGCGGGGTGATTCGCGGCTCCGCCGTGGCGGTGCCGCACTTGTAGCAAATCAGTGCGTTGGCCGCGATCTCGGCGCCGCACGAGCGACAGGTCATCGTTATTGATTATTCTAGCTGAAGCCCATGATTCCCCTGCGCGACGTCATCCCTTCTCGCACGCGCCCGGGCGTCACGATCGGCCTGATCGGGTTCAACCTGCTGGTCTTCCTGTTCCAGGCCACCCTCTCCGACCAGACGGCCGAGGCGTTTCTTGTCACGCTCGCGGTGGTGCCGGCGTACTTCTCGCTGGCCGATGTGTTCACCTCGATGTTCGTGCACGCCGGCCTCGTGCACCTGGCCGGCAACCTGCTGTTCCTGTGGATTTTCGGCGACAACGTCGAAGACCGCCTCGGACATGGGCGCTTCGCGGTGTTCTACCTCGTGTGCGGTGTCGTCGCCGCAGTCACGCAGACGGCGCTCAGTCCCGAGTCGCTGATTCCCATGGTCGGCGCCAGCGGGGCCATTGCCGGGGTGATGGGCGCCTACCTGGTGCTCTATCCGCACTCGCGGGTGCTGATGCTGTTCCCGTTCCCGCCCGTCCTGTTCGAGTTGCCGGCCGTGTTCTTTCTCGGCTGCTGGTTCTTCATGCAGTTCCTGAACGGCATCGGCACGCTGCCGTTCTTCCAGTCGGGCGAGATGACAGGCGGGATCGCGTTCTGGGCGCACGTCGCCGGCTTCGCCTGTGGACTAATCCTCGTCCGGCTCATGCGACGGCCCGAACGCATGGCCGTCGATTGGTGGGATGTGCGAACCGGAGATCAAGAGATCAGGGGTAGATATTTCTAGGCTCCTGACCTCTTGAACTCCTGTTAAGACTTTTTCCTTATCTCCGCGGAGACTTGCGCCAGCTCCAGCATCAGCTTCTCGAACTGGGCATTCCACTCCGGATCGGGCATCACGCCCTTCAACTGCTTGTGCTCTTCGGCCTGCATCTCCAGCGTGCGGCGGCGCCTGGCCAGCGCCGCCAGCGCCGGGTTCGCTGATTCGGCGGCCGGTTCGGCATCGAGATACGAGAGGCGGGCCACGCCGCCGTCAGGACCCTCGGTCAGGGCCTCGACGCCCCTGCCGTCGCCGTTGTCGTCGAGCACGGCTCGCTCGGTCGCCAGTTGGCCCTTCTGCTCGTAGTGCTGCTTCACCGACGCGCTGGCCACGGTGAAGACCTCGAACAACGAGGTCCGGCCGTTCTTGTCGAGGTCGGTGGACGCTTCGCGGATCGCCTTCACGAAATACTCGGGGAACACGGTGGCGTACTTCTGCGCCGCCGAATCAGTTGCCGTGATCACGACCCGGCCCTTGGCGGTGAGCGCTTCCAGGAACGGAAAGCTCGCCGCGGTGGTGTTCACCAGGGCCAGGCGGCCCGGCACGCCAGCCAACATGCCGGTCCAATCACGCGCCGTGAGGTCGGGGCCCACCAGGTTGAACTTGGCGACGTCGCCGTCGTACGTGCCGTGCCCCAGCAGCACCACCAGCACGAGGTCGTCCCTGGTGCCGGCCTTCTTCACCTCGGCAAAGACCTTACGAACGTTCTCGGCCGTGCCCCGCTCGCCGCTCGGCGCCGCCTCGTCCACGAGGAGACGAACATGCTCGGGCTTGAACCCGTAGCGATCGACCATCGCCGACCGCAGGCCCTCGCGCCAGTCGCGCATCTGCTCGGCGTATTTTTCGCCGCCCGAGGCCCCAGAAACGATCACGGCCCAGCGCGCCTGGGCTTCGGCCGAGGCAGGCGACAACCCGAACACGACCAGCGCGACGGCAATCAGGCGTTTCATCATCAGGAGAGTCCTGCCCTGCGACGGGCGATCCATTCCGCGGCCAGCAACAACACGATGGCCAGCAGGCTCCAGCCATTGTGCCAGAGGTCGCGTTGCTCGGGCGTACCGGCAGCCACCCGCGACTCGCGCAGCAACTCGGCCAACTCACCGGCACGCGCCGCGGGCAGGTAATGGCCGTTCGTCTCGGCGGCTAGCCGCTGCAACACGGCCTCGTTCAACCGGGGCTGCGCCATTTCGAGGTCGGCGCCACCGACCAGCACCTGGCGTGAGGCGGCGCCCAGGCGCACACCGGCGCGATCGGCGGTGGCGTCGAGGCGATAGACCCCCGGCTGGTCGAACCGGGCCGCAACCGCGTAGCGGCCCTGCCGCGGACTCGACAACGCCGGCGAGAGGATCCGCGACTCGCCGTTAGGCGCCGTCAGTGCCAGCGAGACCTCGGCGTTGGCCACCGGGCTGAAGGCCGCGTCCCGGACCGTCATCGAGATCAACTCGGTCACGCCCGGCACGGTCGGCGTCAGCGGGGCAATGGCGACCGGCGCCGCCGCGCCGGCGGTAACCCAGCGCGCCAGCTGCCGCCAAATCGTTTCGTAGCTCAGGTCCGTCGCGGGCCGCATCATGCGCCAGCGCCACGAGGCCTCGCCGGCAAACACCAGCGATCGGCCCTGGCCGTACCGCTGGGCCGCAATCAGCGGCTGCAGGACGCCGCCGCCACTGGGCGCCACGACCAGCACCTGCGCGCCTGGCCGGGGGCCACCCACCGCCGCCACCGACGCGAGCGCCGGGAGTTGGGCCCAACGCTGGCGGCTCTCGTCGACCGACGGAGCCAGGCGGGTCGCCGGGTGCAGCGCGCCGTCGGGTGTCAGCGCCGGCGCGTTGGCCGCCATCGGGGCGAACGAGTTCGAGGCGAGCGCGACCGCCGCGCGGCGATCGGTGAGGTCGATCGGCAGCACTTCTTCGAGCGGCGTGCCCGACAGGCCCTGGCGTTCGAATGACCGTCCGCCAAGCACCAGCAGCCCGCCGCCGCGCTCGGCCACAAAGGCCGCGGTCAACGCCAGCTGGTCGCGCGTGAAGAAATCCGCCGCGAGGTTGCCAACAATGATCGCGTCATACACGAACAGCTCGGCCCGCGTGGAGGGATAGCCGCTCGTGAGCGCCGCCACGCGGCCCGGCGCCGCCTGCACATAGAACGTCTCCCGGCCATCGTCGTTCTGGCCCTTGCGCACGACCGCGTCGACGTCGAGGCCCGGATCCTGGGCCAGGGCCCGCTTGAGGAAGGTGTGCTCGTAGCCAGGCGCGCCCTCGACCATCAGGATCTTGCGGCGGCCCGATTGCGCCGGCACCAGCACGCTGCGCGTGTTGTTCTCGGCCGCGAGTTCGCCGCCGGCCACCGGGATCTCGATGGAGTAGACCGTGGCGACGCCGGGCGCCGGCGACACCGTGAATACCTCGTGAAGGGGCGCGCCCTCGACCTGTGGGGTGACGCGGCGCACCTCGATGGGCCGGCCATTGGCGCTGACGCGCAGCTCGACCGGTTCGGTGCCAAATCCGCTGCTGATCGCCGACACGCTGAGGTCCACCGAAGCGCCGGCCAGGAGCGGCTCGCCCGCAGTCAGGTTCAGCACCTCGCGGTCGCGACCGCCGCCGGCGCGGCCCACGCCGACCGCCAGCACCGGCGCCTCTCCCACTCGCACCGCCTCGCGTTCCTGAGGCGACGTGTCACCGCCGTCCGATAGCACCACGACGCCGGCGACCCGGCCGCGACGGTGCCGTTCGGCCAGGCCGGCCAGGGCCCCGCTCAGGTCGCTGCGCCGGGCCGTGGCCGCCATCGTCTCGACGTCGCCGGGCGCGAGCGTTTCGCCGAAGGTCAGCAGCTCGATCGAGTGCTCGCCCGAGAGCCGGGCTTGCAGGTCGCGAACAATTTCGCGGGCGCGGTCGAGCCGCGACGGGCCATCACCATCGGCCAGCCGCATGCTCCTCGATACGTCCACGAGCACGGGCACCAGGCTGTTGTTGGCCGCGGCGGGCGGGACCATCACCACCGGGCGCAGCAGGATGGCAATCAGCAGCACCATGGTGGCGGCGCGCAACCCGGTGAGCAGCCCGCGCAGGCCGCGCGACAGGGCCACCGGCACGCGCGCATACGCCAGCCACGCCAGCACCAGCGCGCTGCCGAACACGAGCACAGAGCCCCACCACGGGAGCACGACGGCGAACCTCATTACGGCTTGGGCTTTCGCGGCGCCGCCAGCGACTGGTAATAGCGCTCCACCAGCTGACGATAGGTCTCGGCCACGGCATCGTGGCGGCCGGCGTTCAATCGTTCACGGTTCTCGCGGGCCCGCAGCTGATCCGACAACTGCGACTCGGTCCGATCCAGGGCCGTCAGCAGGTTCTTCTTCAACGACTCCCAGCTCGAAAAATCCTGCTTGAACGCTTCTGTGCCGGGCGCCGACACGCTGCGCTCCCACTGTTCCGGCGTGGCGCCGCGCGGCATCTGGGGATTCTCGCGCCGCACGCCCTCGGCCAGTTTCTGCGCCTCTCGCATCTGGTTGTCGGCATCGCGCCGCAAGCGCGCCACCGATTCGGCCCGGTCCGCGGCCGCGCTGCCTTGCTGGCCGGTGGCACCGGGCTGCTCACCTGCCCGGCCTTGCTCCCGGGCGAGCGCGTCCATCGTCCGCTGCAACTCGCCCAGCCGATCGCGCAACTCCTGCGTGCGCGCCAGCTGTTCCGACAGCTTCGCCGCCTCGCTGTCCTGCGCGCCGCCGACGGAACCCAGCCGCTCGGCCACCTTGTCGAGCGCCCGCGCCAGTTCTTCGGGTGGTCCGGCGCCATCGCCGCCCGGCGACGTCTGCCGCAGCGATTGCGCCGACTGGCGCATGCGCTCGGCAATCTTTTGCTGATCGATCTCGCGCGAGGCGTCGGTCATGGCCTGGCGATCCGCGGCATCCTCCGCGCCGGTCCTGGCCAACTGCTTCACCGACTCGCCCAGCCGCTCTGCGCGCTCGGCCAGGCGCTCCTGTTCCGCCGCCAGCCGCCGCCGCGCGTCGTCGCTGGCGCCGGTGCGCCCGGCTTCGTTCCCCAGCCGTCGCTCGGCCTCGGCCAGTTGCCGCGCTTCCATCTGCAGGTCGCCAATCGCCCGGCGGCGCTCGTCGGGCCGCGCGCCCTGCAGTTGCTGTTCGAGGTTGCGCAACTGCTGCGACGCGCGCTCGCCGCGGGCGCTGGCCTGTTGCGGATCCTGCTGGCGCAGATCCCCCTCGGCCTTGCGCATCTCGTCGGTGATTTCTCGCAGCGACTGACTCTGGCCGCTCGAGGACGATGGCGAGCTGCTGGGGTTTTGGGCTTGCGATGCCTTCTGCATCTGCTGCGACAGCTCTTCGGCTTGCTTCCGCAACTCGTTCTGATCGCGAGTCAGGCGTTCGAGCTGCCGCTTGATCTCTTCGGCGGTCAGGCCCGACTGGTTCCTGGCCAGCTCGCGCTGCTGGCGGGCCAACGCCTCCTGGCGCCGAGCCAGCTCACGAATGC
>JBEGVQ010000130.1:0-11803 GCA_041178345.1 Acidobacteriota bacterium | reverse complement strand
GCGAACCCCTGCTGTCTCCTTTCGCACAATCGATTCAAGGTCCGGCAGGCCGGGGCCTCCGCTGAGTTTCAACGGCGATCGGACTGGTGGGGATTGCTCGAGTCACAGCAGTGGGAGACCGCCAGCGGCGTACACTCGGCACATGGAAGTGACCCTGTCATGGGCTCGCCACAAACCACATGGATGGAACCTATGGCTCAGCCGGTGGGGAAGGCGGCAAGCCGGGGGGCGCACCTCTACGCCGCGTCGCTCAGGTCCAAGAACCCTTGGACGGGTAGCCGCCAACCGTCAGCGGTCCCCGTCGGGGACGCCAGACTTCGCTCGGTCTATTCCGGGCACATGGGTAACACCTCATTCCGGAGACATCGGTAACACTCACTTAACACGGTTCGTTCGGCGCCAGGGCAGGGCACGACGGAGCCATTCCAGGCGCTACTATGCGGGATGCGGCCATGCTGACGTTTCCCGACATCCTCTCGGCCAGGGCTCGCCTGGCGCCGTTTGTCCCGGTTACACCTCTGCGCAGCTACCCCAGCCTCGACCAGGTGGTGGGCTCGGGCATCTCGGTGTTCGTCAAGCACGAGAACCACTTGCCGACCAACTCGTTCAAGTACCGCAACGGGCTGGCCGCGATGACGGCGCTCAGTCCGGAGGAACGCGCACGCGGCGTCATCGCCCCGACGCTGGGCAATCACGGCCAGGGGGTGGCCGTGGCCGCTCGGATGCTGGGGGTCAAGGCGAGGATCTTCGTGCCCCTCAACAACAACCCCGACAAGAACGCCGCCATTCGCGGCTTCGGGGCCGACCTGGTGAGCGTGCGCGCCATCGCGGACGCCCTTCAGACCTACCTGCGGTGCACGCACAACCTGTGCGAGGGGGCCGGGGCGGCCGGACTGGCCGGACTATGCGCACTGACCAGCGAACTGGCCGGCCAGCGGGTCGGTCTCGTGTTGACGGGCAGCAACATCGATCAGGCGACGCTGGCAGCCGTGTTGGCCGGGGCGGTGGCGGAACCGCCAGCACGTCGTGATTGAATGGGTAGGTCGCATGTACAAAGGCTCCAGGAGAAAGCCCGATCTCGATGCGCCGGCGGTGCGGGTGAAGAACTACATCACGCCGAGCGGCCTGCAGCGGCTGAAGGACGAGCACGCGTTTCTGTTGACCCGCGAACGGCCGGCGGTGACGAAGGTCGTGACCTGGGCGGCCAGCAACGGTGATCGCAGCGAGAATGCCGACTACCAGTACGGCAAGCGCCGGCTGCGGCAGATCGATGGCCGGATCCGCTTTCTCACCAAACGCATCGATGCGGCAGAGGTAGTTGATCCGGAAGCGCCACGACCGAAGCAAGCGGCGGCGCGGGTGTTCTTCGGCGCCACGGTGCGCTACGTGAATGGCGAAGGCACCGAACGTGAAGTCAGCATCGTCGGCGCAGACGAGGTGGACCTCGGCCGCGATCACATCAGCTGGGTGTCGCCGCTGGCGCGCGCGTTGATGAAGAAGGGGCCCGGCGACCGCGTGGTGCTGCGCGCGCCCGGCGGGACGGAACAGCTGGAGATTGTCGACGTGCGCTACGAGCGCATTCCGGTGGCGCCGTTCCGCATTCCCCCCGGCGCCGAAGCCGCGCCGTGACCCGTCAATGGGTCATGGCGTAGAGCAGGATGTTGATGCCCACGGCATAGGCCTCCGGCGAGAAGCGGAAGAAGTACTCGCTGTCTTCGCCCTCGCGCTCCCAGGCATCGGGCATGTCGGTGTTGTGGATCATCACGACCATGAGCCGGCCCTGCTCGTCGGCAATCCCACGCGCGCTCGGGGGCGAGCCGTCCTCATTCCACCGCTCCAGCACATCGTCGGTGCGCCGCCACGTGTTGATCGACGCCATCTGCGGCAACGTCGCCACCGGGAACATCGTGCGCCAGAGGGCATGGCCGGGCGGCGACAGGTCGACAACGGGGTAGCGGGCTCTGGGGAGGGCGCGGCCAATCTCCGAGTCGAACTGTTCGCGGGCCCAGCTGCCGTGGTAGTCGCTGACCAGCAGGAAGCCACCCTTCATCAGGTAGTCGCGCAGGCGGTCTACTTCGGCGTCGCTGAAGCGGGCCGTGCCGGCATCCTCCATGAAGATGAACGGACACTGGAACAGCGCGTCGTCGGTGAGCCGGACTACTACAGCGTCGGGCACCTCGTCCGCGGTGCCGATGTTCGCCCTCTTCACGCGAACCTTGGTGAGCTCCGCCAGCCGCACGCTGAAGTTGATGTCGGCGCCGGGGTAGTCGGTGGCCCAGCCCTGTTTCTCGCGGCGATCGCTGCGGAACATCACGCGGCAGAAATTGAAGCTGCCGTCGAAACTGGTGGCAGTGGGGAAGCGCGGCGGGGTCCGCCCGCCAAAGCCGCCAGCCCAAATCTGCTGGGCGTGGGCGATCGTGACGCCGGCGCCGATCGCGCCGAGTATCCCGACCAGGATCCAGATCCGCCCGCCGGCCCGCATGGCCTAAGCGTAGCCTGATTTTGCGTGGCTTGATCACGCGGGCTTTTGCTTGACAGGCCGCGGCCGGGTCGCAAGGATTGACGGGATGCGAGCCGCCGTGTGCCTATGCTGCCTGCTGATCGCGGCGGCGGCCCACGCGCAGGCACCCCAGCCCCTCCGGTGGGGCGGGGATGCCGAGGGCGGTGCCCCATTCGTTGAAGCCAACCCCATCGATCCTTCAATCGTCTCGGGCTTCGACGTCGAGATTGCCGAACTGGTGGCGGCGCGCCTCGGCCGGCGTCCCCAGTTCGTCCAGGTCGCGTTCCAGTCGCTCGACCAGTCGGCCAAGCGCGGCGATTTCGACCTTGGCCTGAGCGGCATTGAAGACATCCCCGCGCGCCGGCAGTCGCTGGCCGCCAGCGTGCCGTACTACGAATTTCGCGAGGTGCTGACGGTGCGCAACGCGGATCGCGATCGCTACCGCACGCTCGCCGACCTCCGCGGCCGGCGCGTGGCGACTCTTGGCGGCACCATCGCGTACGACCTGCTGCTCGAGGCCGAGCGCAGCCATGGCCTTACCGCCGTCTCGTACGATGAAGACGTCCATCCCTATTCAGACCTCGCCCTCGGCCGCGTCGATGCGGTCGTGCTCGACCACGTGCTCGCCGAGCGCGCCATGCGGCGCAACACCGGACTGTTCACGCATCCCGAGGCGCTGGCGATCGGTCACTACATCATCATTACGGCCCCAGAGAACACGACGCTGCGCGACCAGGTAGACGCCATTCTTCGCGACGCCATGCGCGACGGCACCCTCGAGCGCATCTTTCGCAAGTGGCAGGTCTGGAACTCCGACCAGCCTCGGCTGTTCGCGCGCGTACTGTCGCCGGGGGCATCCGCCGAAGCCGTGGCGAAGGCGGAAGTCGGGACTCGGAACACGGGTGCCGTGTGGGCCTATCTTCCGTCGCTGTTTCGAGCGGCCGTCATTACCCTGGTGCTCAGCTGCCTCGCCATGGCTCTCGCGGTGGCGTTAGGCTCGTTGATCGCCATCGGTCGCGTTTACGGAGATCCGATCACTCGCGCGGTGCTGACCGTGTATGTCGAGGTCATGCGCGGTACGCCGGTGCTGTTGCAGCTGTTCGTGATCTACTACGGGCTGTCGTCGGTGATTCGCCTGCCGGCCTTCGTTGCCGCGCTGGTCGGGCTTGGGCTGAACTACGCGGCCTACGAGAGCGAGATCTACCGCAGCGCGCTTGAAGCCGTGCCGCGCGGCCAGCTCGACGCCGCGCGCATTCTCGGGTTCACCAACTTCCAGGCGTTGCGGCTGATTCGCGCGCCGCAGGCGTTTCGCCTTGCGTTGGCGCCCATGACCAACGACTTTGTCGCCCTGCTCAAGGATTCGTCCCTGGTGTCGGTGATCACGGTCGTGGAGCTGACCAAGCAGACGCAGATCTTCGCCACCAACATCGGCAGCTGGCTGGTGCCGGGCCTGCTGTGCGCGGCGATGTACCTCGTCATGTCGCTGCCGCTCGGGTACCTCGCGCGCCGGCTCGAAGAGCAGTGGAGGATGCCCGGGGTATGAGCACCACGCTGACCGTTCGCGGCCTGCACGTGACCCGCGGGACCCGCGCCATCCTGCAGGGCGTGAACCTCGACGCCCGCGCCGGCGAGGTCGTCGCGCTGATGGGGCTCTCGGGGGCCGGCAAGACCACCATTCTGCGCGTGATTGCCGGACTCGATGTCCCCGACGCCGGCGAGGTCAGCGCCGGCAAGGCCGGCATGGTGTTCCAGTTTCATTACCTGTTCGAACATCTGTCGGCGATCGACAACGTGACCCTGGCGCCTATTCATGTGCACCGCGAGAGCCGCGCCGATGCGCGCGGGCGCGCCCAAGCGCTGCTCGATCAACTTGGGGTCGGTCACCGTGCCGGCGCCCTGCCGCGGGAACTGTCGGGAGGCGAGGCGCAACGCGTGGCCATTGCCCGCGCGCTGGCGGTCGATCCGCCGCTGCTGCTACTCGATGAGCCAACGGCCTCGCTCGACCCGGCGCGCCGCAACGAACTGGGTGATGCCCTGCGCGCGCTGGCCGCCACCGGGCGCGCGCTCGTGATGACGTCGCATGACGATGACTTCGTGCGGGAACACGCGAGCCGCGTGGTGGTGGTGGCGAATGGCGTGGTGGTCGAGGAGGGGGACCCGAAGCGGGTGCTCAGCAACCCTCAGCACCCGGCGACGAAAGCGCTGCTGCAGGTCGAGCGCGCGCGTCACGGTGTAGAATAGGCAGTTCGGGCTGGTAGCTCAGTGGTAGAGCACTCGGCTTTTAACCGATTGGTCGTGGGTTCGATCCCCACCCGGCCCACCAACCTTCGCTCTGGTTCAAGCGAAGGTTGCCCACCACAGCGCCGAAGGCGCGGCGGAGGGCCGCAGAGACGCTTCGAGCTACGGTTGGCAGGCCCTCCCATGAACAGCGATCTGCAGTCCTGTCTCGATCTCGTCATTGACGCCACCACCGGACTATCGCCTGAGGCCGCGATCAGGCGCACCGGCGATCGCTGGTCCCCCGTCGAGATTGTCGAGCATCTCCAGCGCGCGTACTCAGGCACCGCCAAGGGCTTCGAACGATGCCTCGAGAAGAACACCCCGCTGGCGACGCGCCGGACGATGACGCAGGCGCTGCAGGTGTTGGCGGTGATCAATCTCGGCTACTTTCCCGAGGGCCGCAAGGCCCCCAAGCACATCTTGCCGACCGGAACCATTCCCTTGCCCGCGTTACTCGAGGGGGTGAAACGAGACCTGGGGTGGCTGGACGATGCGGCCGTGCGGATCAGGCGGGTGTTTGGCGGGGTGCGCGTGCTCGACCACCCCATTCTGGGCCCGTTCACGGTGGACCAGTGGCTGCGGTTCCACTTGATCCACACCCGGCACCACGAGAAGCAGATTCTCGCCAGGCGCTAATCGCCAGATCTGTCGCATCAGTCCGTTAAACGCACATGTCGGGCCGCGCAGTGCTACCGATTGCTCTAGCGTTCTCCCCGTCAGAGGACGATAATAACGATGTGGTCAGAGAAGTGTCGCCAGTTGTCCTGGTCGTTGAAGACGACAGTGCTGTTCGTCAGCCGCTGGTGAAGTTCCTGCAGATGCGGCAGTACACGGTCGTGACGGCCGAAACCGCAGACGAGGGCCTCGACGCCATCAAGACCCACCGCCCGGCGGCCGCCATTATCGACCTGCGCCTGCGCCGCGGCTCGGGCCGCGAAGTCGTGGTGTCGACGCCTCCCGGCATCCCGGTCATTATTTTCTCGGGCCTGCGGTCGGAATCCGCGGACCTCGAGACGCTGCGCCCGAACACCCGCCTCGTCGAAAAGCCCTACTCGCTGGTGATGCTGATGGATACCCTCGAAGACATGCTCGAGGAGTCAAAGGGCAACCAGAGCGGCTTCGGCCGCATCGCCGCCTCGTAGGCATTGTCCGGCTAAAGCCGGACGCCACTATCTACAAGATATTTTTTCCGAAGGCCGACAGCGCGAGTTCGGTTGCGAACTCCGCCGTGGTGTTGCGGACGTCGAGTGCGGGGTTGACCTCGACCAGGTCGAGCGACGTCATCTTGCCCGACTCCGCGATCATCTCCATCACGACGTGCGCCTCCCGATAGCTGAGGCCGCCCTTGACCGGCGTGCCGACGCCCGGCGCCACGGTCGGGTCGCAGGCATCGAGGTCGTACGAGACGTGAAACCCCCCGGTGCCGCGGCTGGCGATCGCGATGGCGCGGTCCATCACTGCGGCAATGCCGAGCCGATCGATGTCCTTCATCGTGAAGACGTGCACCTGGGACGCACGCACGGCTTGTTTTTCGCGCTCGTCCAGGTTGCGGATGCCGACCAGCACCGTGTGCTTGGCCAACACGGCGGCGCGGTCGCCGGCAAAATGCGCGAGTTCGGCGGGCTCGGGACCAAGCAGCGCCGCCAGCGGCATGCCGTGCACGTTGCCCGAGCCGGTCGACGCGGGGGTGTTCATGTCGCCGTGCGCATCCACCCAGATCAGGCCGAGTGGCTTGTTCTGCGCGCGGAGGTGTGCCGCCGCCGCGGCGACCGAGCCGGCCGCAAGGCTGTGATCGCCGCCGAGGGCAATCGGCGTCGCCCCTTCCGCAAACGACGCCAGCGAGGTTTGGAACAGCCGCTGACAGACCTTCGCGATCTCCTTCACGTACCGCTTACGGGGATCGCCGGCGCCCCTGGCCTCGGGAATGGGGGAGGGCACATCGCCCTTGTCGGTCACCGCGAGCCCGAGCGCCGTCAGTTGCTCGGCGAGACCGGCAATGCGGAACGCCGACGGCCCCATGTCGGTGCCGCGCCGGTTACCGCCCAGGTCCAGCGGCACGCCGATGATGTGAACGGTCTTCATCTCAACCCCTAAGCCCCTAGTCCCCTAGGCCCCTAAACCCTATCGCCTCTTTTTGTACGTCATCGAGATCCCCTCGTGGCCCGGCGACACCGTGGTCGTGAGCGCCTGCGGGTGCGTTTCGATGAGCGACAGGAAGTCGAGCATGTCGTTCTTCTTGTTGATGACGTTGTGGGCGAGGAACAGGCCGCCTGGTGTGACCCGCGGAAACACCAGGTCGAAGAACTTCTTGTAGTCAGGCTTCCAGGCGTCCAGGAACACCAGGTCAAACTGTCCCGGGACCTTCGGAATCTCCTTGAAGGCGTCCCCCGACACCACCTGCACGATGTCCGACAAGCCGGCGCGCTTGATGTTGGCGGCGGCCTCCCTGGCGCGGACCGGGTCAAACTCGATGGTCACCAGCTTGCCGCCGGTCTGGCGCAGGCCCAGGCCGATCCAGATGGCGCTGTAGCCACTGGCGGCGCCGATCTCGAGCACCTGCTTAGCCCCGATCGCGCCCACCAGAACCCGGAGGAACCTGCCATCCTCCTCGGATACGGCCAGTTGACCCTTGTCGGCGGCCCGAATGCCGGCCAGCAGCTTCGCCACCCCCGGATCCACGCCCTGGGCGGCGGCTGAACTGGCGATGGCAAGGACTACGAGCAGGGCAACTCCACGAAAAAACATCCCTCCATTCTAGCCGGGCGGCCCGGGGACGCGTGTTATAGTGCCGTGACTTTTAAGACCAACCCGGAGAGGCCCTTAGTGAGCCCGATTCTCACCCGCCCGGTTCGCGAACAGCTCGAGCACGATCGCGTTATTCGCCTGCTTCAGGCCCGTTATAAGCGAAAGACCGACGTCATCATCAATCCCGGGAACGAACAAAACCAGTCGATTACGGTCGGCGACCTGGTGGTGTACCCGGACGTGCTGATTTTTGCCGAAGGCACCAAGAAACTGCTGGGAACGATCGAGGTCGAGACCGGCGAATCGGTGAATTCCCTCGAGGCGCGAGCGGAGTGGGCCGTGTTCTGCAAGTTGAAGGTGCCATTGCACTTGTACGTGCCGACGGCGTCGGTGGATGCGGCCCGGCGGCTGTGCGCCGAGTACGCCATTCCGGTGGCGGAGTTGTGGACGTTTCACACGACCTTCGACCAGGTCCGGTTCACCATGATTTACCGGTCGCCCGATGCGCCGGTGGTGAAGGTCGGGGCCCCGGCCCCCCTTCGCCAGGGCTCCGGGGGGCAGGCGCAGAAGGTTGGGGCAAAGCGGGCGGCAGCCAAGCCCGCCCCAACCAAGTCGGCCCCAGCCAAGCCGGTGCAGAAGCCGGCCGCGAAAGCTAAGCCGGTCGCCAAGCCCAGGCCCGTGGCCAAAGCTAAGCCTGCCGCCAAGGCCAAGCCGGTGGCCAAGCCGAAGGCCAAGGCCAAACCGGCGCCGAAGAAGGCCGCCAAGAAGGCCACGCCTGCCGCAAAGAAGCGGCGTTAGGGCCAGGCCGTGCCATTCCTCCGCCTGACCCGCGATCGGCGCGGCACTGAGAACACCTTCCTGCTTCACGCCGACCGTCCAGGCGATCGGCCGAAGCTCCTGTACTGGTATCGCACGGCGCCGGGCATCCTCCTCGGCCGCGCGCCGCTTGACGAAGATGCCATCCGCACCATCGAAGACCAGCATCCGGAGATCGATTTCGACTGGCCGGCGATTCTCGCGTTGAGCGAGGTGATGACGCCGGAAGACGAGGCGCCGGCCCGGCCGCGCCAGCCTGAAGGCCGACGGGCACGCGGGCGCGATTCGCAGCGCGAGGCGCAGCCGCGCGTCCGGCCAGGGACCCCGGCCGCACCGGCCACAGAGCTGGACGCGTTGCCGGAGGACGAAGCGCTGGAGGCCGAGGTGGAGGAGGGCGAGGTGGAGGAGGGCGTGTCGGCCGCGGCCGGCACGATCGAAGACGCTCCGCCGCCGCCGCGCCATGTGCACGGCTTGTTAGAGGAACTCGTGGGGCGGGAGATCGCCACGCGGCTACGCGCGCGGTATGCCGAGTTGTCGGCGCGCATTCACGAACGCCATGCCGACGATGTCGAACGCGATCTGTGGATGACGCGCGCCACCGCGCTCGACCCCGACACGTGGCTCACCCCCGAAGCCATACTCGAAGGCGTGCGCCGCGCCGACGCGGAGTTCGACAGCTTGCGTCGCGAGCTCCTGGGCTAGCCTCCTGGGCTAGCACGGGTTCAGGGTCCAGGGCTCAGAGGTTCAGAAATAGTTATTCTCCTGGACTCTCGACCTCCTGTTCACTTGTCTCTGGAGTAGCGCGACTCGATCGCATCGATTTTCGCGAGACGGCGCATGTGCCGCTCTTCGCTCGAGAAACTGGCGGCCAGGAACGTCTCGGCCAGCACGCGGGCCAGCGCCGGGCCAATCACTCGCGATCCCAGGCACAGCACGTTCAGGTCATCATGTTCGACCGCCTGGCGCGCGGAATAGGCGTCGTGACAGACGGCCGCACGCACGCCCGGGAACTTGCACGCGGCCACGCCGGCGCCGGCGCCGCTGCCGCACACCAGGACGCCGCGGTCGGCTTGTCCGTTGCGAATGGCCTGGGCGACCGCCTCGGCAATATCCGGGTAATCGACCGGCGCGGTGGAGTGCGTGCCGAGATCGGTGACCTCATGTCCGGCCTGCGCCAGGTGCCCGGCGAGGTCGCGTTTCATGTCAAAACCGGCATGGTCGGCCCCAATTGCGATGCGCATGGGAATGATCATATAAGGGCTTGGTGGCCTGGGGCCAAGCCCCCAAGACCCCGAGACCCTAAGTCCCTCCGAGACGTCTTATAATGTCAGCATGAGAATGGCCAGTTTTCGCCTCGCAGCCCTTGCCACCCTGGCGCTGTCCACGGCCCTTGGCGCCCAGCAGGGGCCGCCGGTTGCGACGCCCGCCCAGGCCGGCCAGCCGCAGTTTCGCGTGGCCATCGATTACGTGACGACCGACGCCATCGTGCGAAACAACCAGGACCAGTTTGTTGCGGACCTGACCAAGAGCGATTTCGAGATCTACGAAGACGGCGTCAAGCAGGAGATCACGGGCCTCACGCTGGTGCACGGCGGCCGCGTGCACAACCTGGCGGCGCCGGTGGCGCCGGCGGCGCGCGAAGGCATCATCCTGCCGCCGTCGCGCCCCAAGAACGACACCGCCGGCCGCATTTTCCTGATCATCGTCGACGACTTGCACCTGGACTTCAGGAACACCGGGCGCATTCGCGACCTGTTCAAGAAGATCTCGAAGACGCTCGTCCACGAAGGCGACATGTTCTCGATCGTCTCGACCGGCCCGTCCTCCCTGGCCATTGACCCGACCTACGATCGCAAAATCCTGGACGAGGCCATCAAGAAGATCACCGGCAACGGGCTGAAGCCGTCCGACATCATCCAGGGGGCCGAGGGGTCGGATGGGCCGAGCGAGGTGCGCTACCGCGCGCACGTCGCGTTCTCGACGGCCTTCGACATGCTGTCGCAGATGGAGAAGATCAACAATCGCCGCAAGGCGGTGATTTGGGTGAGTAACGGCTACGACTTCAACCCGTTCGCCGAGGCGCGGCTCGGGGAAGACCCGGTGTTCGGCGGCCGCTTCGGCCAGACGCGCGAAGAGGGCCGGGAAGAGCGGGGGCAGTACAACGGACAGCAGTTCGCGGATGCCGACCTGGCGCGCGAGCTGGCGGAAGTGACGCGCACCGCCAACCGCGCCAACGCGACCCTTTACACCATCGACCCGCGCGGCCTGGTAGCCGGCGCCGACCTCGACGAACAGATCGATCCGGTGGAATTCAGCGAACACGTGCGCAAGACGCAGGACAGCATGCGGGTGCTCGCGGAGCAGACCGGCGGCATCGCCGTGGTCAACCAGAACAATTTCGACAAGGCGCTCAAGCGCATCGATGCCGAAACCAGCGACTACTACGTCCTGGGCTACTCGTCGACCAACCCCGACCCGCTCAAACGCACGCGCAAGATCGAGGTCAAGCTGGTGAACCGGCCGGGCATCAACGTGTGGTCGCGGACGTCGTACTCGCTGCGCCAGCTGCCGAAAGCGCCGTAACGGTGGCCGCGCTACGGCGCCAGCTTCAGCTTCGGCCGCACCCGCTCGAACGCCTTGATCACTTCCTGGACCGCGCGCGGGGTCCGGCTCATCTTGGGATAGATCCACCCGGTTTCCCGGACCATTGACCGTCCCTCGATGCGGGCGCAGTGGAGCTGGCCGCTGGTGACGTCGCGCGCCACCGCCTGGTAGGGGATGATCGTGATGCCAAGGCCGTTGCGGACGAGCGCCTTGATGATCTCGACGTTCTCGGTTTCCATCACGATTTGCGGCTCGATCCGCGCCGCCGCGAAGAACTCGTCGATCGAGCGGCGGGTGTTGGAGCCCGGTTCGAACAGCACGAACGGCTGGCGCACC
The DNA here is from genome assembly GCA_041178345.1 of Acidobacteriota bacterium. Taxonomy (GTDB): domain Bacteria; phylum Acidobacteriota; class Vicinamibacteria; order Vicinamibacterales; family UBA2999; genus 12-FULL-67-14b. The sequence goes on along the minus strand of JBEGVQ010000130.1, from coordinate 522 downwards.
AGGTCCTGCGGCAACACTTTCTTCTTTCGCGACAGGGGATGCTTCGCGGCCGTCACCACCAGCAGCTCTTCCTGCAGCACCGGCACCGTCACCAGGTCGGGCTGGTCCACCGGCAGCGTGAGCAGCGCCAGGTCGCCAGCGCCCGAGCGCAGCCGGGCCAGGCACTGCTCGGAACTCCCCGACATCAACTTGAGCTCGATCTCCGGGTGCTGCCGCTTGAGCTCGGTCAGCAGCGGCGGGAAGACATACAGGCACACGGTCATGCCACCGAGCAGCCGGACCGTGCCGCGCAGCGATTCCTGGCTGTCGGTGATGCCGGCGGTCGTGTCCTTGAGATCCTGGAACACCCGGTGGCTGAGCTGCAGCAGCGATTCACCCGCCGGCGTGATGCGGATCCGGCGGCCGACCCGCAGGAACACCGGCTCCTTCAGTTCATCTTCGAGCAGGAGGATCTGGCGGCTGATCGCCGACTGCGACACGTGCAGCTTGTGACCGGCGGCCGTGAACGACCCTGTTTCCGCG
>JBEGVQ010000129.1:0-13813 GCA_041178345.1 Acidobacteriota bacterium | reverse complement strand
CCTTGATCTCGCCGACCGCGTCGGGCGCCGGCTGCATCACCTGGTTCGAATAGCCCTGGTTGCTGGTGCCGTAGGAGTTGTTGTCAACCCCGTCGATCAGGAAGTTGTTGAAAGTCGAGCGCAGGCCGTTGATGTTGAACGAGCCCTCGCGCGAGGCGCCAATCGACGACTGCCGCGCGCCCGGCGACAGCAGGGTCAGCGACGAGTAGGCGCGGCCGTTGAGCGGCAGCGCCTTGGTCTGGTCGGCAGTGATGATCTGGCTGCGGTCGCTCGAGTCGGTCTGCAGCAGCACGGCGCTGGCGCTGACCTCGACGCTCTCGGTCAACTGGCCGACCGCCATGCTCAGGTCGACGCGCTGGCGGGCGCCGACCGTGACGTTGATGTTGTCGACCAGCGCCACCGAGAAGCCGGCTTTTTCAGCGGCAATGATGTAGGCGCCAATACGCACGTTGAAGAATTCGTAGTTGCCGTTGGCGTCGCTGGTGCGCTCGGCGGTGACGCCGGTCTGCGTGTTGGTGAGCGTGACCTTGGCGTCGGGCACGACCGCGCCGGTGGAATCCTTCACCACGCCGACGACCGTGGCCGTTTCGAACTGGCCGCCTTCGCTCAGCTTCGGCGCGCCATGCGCCACGGCGGGGGTCGTCAGGGAAAGTAGTACAGCTAGTGCAAGCAGTGCTCGTCTCATCGTTTGTCCTCGATGAGACGTTAACAACCAGGTTTGAACGGTGTGTGACGCGGTGGCGACGTTGGTGTGACGGCTAAAACAGGTGGAGGCAACCCCTTCTTGGGGTTGCCTGTGACGCTAGAGCCCCAGCATCGCCATCGGCAGCCACTCTTTCAGCTTCGCGGCGTGCGGCCTGACCAGCGTGATGTTGGCCTCGGGCACCTTGGGCATCGGCAGGTCAGGGACGGCCACGCCCGACTGCTCCGCGCCGCCGCGCACCAGGGCCTCGATGGCCGAGGTATCGAAGCTGCCGGCGAGCTGCATGCCGCTGGCCTCGTAGACGCGCAGCCGCACCCACGAAAACTCCTCGTCCGAGAACTTGTGGACGTTCAGCGCGTTGACGTGTGCCTTGCGGGCTTCGGCGTAGATGCCCATGAAGTTCGAGGCCATCGCGGTGAAGTCGCTGAAGGACCACTGCGACTGCTGGTTGTCGGCCTTCTGCTTCAGCGACTCGGCCATCTTCTCGAACTCGGTCCAGCGATCGCCCAGCTCCGACCGCACGCGGCCTTGTACCGCGATGAAACGGTCGACCTGCGACGAGGTCAGCTCGCCCGATTCCGGGGGCGTGTACGGCGACTGGTTCCTGACCTGATCGCTGAGCGACGACAGCTCGCGCGCGCGCGCCACGTAATCGGCCGCGTTGTCGAACATCGGCCGTGCCGCGCGATAGGCGTAGAAGCCGGCCACGCCGAATCCGACGATGGCAATCACCAGGACGACCAGACAGCCGACGAGAATTTTCTTCATAGGATGTCAGGCACCGTTACGAATATTGCCACATCAGAGTGTCCCACACCTTCAGCGCACCTGCGCCGCCGCATGCCGCTTCACCTGCCCGCACATGTGGTCGCACAGCTGGAACACGCTCGCATCGGCCAGCTGGTAGATCACGAACAGCCCGTCTCGCCGCCGCGTGACGAAACCGCTGGCGTGCAACAACTGCAGGTGCTTCGACAGGTTGGCCTGGTTCAGCCCGGTTTCGGCGATCAACTCACTGACGTTCAGCGGGCCGCCGCGCAGCGCGTTGAGCACCTCGAGCCGCGTGGGTTCCGCGAGCACCTTGAAGCGCTGGGCGACCACCCGCAGCATGTCAGGCGTGAGTGGCTTGCTGCTCAACGCGGCCCTCCACCGGCAGTCCCGCCGACGCCCACGCTGAGAAGCCGCCGGTCAGGTTGATCACATTGGGAATGCCCAGACGTTCCAGGAGCGAGGCGGCGATGGCCGACCGCGCACCGCTTTGGCATTGCACGACAATCGGCTGGGTGGTGGGCAGACTGCGACAACGGTCGCCCAGGTAGCCGAGCGGAATGTGGACGGCACCGGGCAGGTGGCCTCCCGCCCATTCGTTGGCGCTTCGGACGTCGATCACGGTGACACCGCCCGAGGCGATTTTCGCCTGCAACTCGGCGACGGTGATTTGCGGTGTGCGCTGCAGGCCGGTGCTGGCCGCCACCGCCGACGTGCCCAGCCAGCCGGCAATGCGATCGATGCCGATCAAGGCCAGCAACCGCGAGACCTCCGGCAACCGGACTGCGGTCGCCTCGTCTGCGATCAGGTAGAGGTCAGCGGTGAACGGCACCAGCCATCCCGCCCAGGTCACAAACGATCCGTTCAAGGGAATGTTCAGCGTGCCGGGCACGTGCTGCTCGGCAAACGCCGTGGCTGGCCGGGTGTCGACGACCAGCGCATTGGCCGCCAGCAGCTCACCGAGCTGGGCGTCCGCAACCCGCGGCGGCGCCTGGAAGGGGCCAAGCAGCGCGGGGCCTTCCTTGTTCACTCGCTTCATGTTGGCAAAGTAGGCCGGCGGCTCTGGCTGCCCCTCGAGCACGCGCGCCACGAACTCGGCTTCGGTCTTGACGTTAAACGCCCAGTTGAAGCGGCGTTCGTAGCCGAGCGTCGACGAAGGGATCGCGCTGATGCCCTTGCCGCAGGCCGAGCCGGCGCCGTGCCCCGGCCAGATTTGCAGCCAGTCCTCGCGCGCCGCGAACTTCTGCAGGCTCTTCCACAACGTCCTCGCCCCCGCCTCCATCGTTCCCTTGATGTTGGCGGCGCGTTCGAGCAGGTCGGGCCGGCCGACGTCGCCGACGAAGACGAAGTCGCCGGTGACGGCCGCGATCGGCTGGTCGGCGGCCGCGCCATCGGTGACGAGGAACGACAAGTGCTCGGGGGTGTGGCCCGGCGTGTGGAGGACGTCGATCAGGATGTTGCCGATGGTGAGCCGATCGCCGTCGTGCAGCAGCCGGCCTTCCGAGGCAAACGCGTACTTCCAGTCGGCGTCGCCCTCGTCCGAGAGGTACAGCGTGGCGCCAGTCGCGTGCGCGAGCGCCCGCGACCCCGAGACGTAGTCGGCGTGAATGTGAGTTTCGGTGACGTGCGTGATGCGGAGGCCTTCTTGCGCCGCCGCCTGGACGTACTGGTCGATGTCGCGATTCGCGTCGATCACGATCGCTTCGCCGTTGGCCTGGCAGCCGATCAGGTAGCTGGCCTGCGCGATGGACGGTTCAAAGAAACGTTTGACGAACATGGGGGCTCCTCAATTCACGAACGGATGAGTACATACGATCCCAGCACCACGAGCGTCGCCGCAAAGGCTTGCTGGACGCGGCGCTGCGGCAGGCGGTGGGTGATCATGCCGCCGGCGAGGGCGCCGGTGGCGGCCACCGCCGCAAACGGCCCGACGAACGACAGCGCGAGCGGGGTGCTTGCCAGGTACCCGGGTAATCCCGAGGCGGCGGCCATCGCCATCACGACGAGCGAGGCGCCGGTCGCTTCGCGCATGGGCAGCCGCGCCACGAGCACCAGCGCCGGCACCATCAGGAAGCCGCCCCCGACCCCGATCAAGCCCGTCAGGATCCCCAGGGGAAACCCGAGCGCCAGCAACACAGGGACCGAACGGCGCGCCGCCGGTGAGGCCGCCGTGACCGGATTCCAGAACATCAGCGCCGCGGCCGCCAGCATCACCACACCGAGCATGCGCAGCTGCGTGACGTCGGCCAGCCGCGCGCCGGCAAAGCCGCCAAGCAGGGCCCCCACGGTTGCGGCCAGGCCGACGATCAGCCCGGCCGCCAGGGGCAGCGTGCCACGCACAACACTGCCCACCGCGCCGGCCGTGGCGGCAATGCCGACCACCGCCAGGCTGATGACGACGGCGTCTTTCGGAGGGAAGTGGAGCCACAGCGTCAGTGCCGGGATGGCGAGAATCGAGCCACCGCCGCCAAGCAGGCCCATGACGAGGCCAATGCCCGTCGCCAGCGCCACCGCAGTCAGCGTCATATGTCTATATGACTATACAGCAATATATGACTCGAGTCCCACCGTTCACATCCCGAAGACGGCCCTGTAGAAATCCAGCTCCTCCTCGAGCGCGCGGATGATGTTCTCGGCCTTGCGGAAACCGTGCTGTTCGCCCTCGAACGTCACGTACTTCACCTTCAACCCCTTCTGACGCACCGCCTCGGCCATCATCGCCGACTGGTTCGGCGGCACCACCTTGTCGTCGAGGCCCTGGAACAGGATGATCGGGCACGACAGGCGATCGGTGAAATGAATCGGCGACCGTTCGATGTAGGTGTCGCGATCGGCCGGGTACGGGCCAATCAGCGACTCGTTGTAGCGCGACTCGAACTTGTGGGTGTCCTGCTGCAGCACCTCGAGGTCGCTGATGCCGTAATAACTGGCGCCGGCCTTGAACACCTGGTGAAAGGTCAGCGCCGCCAGCGTCGTGTAGCCGCCTGCGCTGCCGCCACGAATGATCAACCGGTCGGGATCGGCCTTGCCTGCCGCCACCATGGCCGTGGCACCGCCGACCACGTCGGCGACATCGGCGATGCCCCACTGCCCGTTCAGCCGCCTGCGATAGGCGCGGCCGTAGCCGGTGCTGCCGCTGTAGTTGACGTCGAGCACGGCAAAGCCGCGGCTGGTCCAAAACTGCAGCTTGGCATCGAGCACATCCAGGGCCGCACCGGTCGGCCCGCCGTGGGTCAGCACCAGGAGGGGCGGCCGCTCACCGGCCGGCGCCACCACCTCCGGATTGGTCGGTGGATAGTAGAACCCATGCACCTCGCGGCCGGCCGCCGTGAAGGTCACCGCTTCGGCCCTGGCGATCCACGCCGGGTCGATCCGTTCGGCCGACGCCGAACGCAGTACCGCCGTCGTCCTGCTCGCGAGTTCGAGCCGCGTGATCGCATTGGCCTCGGTCGCCGATCCGGCGATGCAATAAAGCGCGCCGCCACCGGCCTGGATCGACTCGAGCGGCTGCACCGGCAGCGCGATCGGCGTGAACGCTCGGCTGCGCGCATCGATGAGCGCCAACTGCCAGCGCCCGCCCTCGGCATAGGTGACGGCGATGCACTCTGCCGACACAAACGCGTAGGTGACCATGCTGAACGTCCACTGCGGCTTGCCGAACTCCGCCGCCATCGCGTGCACCCCGACCACGCGCTCACCGTCCACGCGATAGAGATTCCACCACCCGGATCGATCCGACACGAAGTACAAGGTGCCGTCGGGCGACCATTCGGGTTGGAAGATCGACTCGGCCGGCCCGCCCGCCACGATCCGCGCGGGCCCGAGCGTGCCATCGGCGCCAAACCGCGCGAGGCACAGCTCCGTGCCGTCCCACGGCATGTTGGGGTGATGCCACTGCAGCCACGCCAGCGAGTGGCCGTCAGGGCTCACAATCGGATCCGAGTAGAAGTCCGCGCCAGAGACGAGCACGTGCTCCCCACCCGCCCCACCCGAAATCGCGACCATCGTATTTCCGGGCTCACCGGGCCTGGTGTGATCCTCGCGCACGCTGATCAGGCGATCGCGGGTCACGTCAACACGGAAGTCGGCGTAGAAGCAGCCGGGCGCGGTGATCGGCTCGGGAGCCTCTCCTGGGCGCTGCCGATAGATCCGTTGATCGCTGAAGTTCGAGAAGTAGATGACCCCGCGATCCACGGTGTAGGCCGCGCCGCCGTACTCGTGCACGCGCGTCCGGACGTTGAACGGCGGCGGCGTCACGTCGCTCGTCGCGCCCGACCCGTCGCGCTGCACCAGCACCGTCCGGCCACCCTCCGACGCCCGTCCCTCCACCCAATACACATCGTCTCCGTCGAGCTGGATGTGATCGAGGCGCAGCGCGCCGGCGGTGACGCGAGCGGCGGTGAGCGGCGACGGCCAGACGCCGTAGGGGACGATCGGCTTCATCAGTTACGCAGTCTCAGCGATATTGAGGCAGATTTGCCAGGCGCGACAATCTTTTACGAGTGCGGCGGACGGGTCAGACGCCATACTGGCCGCATGGCTTTGAAACTTCGGTCGCTTGCCTGTGTCACCCTCCTGATGCTGTCCCTGGCGGCGCCGCAGGCCCAGTCGCCGGCCGCGCCCAAGGTCACCTCACCCGAACAGTTCTTTGGCCACGCGATCGGCGCCGACTACGTGCTCCCGAACTACACCAGGTTCACCGAGTTCGTGAGGAAGCTCGACACCGAATCGGATCGCATGATCGTGCAGTCGATCGGCAAGACCGCCGAGGACCGCGACCAGTTGATGGCGATCATCACCTCGCCCGAGAACCACCGGAACCTGGCGAAGTACAAGGACATTGCCCGCCGCCTGGCGCAGGCCGAGGGGCTGACCGACGAGCAGGCGCGCGCGCTCGCTCGTGACGGCAAGGCGGTGGTGTGGATTGACGGCGGCCTGCACGCTACCGAAGTCCTCGGCGCACAGCAACTGACCGAGACCATTTACCAGCTGGTCAGCAAGACCGACGAAGAGACCATGCGGTTCCTGCGCGATGTGATCATCCTGGCCGTTCATGCCAATCCCGACGGCATGGAGCTGGTCTCGGACTGGTACATGCGCGAGAGCGACCCGCTGAAGCGCACGACCAGCGGCGTGCCGCGGCTGTACCAGAAGTACATCGGCCACGACAACAACCGCGACTTCTACATGTCGGCGCAGGCCGAGTCCATCAACATCAACCGCCAGCTCTACATGGAGTGGTTCCCGCAGATCATCTACAACCACCACCAGACGGGCCCGACCGGCACCATCCTGTTCGCGCCGCCGTTTCGCGATCCCGCCAACTACGTCTACCACCCGCTGATCATCACGGGCCTCGACGTGGTCGGCTCGGCCATGCACAACCGCTTCGTCGCCGAGAACAAGCCGGGCGCGACCATGCGCCGCGGCGCCAGCTACTCGACGTGGTGGAACGGCGGCCTGCGCACCTCGCCCTACTTCCACAACATGATCGGCCTGCTGACCGAGACAATTGGCCACCCGACGCCCATGGAAGTGGCGTTCGTGCCTGACCGCCAGATGGCCAGCGCCGACCTGCCCTTCCCCATCCAGCCGCAGAAGTGGCACTTCCGCCAGTCGGTGGATTACTCGGTCACCGCCAACCGCGCCGTGCTCGACGTGGCGTCGCGCAACCGCGAAATCTTCCTCTTCAACATCTACAAGATGGGCAAGGACAGCATTGCCAAGGGCTCGACCGACACCTGGACGATGTACCCGCGGCGGCTGCAGGCGATGAAGGACGAGATCGCGCGCGGCCAGAAGGCGGACACTACCGATCCACGCATGGCGGCGGGCGGCTTTGCCCGCAGCGTGCCGATTGCGCAGTACGAGAAGCTGGCGAAGAAGCCCGAGTGGCGCGATCCTCGGGGTTACGTGCTGTCGGCCGACCAGCCCGACTTCCTCACCGCCACCAAGTTCATGAACGCGCTGATCAAGAACGGCGTGGTCGTGCACAAGGCGACCGCGGCGTTCAGCGCCGGCGGCAAGCAGTACCCGGCCGGCTCGTGGGTGGTGAAGTCGGCGCAGGCCTTCCGGCCGCACGTGATTGACATGTTCGAGCCGCAGGATCACCCCAACGACTTCCAGTTTCCGGGTGGGCCGCCCATTGCGCCCTACGACAATGCCGGCTGGACGCTCGCCTACCAGATGGGGGTGAAGTTCGATCGCCTGCTCGACGGCTTCGATGGACCGTTCGAGAAGATCACCACGCTGCAGAAACCGGCGCCCGGTAAGGTGACCGAAGTGGCCGGCGCCGCGGGCTATGTCGTGTCGCACCACCAGAACGACGCGTTCATCGCCATCAACCGGCTGATGAAGGCCGGCGAAGAGGCGTACTTCGTCGCCGACCGGACCTGGCAGTCGGCCAACGGCACCGGCGCGATCTTCATTCCCGCCAAGGCTACGACCGGCGCCGTGCTGGCCAAGGCCGCGGCCGAACTCGGGCTGAACTTCACGGCGGTCGCGCAGCGGCCCGCCGGCGCCACACACAAGCTGACCAGGCCGCGCATCGGATTGTGGGACATGTATGGCGGCTCGATGCCCTCGGGCTGGACCCGCTGGCTGCTCGAGCAGTACGAGTTCGAGTTCGAGGTGGTGTATCCGGCGACGCTCGATGCCGGCAACCTCAAGGCGAAGTACGACGTGCTGATCTTCCCGGACGGCGGCATTCCCGAAGGCGCCGGCGGTGGCGGCGGCTTTGGCGGCGCGCCAACGGCTCCCGACAGCATTCCCGCGGAGTTCCGCAATCGTCTCGGCCGCGTCACCATCGACAAGACCGTGCCGCAGCTGAAGAAGTTCGCGGAAGAGGGCGGGGCCATCATCGCCTATGGCGGCTCGGCCAACATCGGCCGCCACATGGGCCTGCCGGTCGGCGACCACCTGGTCGAGATGACCGCCGCGGGTGCCGAGCGCGCGCTGCCCCGCGACAAGTACTACATCCCCGGCTCGTTGCTGAAGGTGGCGGTCGACAACACCAACCCGCTGGCGTATGGCTTCGAGAAGGAAGTGGACGTGATGTTCGACAACAGCCCGGTGCTGCACCTGGGCCCGGGCGCGGCCATGAGCGGCATCAAGCCGGTCGCGTGGTTTGCGGGCAAAGAGTCGCTGCGCTCCGGATGGGCGTGGGGCCAGCACTACCTGGAAGACGGCGTCGCCGCCGCGTCGGCCAACGTCGGCAAGGGCAAGGTGTTCATGCTGGGTCCGGAGATCACGTTCCGCGCCCAGCCGCACGGCACGTTCAAGTTCCTGTTCAACGGCATCTACTACGGCTCGTCGGTGCCACAATAGGAGCATGCCGCCACTCGAGACGGTCTTCTCCTTCGCCACGTTCATCGCCATGGCCGGCTGGATCCTCCTCGTGGTGGTTCCAGCCGACCCTCGCGCCAGGCTGCTCACGGCGATCATCATTCCGTTGACGCTGTCGGCGATCTATCTCACCTACATCTTCCTGCACATCGGCACCGCTCCCGGCGGCTTCGGCTCACTGGCCGAGGTGAAGCTGCTGTTCGGGACCGATGAACTGCTGCTGGCCGGGTGGATCCACTACCTGGCCTTCGACCTGTTCATCGGCGCCTGGGAGAGCCGTGACGCCGAGCGCCTGCAGATTCCGCGGCTCGTGATGGTGCCCTGCTTCCTGATGACGTTCATGCTTGGGCCCATCGGCCTGCTCTTCTACTTCGCCATCCGGACGGCGAAGACCAAACAGCTGGACCTGGAGGCCGCATGATGACCGAACTGCGGGCGCGCGACCCGCTGCTGTTCTGGACCGGCGCCCTGATGGTGCTGGCCCTGATCGTCGTCACGCTGCTGTCGATTGGCGACCAGCGGCTGATTCTCGGCATCAACCCGTGGATCAAGCCGATGAAGTTCCTGATCTCGGCCGCGTTCTTCCTGTGGACCACGGCGTGGTTCATGCCCGACACCGCTGCCGCTCCGGTGCGCCGCGCGCTGGTCCGCTGGATCATCGCCTCGGCGATGGTCATCGAAGTCGCGCTGATCATCATGCAGGCCGCCCGCGGCACGACCTCGCACTTCAACGCCGGGTCGCCGTTCGACATCGCGGTCTTCAGCACCATGGGCATCGTCATCACCATCAGCACGCTCGCGATGATGTTGTTCCTGTGGATCCTGCGGCGCGACACGCCCACCAACCGCGCCGGCTACCTCTGGGGGGTGCGGCTGGGCGTGGCGCTGTTCGTGGTGGCGAGCTGGCAGGGATTCATGATGGTCGCCAACAACGCCCACTCCGTCCCCGGCCCCGACGGCGGCCCTGGGCTGCCCTTCATCAACTGGTCGACCGCCATGGGCGACCTGCGCAGCGCGCACTTCTTCGGCATGCACGCCTTGCAGGGGCTGCCGCTGATGGGCTTCCTGCTCGACCGCACCCTCGGCGGCAACCAGCCGAGCAACCTCGTGCCTGCGGCCAGCACGGTGGTGATCGCAACCGGCGTGCTGTGGCTGGTCGGCATGGGCGGGCTGCTGGTCATCGCGCTGCTCGGCCGGCCGCTGATGGCGCTATAGTGGAAGGCCGTTCCCGATAACCGAGGTCCCAGACACAGATGAACTACTACAGCTCCAAAGACATGGCCGATAGCTGGCGCACCGTTCGCAAGAACACCATCCAGGTCGCCGAAGACATTCCCGAAGACAAGTACTCGTTCCGCGCCGCGCCCGACACCATGACCGTCGGCGAGATGCTCTCCCACCTGGCGGCGACCCCGCACTGGGCGACCCAGTGCCACTTCGTCGACCAGAAGGTCGCCATCACCATGGACGACTTCGGCAAGTGGATGGGCGAAATTGCCCAGAACTCCAAGACGCTGACCTCGAAGGCGGCCATCATCGCCGCGCTCAAGGCCGATGGCGACACCTTCGCCGCCGGGATCGAAGCGATGACCGACGCGCAGCTCGGCGAAAAGGTCGCGTTGCCGATGGGCGAGAAGACGCGCTTCGAGATGCTGCTGGGCGTCAAGGAGCACGAGATGCACCACCGCGCGCAGCTGTTCCTGATTGAGCGCCTGCTCGGCATCGTGCCGCACCTGACGCGCGCCCGCCAGGCCGCGCAGGCCGCCCGCCAGTAAGCCGCCCATGACGTTGCTGTGTGCCGGGGAGGCGTTCGAGGACCTGGTCTTCTTCGCGCTCGATCGCCTTCCCGACCTCGGCGAAGAGGTCAAGACCGATCACTTCACCGCGACCATCGGCGGCGGTGCGGTCATCACGGCGGTCCATGCCGCGCGGCTGGGGATGAAGACCGGCGTCATCAGCGCGCTCGGCGATGCGGCGGTCGCCCGCCTCAAGCGCGAACGCGTCAGCGTCACGAATTTGCGCAAGCCCGGCGAACCGCACGCGATCACGGCGGCGCTGTCGACCAGCGAGGACCGCGCGTTTGTCACGTTCAACGGCGTCAACGCCAGGCTCGAGACCCGGCTGGCCCGCGTGCTGGGCGGACCGCTCGCGCCGAAGGCCGCCGGGCGAGCACCGGCGCCCGTTCACGTCCACCTCTGTTTCTATCCGCACGACTGCGCGCAGTGGACGGCCATCGTCACCCGGCTGCGCCGGCGTGGGGTCACCACGTCGTGGGACTTCGGCTGGAACGAGCTGCTCACCGGCGATCGCGGCCTCTCCGATCTGATCGACGCACTCGACTTCGTGTTCGTCAACCAGGTCGAGGCCCGGCTCTACACCGGCGAGCCGACGCTCGAGGCCGCCATGCCACACTGGCGCCAGCGCCGGGCCATCACCATCGTCAAGCAAGGCGACCAGGGGGCCACCTGGGTGGCGCCCGATCGCGACATCCACTTTCCCGCGCCACGCGTGAAGGTGGTCGACACGACCGGCGCCGGCGACGCGTTCAACGCCGGATTCCTGGTGGCCTGGATGCGCGGCCAGCCGCCGGCCCAGTGCCTGGCGGCCGGCAACAAGGTTGGCGCGGCATCAACGCTGAAAGCAGGGGGCTTGTGAAGGTAGCGATTATTGGCGGCGCCGGCGTGCGGGTGCCGCTGCTGGCCGGCGGGTTGTCGCGGTCGGACCTGGGGCTGTCGGAGATTGCACTCTACGATCTCGACCAGACCCGCCTGCCGTTGATTGCGTCGCTCAGCGCACAAATGGCGGGCCCGGTCAGGGTTCGCACCACGGCGACGGCCGAGGCGGCCATCGAAGGCGCCGACTTTGTCATCACCAGCATCCGGGTGGGCGGGAGCGCCCAACGCGCCCGCGACGAGGCGGCGGCGATTGCCCTGGACGCGATCGGCCAGGAAACGGTGGGCCCGGTCGGCTTCGCCATGGCGGTGCGGACCATTCCGGCGATGGTCCACTACGGGCGGCTGGTGGCCCAGCTCGCGCCCCGCGCGTGGCTGATCAACTTCTCGAACCCGGTCAGCCTGATCACCCAGGCCGTCCACCAGGAAACCGACGCCCGCCTGATCGGGATCTGCGACACGCCGATGGAGATGTTCGAGGACGCCGCGCACGCGCTGGGGCTGCCCGCCTCGGCGTGTTCGTACGACTACTTCGGCCTGAACCACCTGGGCTGGCTGCGCGACGTGCGGTTCGAAGGCCAGGGCGAGCTGCACCGCATCTGGGACGACGACGCGCGCCTGGCCAGCGCGTATCGATCGCCGCTGTTCGAACTCGAGCGCTTGCGGCAGCTGCGGCTGCTGCCGACGGAGTATCTCTATTACTACTACCGCCCCGAGGTCGCCCTCGCGAACCTGAAGCGCGCCGGCTCCAGCCGCGGCCAGGCCGTGGCCAGGCTGACGGACGACTTGTTCAGCGGAGGCAAGCCGTTAGGGTTGCCTGAGTATCAGCAGTACCTGGCGGCCCGGGACGGCTCGTACATGCAGCTTGAAACCGGCGCCACCACGACCCGCGTCAAGCCCGACTGGGCGGAGCTGTCCGGCTACGACCGCATCGCGCTGATGACCATGCGCGCCATCGTCCACAACCAGGGCGCCCTCATCCCGCTCGACGTGGCCAATCGCGGCACGCTCCCCTTTCTCGAGGACGAGGACATCGTCGAGGTGCCATGTCGTGTCGACAAGGACGGACCACAGCCGCAAGCGGTCGCGCCCATTCCCGCTCACCCGCGCCAGCTGATCGAGCAGGTCAAGATCTACGAGCGGGCCACGGTCAGGGCGGCGCTGACCGGCGACCGCGGACAACTGGTCGACGCGCTGGCCCTCAATCCGCTGGTCGCGTCACGTGATCAGGCTGCGAAGCTGGTGGAGGCGCTGCGATGAGTGCCGGTGGAGGCAACCCTTCGGGCGTGCCCGAACTCCGCCGGGGCATGGGCCTGTTGCAGGCCACGGCGACCAACGTCATCTCGATGGTGGGCGTCGGCCCGTTCCTGACCATCCCGTTCATGGTCGCCGCCATGAACGGCCCGCACGTCATCTACGCCTGGATCGCCGGGCTGGTGCTCGCCCTCGCCGACGGCCTCGTCTACGCGCAACTCGGCGCGGCGCTGCCGGGCAGCGGCGGCGGCTACCTCTACCTCCGCGAAGCCTTTCAGCCGTTTGGCCTGGGCAAGCTGATGGCGTTTCTGTTCATCTTCCAGACCGTGCTGATCGCGCCGCTGTCGGTGGCCGGGGGCGCGGTGGGGTTCGCCGACTACCTGCAGTTCGTCTGGGTCGGCATGAGCCCCCTCGAACACAACCTGATCGCCGCCGCCGTGTGCGTCGCGGCCACGGCGCTGCTGTGGCGCAACATCGAGGACATCGGCCGGCTCGCGGTGGTGATGCTGGTGGTGGTGCTGGTGACGGTCGGCTGGGTGATTGTCGCCGGGCTGTTCACGTTCTCGCCGGCGCAGGCGTTTGCGTTTCCGCCCGAGGCGTTTACCTTCGATCGCAGCCTGCTGATGAGCGTGGGCGCCGCGTCGGTGCTGGCGATGTACAGCTACGGCGGCTACAACCAGGTCTGCAACATCGGCGGCGAAATCAAAGATGCGTCGCGGACGATTCCCCGATCGATCGTGCTGTCAGTGCTCATCGTCGCGGCGATCTACATCGTGATGAGCACCGTGATTCTTGGGATGATGCCGTGGGAGGAAGTGCGCGAGTCTCGAACGATTGCGTCGGTCTTCGTCGAGCGGACGTTCTCGGATCCGACCGCCGGGCGCGCGGCCGGCCTCGTGATGACCGCGCTCATCTTGTTCGTCGCCGCCGCGTCGCTCTATGCCGGCGTGCTCGGCTACTCACGCATCCTCTACGCGGCGGCCAGCGACGGCCACTTCTTCGCCATCTTCAAGTGGCTCCATCCGACCAAGCACTTCCCTGGTGTGGCGCTCGTGACGATCGCGCTGGTCTC
>JBEGVQ010000128.1:0-12081 GCA_041178345.1 Acidobacteriota bacterium | reverse complement strand
GACGCTCGGACCACAGCCCGAACGCATTGGTGGCACCGTGGTGTTCGTGCTGCCCAACCCGAGTGGGCGCAACGCCAATTTCACGTACGCGGAAATGCGGGCGGCCTTCCGGGCGCTGCGCAGGAGGGTCAACGGGAGATAAGGCGGTAGGGATGCGAGCGTTCTATCATCCGCGGCAGGCCGCGCACGATCCGCAGCAGTTCATGCGCTACGGCCGGATCGTGCCGGCGAACGACCTGCCGTCGCGCGTCGAGGCGTAGCTCCGGGTATTGCCATCTTGACCTCGACGCTGTCTTTTGCCGCATGCATGATCGGCTGCTCCTTGGGTGAAATAGACCAATCGGTCTAGAGGCGAGCAGTCTATCCCACCCCGGCGAGCCGCCGGTGGCCTGAAACACTTCGTCGGATCGACGGCCCATGACCAGTCCGCCAAAACCTGCGTGAAGCGCAATCTCGGGATCGACCGGGGTCCCGTCGAACTCGACGTTGGGTCCGGCAATGTAGCCGTCGAGGCTCGAGGCCACAGAGTATCTCTAAGCTACTGCATTTAAACAGTTTATTTCGAGTCAGTCTTGTTATAACAATTGATGTTATAATTGTGCATGACCGGTCTCCAGCTAAAGGCATCCCGCGAGCAGCGCCAATGGAACCAGCAACAACTGGCCGAGCAGTTGGGCGTTTCGCAGGCCTATGTGTCGCTCCTGGAGCGCGGCCGGCGGCCACTGCCCCCACTCCTCGTGGACCGGTTGGCCTCGTATCTCGACCTGCCGGCCACGGCGCTGCCGCTTCGCGCCGACACACCACTTGATAGCGCCAGTGCCACGCAGGCGGTTGGAACGCTGGGCTACGACGGGTTCGCCTATCTGCGCGATCGCCAACCGGCCAATCCCGCGGTGGTTCTGCTGCGCACCCTCGCTTCCAACCATCTCGAAGCGCGAGTGGTGGAGTCGCTGCCGTGGCTGGTGCGCACGTACGCCAATCTCGATTGGGATTGGGTGGTGTCGCGCGCGAAGCAGGCGGACCTGCAAAACCGGCTCGGCTTCGTGGTTGCAGTGGCTCGGGGCCTCGCGGAAGCCGCGCGCGAGGTCCAGACGACGGCAGTGCTGCGGACACTTGAAGCGCGTCTCGAGAACTCCCGCCTTCAGAAACAGGATGCGTTTGCCCGTTCCTCAATGACCAACGCCGAAGAGCGCTGGCTGCAACAGCACAGCTCTCCGGAAGCCAAGCATTGGAACATGCTCAGCACGCTGACAGCTCGCACGGCACAGCCATGACCACCAGCGGCTTGCGCGAACCCTGGCGATCGTTCCTGCTCGAGGTGGATCAGCGACTCGCAGGTCCGACCGAGCTGCACTGCCTTGGCGGCTTCGTCCTTGCAGAACGCCATGGACTGCTCCGCCCCACCGCCGACGTCGACATCATCGAGGCCCGAGGCGCCACCGATCTTCGCACCCTGCAAGACATCGGCGGCAAGGGAAGTGAGCTGGCTCGCCGCCACCACGTCTTCCTCGACATCGTTACCGTGGCGACCGTGCCAGAAGACTATGAGCAGCGACTGGTGGACATTCCGTTCGGCGCACTCACACACCTGCGCCTCAGGGCGTTCGAGCGGCACGACCTTGCCCTGGCCAAGCTGGCACGTAATGCCGATCACGATCGCGAGGATGTGAAGCATCTGGCGCTGGGCCCCGGATTGGACTGCACCCTCCTGCGAGAGCGGTACCAGGCGGAGCTTCGCTTCCAGCTCGGCAACGTCGCTTCCGCCGACCTGACGCTTGAACTATGGCTCGCGATGATCGCCGAGGTTCAGGGGGATAGATAGACATAAGGTGCCTAGGGTGCCAGGGTGCTGGGGTAAAGTGCACGGCATGAGCGCACGGATTCGCTGGTCCCTCTCCCTCTTGGCCCTCGCTGTCGTTGCGGCACAAGGCGCGGCACGCATGACGGCGCAGGTCGCCACCGCGACCGCTGTGGCCAACCCGCCGTCAGTGTTCGCCGATCCCGGCCGGCGGGCGAAGCTCGCCACGGCCTTCCCCGAGATCGACAAAGTGGTCGCGGAGTTCATGACGCGCGCACATGTGCCCGGCGCCGCCTGGGGCATCGTGATCGACGGTGAACTGGCGCACATCGGAGTCGCTGGCTATCGTGACCTGTCAACCAAGTCGCCGGTGACGCGCGACTCCGTGTTCCGCATTGCCTCCATGTCGAAGAGCTTTGCCGCCATGTCGCTGCTCGCGCTCAGGGACGAGGGCAAGCTCTCGCTCGACGACCTGGTCGAGAAGCACGTGCCGGAATTGAAGAACCTGCGCTACCCCACCTCCGACTCGCCGCGGATTCGGGTTCGCGACGTGCTGTCACACGCCTCCGGTTTCCCCGAAGACAACCCGTGGGGCGATCAGCAGCTGGACGCCACGGAAGACGCCTTCTCGCGAATGATGCAGCAAGGCATCCCCTTCTCGAACCCACCCGGCGTCGCCTACGAATACTCCAACTACGGCTTCGCCATCGTCGGCCGCATCGTCACCAACGTCTCGGGACAGCCGTACCGCCAGTACTTGAGCGAAAAGATCCTGAAGCCGATGGGCATGACCTCGACGACGCTCGAACCACGATCGGTGGCCGCGGATCGCATGGCGCTCGGCTATCGCTGGGAAGATGAGCAATGGAAACTCGAGCCGGCACTGGCCGATGGCGCCTTCGGCGTGATGGGCGGCATGCTGACGTCGATCTCGGACCTGACGAAGTACGTGGGCGCGCTGCTCTCGGCGTATCCGCCGCGCGACGGCGCCGAGACCGGGCCCATTCGCCGCTCGTCGCTGCGCGAGATGCAGCAAATCTGGCGCTCGCGTCCATCGATCGTCACGCGCACGGCTGCGGGAGCTCCGAACCTGAACTCGGGCGGCTACGGCTACGGCCTCGGCATTACCCAGTCGTGCGAGTTCGACCAGATCGTCGCGCACAGCGGCGGCCTGCCCGGCTACGGGTCGATGATGCGCTGGCTGCCCAGCTACGGCGTGGGCGTGATCGCGTTCGGCAACGTCACCTACACCGGCTGGGGCGGCGTCGTGACGCAGGCCTTCGAGTTGATGAACAAGACCGGCGGCCTGCAGCCGCGCCTGCCGCAGCCGTCCCCCACGCTGGTGGCGTCGCGCGACGCGGTCTCGCGGCTGATCATGAACTGGGACGACAAGCTGGCCGACGACATGGCCGCCATGAACCTGTACCGGGATAGCGCGAAGGAGCGGCGGCAGAAGCAGATTGCCGACCTGCGCGACAAGGTCGGCACGTGCACCGCGCCCACCGCGTTCGACACGGTCGAGAACTGGCTGCGCGGGCAGTGGACCATGAAGTGCGAGCGCGGCGACCTGAACGTATCGATCACGCTCGCGCCGACCATGCCGCCGAAGGTGCAGTACCTGGACGTCAGGCTGTCGGCGCCGAGGCCGGCAGCGGCGACGTGCGTGCAATAGGCAATCCCAAGAAGGGGTTGCCTCCACCAATCGCTGTGCAATCGCGATAGCATGGCGCATGCGATTCAGCCGATTCGTTCTCGCCCTTGCCCTGGTTGCCGTCTCTCTCGCCACGCCTCGCGCGCAGACGCGCTCGTTTGAATTGACGACGGCGAGCATTGCCGATGTCCAGGCGGCGGTGGATGCCGGCAAGCTGACCTACGAGGGCCTGGTCGGCCTGTACCTCAAGCGCATCGAGGCGTACGACAAGCAGGGCCCGCGCCTGAACGCGATCATCACGGTCAACCCGCGAGCCATGGAGCTGGCGCGAGAGCTCGACGCCGAACGCAGGGCCAAGGGCCGGCGCGGACCGCTGCACGGCATCCCCATCGTCGCCAAGGACAACATCGACACCGCCGACATGGCCACCACCGGCGGCAACGAAGTGTTTGCCGGCAGCCGTCCGGCGAGCGACGCAACGGTAATCGAGAAGTTGCGGGCCGCCGGCGCCATCATCATCGCGAAGACCAACATGGATGAGATGGCGCAATCGGTGCGCGGCTTCAGCACCGTCGGCGGGCAGATCCTGAATCCCTACAACCTGGCGAAGAACCCCGGCGGGTCGAGCGGCGGTACCGGGGTCGCCGTCGCCGCGTCATTCGCCACCGTCGGCCTTGGCACCGAGACCGGCGTGTCGGTGCGCAGCCCGGCAGCCAACAGCGCCCTGGTCGGCGTGGTGCCGTCACGCGGCCTGGTCAGCCGTGCCGGCGTGCTCCCGATCTCGTTCACGCAGGACCGCGTCGGTGTGCACGCCAAGACGACCGCCGATGCGGCGGTGGTGCTGAGCGTAATTCGCGGCTTCGACGCCGATGATCTGGCCACCAGCGAAAGCCTCGAACACCCGGTCGCCGAGCTCACGGCGCTGCCCGCCAATAGTCTGCGCGGCGTCCGCGTCGGCGTGCTGCGCGACCTGTTCCGCAAGGACCCCGAGGTTCAAGCCGGCAACGCGATTATCAACGAGCAGCTCGCCGTGCTGACCGCCGCCGGCGCCATCGTCATCGACGGCCTGTCAACCGGCACCGACCTGATCGGCCTGATGCCGTCGCTGCGCGTGAACAGCTTCGAACTGCGCGCCTCGTTCGACAGCTACTTGAAGCGCCGCGGGCCGAGCCCCGTCAAGTCGTTTGCCGAACTCTTCAACAGCGGCAAGTGGCTCAAGGGCGGCGTCCTCGAGGCGCGCTTCAACGACACCATGAAAGCCGGCGACCTCAACGCCAACGCTGATTACCAGGCGCGCCTGCTCAACCAGCAGATGATGCGGCAGGAGCTGATCGGCTTGATGGATCGCTACGGCGTCGCCGCGCTCGTCTATCCCATGAAGCCACTGGGCGCGCCCGCGGTGGGGGTGTCAGACGATGGGCTGAGGGATAACAACCTGGCGTCAACGGCGGGCATGCCGGCGATTGTGGTGCCGGCGGGGTGGGATGCCGAGGGCCTGCCGCTGGCGCTCGAGATCATGGGCCGGCCGTTCAGCGATGCGACGCTGCTGAGGATCGCGCACGGCTACGAGCAGGCGAGCAAGAACAGGGTGACGCCAAAGTCCGCGCCCGCGCTTGCGGGCGAGAGCATTCCCTACTGAGGCGCGTGCGTCGTCATGCGGCTGATGTCGCAGCCGGCCGGTAGCCGGTCTTTCTCCGGCGGCACGTTGCCCAGGTAACAACCGGGAATCACGTAGAACGTCCTGCTGCCGGTCGGCACCACCGCGGGAGCGGCGGGCGCCACTTCGATTCGCACGTAGACGACTTCTGGAACCGGCGGTGGTGCCGGAGGCGGCGGTTCGGCACCCGGCGCGACGGCCGGCGCCATGAGGTAGGGCCCGCCGTGCGAGTAGCCAATGCCATGCGTCGGGTACCCGGGTCGTCCCGGCCGTCGTCTCTCGCGGGGATTGTGAATGGGCTGCCAGGGACGCGGGCCGCGCTCCCATGCCGGCGGGACCTGCTTCTCCCACGCGGGCACGGGATGGCGCTCCCACGCCGGGGCCGGCACCGTCCACTCCCAGGGTTTTTGATACGGCACGATCATCGGCAGCCCGATCGCGGGCAGCGGCAGACCGATGCTCCCCTGCGCGCCGGCCGTCAGCGGAAGTCCGAGAACGATCAGAAGCACGCACAGGTAACGCATCTCAGGACCCCGCCGCCAAGTGGCATCGCAGACTAGCGGGACGTTCCATTGTACGCACAGTTTAGAATTGCTGCGTGCCCGAACTGCCTGAAGTCGAAACCGTCCGCCGACTGCTCGAGCCGGCCCTGCAACGCGCGCGGTTCAGGCGCGTGATCCTCAATCGGCCCAACCTTCGCATTCCATTTCCCGACCGGTTTGCCGAGCGGTTGCGCGGCGCCACCGTCGAAGCCGTGCTGCGGCGCGGCAAGTACCTGGTAGTGGCGCTGTCGTCCGGCGAGAGCCTGATCATGCACCTGGGCATGTCGGGATGGTTCCACGTCGCGCCGATCGGCGACCGCACGCGCGAAGCCGATGCGCACGACCACGTCGTGTTCGTGATGTCGTCGGGCCAGCGCGTGGTGTTCAACGACCCGCGCCGGTTCGGCTTCATGGATCTCGCCGCGGTCGCCGACGACTACCCGTCGCTGAAGGCGATGGGGCCTGAGCCGCTGTCACCCGCCTTCACCGCCGCGTCGCTGGCGCACGCGTGCCGTGGCAAGCGAGTTCCCATCAAGGTCGCGCTACTGGATCAGCGCATCGTCGGCGGCCTCGGCAACATCTACGCGAGCGAGGCGCTGCACCATGCGCGGCTGTCGCCGGTGGGCAAGGCCTCGAGCATCGCGACCATCACGGGCAAGCCGCGCATGGCAGCGGCGCAACTGGCCGCCTCGATCAAGGCGGTGTTGACGAACGCGATTCGCCGAGCGGAAGCACCCTATCGGGCGGGGCGTTTCAAGGTCTACGAACGCGCGGGCCAGAAGTGCTTGCGAACGGGCTGCCACGGCGTGGTCACGCAGATGACCCAGGCCGCGCGATCGACGTACTACTGTCCCTCCTGTCAGAAGTGAACCAGCGTCACAGGGGCCGGGCGCCGCGGCCGCTCAGCGTGGCAGTTGCACTTTGAGGTCGTCGAGGAGCGTATCCGTGGCGCGTTGCAGCGAGACGACGCCCTGCTGCAGATCGACGAGCGCGCGCAACTCGCGCACCGCCTCTACAACGGCTACGACGTGCTGCTCACGGCCCGGCTCGGCGATGGCGGCGTGCTGCTGGGCGGAGTGACCTTCGATGACCTGGCTCTCTCCACATGCGATCAGCGCGACGATCCGAACCTGCTGCGCTTCTGTGAGCCCGCCAGCCCGTACCGGACCATCTACAAGCTCTCCGGTTCCTACCCGCTGCCCTACGACATCCAGTTGAGCGGCAGCTTCACCGCCCGCCCGGGCGCCGATATCCAGGCCATCTACCCGGTGACCGCCGCCATCGCAGGCCGGCCCATCATCGGCAGCACGGCCGGCGCGACGCAGATCAACGTGAACCTGGTCGAGCGCAACACGATGTTCCGCGACTACATCAACAACCTCGACATGCGCCTGTCGAAGGCCTTCCGCTTCCGCAGCCGCTACAAGCTGCAGGCGATGATGGACATCTACAACCTGTTCAATGCCGGCACCGTCACCGCGCTGAACGAAACGTTCGGCGCCAACCCGGCGACGCGGATCTGGATGAATCCGCAGGCCATCCAGACCAGCCGCTACCTCCGCTTTGGCATGCAGTTCAGCTTCTAGCAGGTTGCCGAAACAGCCGGCAACCTGAAGTGAGGGGTGACAAGCGAGAAGTGAAATGATGCAATCAGGCAGGAATCGATAGCGGCTGCTGACCTTTCACTTCTGACTTCTCACTTCAGGCTGCGTTGTGCAGCAGCCTGCCAGGGCCGCGGCGGGAGATTACCGGGGGACCAGGGCGACGCGGAAGCCGATGAAGGCGCGGCGCGCGCCTGGGTCCGCGGCGCCGCGGGTCGTGGTGCGGACCTGCCGCGCCGCATCGCCGTAGTGGCCGCCGCGCATCACCCACAACGCATCGGCGTCGAGGTTCACGCGGTCGTCGGACGGGTCGTACGGATACGGCTGATAGGGGCTGCTCGTCCACTCCCATACGTTGCCGCTCATGTCGGCCAGGCCGTACGGGCACTCGGGACACGCGAACTGCCCCACCGGCATGACGCCAGTGCCCTCGAAGTTGCCGCGATCCTTCCGCGGCTGATCACCCCACGGATACGCGCGCCGATCGCCGCCGCGCGCCGCCTTCTCCCATTGCGCTTCGGTCGGCAGGCGCACGCGCCAGCCCGCCCGGACCAGGTCGCCCGCCGGACCGGGCGCGGTCGCCAGCACGCTCTCGAGCCAGCGGCAGTAGGCGATCGCGTTGGGCCAGGTGACGAACGTCACCGGATGCGTGGGCTGGCCGGCCAGGGTGTTGGCATCGACTGGCGCCTTGGTCGCGTTCACGAACGCGGCGTACTGCGCCACGGTGACTTCGTGCCGCGCGAGGTAAAACGCCGGCACCTCAACGGTGCCTTCGCCCTGCGACGGCGACCACCTCTCGTTGTCGAAGGCGCGCGGATCGGTTGCCGGGTCGGCCCCCATCGTGAACGGCCCCGCGGGGATCTCGACGAAGTCTGGAAAACCCGCCATCGACGGCACCTGTGCGGCCGTGGCCGTCGAGGCGATCACGGCCGAGACCATCGCGGCCAGGCAGAAGCCTGCGGCGCGCGGCGAACCCCCGTGCTTGAACCCCCGTGTTCGAACCCTGGTGAGTGAACCCCCTGGCTTGAATCGCTCCGTCATCGCGATGCGACCGGTGAGCCACAGGCGTAGCTCCAACCGTGCTTGCACGCGCGCGCCTCGAGCTCGGGCTCGGCCATCTCCATCAGGTTCGGGCCGCCCTCACGCAACAGCAGCCGCAGATCCAATGCCCGCGGATTGGCGCGCACCGGTGAGGTCGGATCAAGCAGGTTGACGCATCCGGCCTGGAAGCGCGCCTCGCACGCGCGCGAGAAATACGCGAACGCGCGCTCCGGGTCGGCGGGCACCAGCGTACCCTCGGTGTAGTGACGTCCCAATTCGTTGCAGGCCCACCCGGCGTTGTCGCCGCAGTACGACGCTTCGATTCGCAACAGCCGCGCGCATGCCTGCGGCTTGTCGGCGGCGCACGCCTGCTGCCAGAACGGCAGCGAATCGCCCTTGTGCATCCCGTCGGCCGCGCCGGTCATGGTCATCGCAGCGAAGACGAGGGCCCACACGCCCATGTGAGCCAGGTTGGCGCGGCCAAGCGGCGGGTCGAGGCCAAGCACGTGGACCCACGGCCGCTCGCCGAGATGACGCACCGCGCGATCGATCGCCGGCACGGCCAGGTTCAGCAGTGGCACGCACAGCAGCTTGTCGTAGAACGTCGGCATGCCCATCGCGCCGAGCAGCGCATACAGACCGAACACGCCCAACCCGTACAACACCCCGAAGATCGCGCGCCCCAGCGGCGTGCGGGGCGAGGTGGATGGATCGGTCACGAGCAGGTGCAGCCCGAGGAACACCGCCGACGGGATGTCTGAATCCACGAAGTACGGCACGCCGGTAATGGCGGTGTAGATCAGGCTGCCGCCAAACAGCGTGAGCGCCGCCATCGCGGTGACCGGCGTGATCGAGAAGAAATACATCACCACGAGCCCCACGGCGAACAGCACCTTGTAGATGTTCGGGCCGAGGCTGAAGGTCGTGGCAATCTCCTGCCCCCACGTCAAGTGCGTCGTGCCGGTCGCCAGCAGCACTACCGAGAAAATGGCCAGCGTGAACGCCGACGGATTGAAGATATGAACGCGCTTCCCATCCCGTTCCCAGCGGACGAACGCCTTACCGGCAAAGCCGATCGCAACCAGCAGGAACTGGAAGGCGAACCAGTCGTCCACGAACCACAGGAACAGGTTGGTGCTGAAAATAATCGGGAAGGGCCCGAAACCAAGCCCGTAGCGCTCGCGGCGCGACCACGACAGCAGCATGTCGAAGGCGTAGGCGAACAGGAGCTGGCCGGCCAGCAGCGGCGCGAAATCGTAGACCGGCCGCCAGTAGTAGCCCCAGTAGGCGTAAACGGTCAGGTGGCAGCAGGCCTGGATGTAGTGCTGCGGACGAGGCGGGGTGAGGTAAATGCCCGGGGCCCACGCGTTTCCGGACTTGTCCACCGTAGCCTTGGGGTAGGTGGAGATGACCGCGAGCCAGGCCAGCAGGACCGCGCCGGCCCCCCAAAATGACCACAAAAGGGCCTGACTTGCCTGTATGCGGGGCAATAACGTCAAGGCCAGCAGCCCGGCGGTAAACACCAGCGGCAGTAACTGGACGCCGCTCGAGCGTGCCTGTGGGGTACCAAACGATTGTTCAGGGCGGGGGGGTGTTCCCTCGCGCCGGCCCCGGTGCTTCGCGCTCGACATGGGTGTTCTGATGACCGAAAGGGTGTGCTTTAAGCTTGTACACTACGCCCACCCTCCGCGCAAATGGTTGACAGGATTACGTGGTCAGGGCACTCTTGGCGACGCTATACCTAGAGTTACTGCCAGGCCGGGGAAGCCGGCCGGCGGATGCTATTTTGTTGAGGTGCCGATGAGCAAGGGAAGATCTCGGAATTGGACCCGCCACACGCTGGCGGGCGGATTGGTGGTCGCGATCGCGGTGGTCCTGTCGGGACTCGCCGGTGTCGCGCAGAACAAGGCCGACTGGACGACGATCACGGGAGGTAATGACTCCACGAGGTACTCGCCGCTCGATCAGATCAACGCGTCGAACTTCAACTCGCTGGCGGTGGCCTGGGAATGGGGTCCCGCGTCGGCCCCGGGCGTCGACATCGGCGACGTCAACGGCCGTTCGCTGCCGATCTACGTCGATGGCATGCTGCTGACCACCTCGGGCCCGCGCCGCACGGTGGTGTCGCTGGACCCGGCGACCGGCAAGACGCTGTGGACGTTCCAGGAACCCGAGACGCCCCGTCACGCGTACTCGATGCGTTCGAACCACGGCAAGGGCGTGGCCTACGGCCGCATCAACGGCCGCGGCGTGGTGTTCGTCACCACCCCGGGCTTCTTCCTGCACGCGCTCGACGCCAAGACCGGCCAGCCGCTCGAGAAGTGGGGCGGCGCGGTGCCCGTGCGCGGCTTCCCGACCACCGGTTCGGTTGACATGCTCAAGGACCTGATCGCCGACTGGGATCCGTGGCTGAACGCGAAGCTGCCGTATGACCCGGCGCAGGGCCTGCCCCTGTCGCTCGGCTACATCACCACCTCCTCGCCGCCCATCGTCGTCAACGACACGCTGGTCGTCGGCAACTCGGCCGAACAGGGTTACAACCAGACCCGCGTCGAGAACGTGCCCGGCGACATCCTTGGCTACGACGTCAAGACCGGCAAGTACCTCTGGAAGTTCCACGTCATTCCGCGGCCGGGCGAGTTCGGTCACGAGACGTGGGAGAACGATGCGTGGAAGTGGACCGGCGACATCTCGTCGTGGGCGCCAATGTCGGCCGACCCGGCCCGCGGCCTGGTCTACATCCCGACCAACGGCGCGACCATCGATTACTTCGGCGGCTTCCGTCCGGGCGACAACCTGTTCGGTACGAGCGTGATTGCCCTCGACGTGAAGACCGGCAAGCGCGTGTGGCACCACCAGCTGGTGCGTCACGACATCTGGAACTACGACACGCCAACCGCGCCCGTGCTGATGGACGTGACCGTCGACGGCAAACGGATCCCGGGCCTGTTCCAGGTGACGAAGCAGTCGTGGGTCTACTCGTATGACCGCACCAACGGCCGGCCGATTTGGCCCTTCGTTGACCGACCGGCACCGCAGTCGCTGGTGCCCACCGAGAAGCTGGCGGCGACGCAGCCGCACGTGACCAAGCCCCTGCCGTTCGACAAGCAGGGCCGGACCGAAGCGGACGTGATCGATTACACGCCCGAGATCAAGCGCCTGGCGCTCGCGCGCGCCAAGGAACGTGACCTGTTGGCACCCCTGTTCGCCCCGCCGACGCACCGCGGCAACAAGGAGGGCAAGGGCCCGGCGAACATCTGCCCCGGCGGCGCGGGTGGCGCGAACATCACCGGCCCACCGGCGGCCGACCCGACGACGGGCATGCTGTTCATCACGACGTTCAACGGCTGCTCGCCGACGATCCTCGCGCCGGCGGCGGAGAAGGACAACGACAAGATGACCGGCACGACGCTGGCCATGTTCGCCACGGCTCGTGGTGAAGGCGCGCCACCGGCCAAGCCGGATCCGAACGATCCGCTGTTCGGCATTCCCGACATCTTCAAGGGACCGATCGGCCGCATTGTCGCGATCAACATGAACACTGGTGATCACGCGTGGATGATCCCGCACGGTGAGATGCCGACCGCTCAGCAGGAAGCGTTCAAGAACAACCCGCTGATGAAGGGCCTGACGTTCGAGACCAACTGGGGCCGCCGCGGCCACGCCGCGATGGCGGCCACCTCGACGCTGCTGCTGGCGACCGGCCAGACGGCCGACAACCGTCCGCACCTGTTTGCCATCGACAAGGCGACCGGCAAGCGCGTGGGCCAGGTCGCGACCCGCGCCATGGG
>JBEGVQ010000127.1:0-26821 GCA_041178345.1 Acidobacteriota bacterium | reverse complement strand
CGGACTGGATTTCTACCAGGAAACGCGGAAGAACGACAACTACCAGTCGGGCAGTTCGTACCGCATCCAGGCCACGCGCTCAGTGATTCAGGGCCTGGACATCTACCCGGTGTTTCTGGGCGACAACACCACCTACGTTGAGTACTTGCCGCTGGTGGCGCCGAGCGTCGGCAACGACATCCGCACGCAGTCGTTCTTCGCCAACGACACCTGGCGGCTGAACGACACGCTCAGCCTCAGCCTCGGCCTGCGCTACGACCGGAATCGATCTGAGGACCAGGCGGGCGCCAAGGTCGTCGAGGACAGCGCCTGGAGCCCGCGGCTCGGGGCCACCTGGGATCTGTCCGGTGACGGGAAGTGGGTCGCCAATGCCGGATACGCCCGTTACGTCACCGGCATCAGCACCGCCATTGTCGATGCCGGCTCCGCCGGTGGCCGGACTGCCACCTTCAGCTATTTCTATCAGGGCCCGGCCGTCAACAGCGACCCCACGCGGCCGTTGCTCACCGCCGAACAGGCGCTGCCGATCTTGTTTGATTGGTTCTTCGCCAACGGCGGGACGTCGCGCGCGACGCGGAATGCGCCGAGCATCCCAGGCGTGACGGTCAGCGTCGGCGACGGGTTGCGGGCCCCGAACTCGAACGAATGGATGGCTGGCCTGTCACGACAAATCGGCAACGTCGGCAGCGTGCGCCTCGACTTCGTGCACCGGTCGTACGCCGACTTCTACGGCGACTTCCGCGACCCATCCACCGGCAAGGTCACCGACCCGACCGGGCGGGTCTACGACCTGACCGTCGTGCGCAACACCGACCTCGCCAACCGCACCTACAACGGCGTCGTCGCGCAGGCCAACTACCGCCTCGGCACCGATTGGCAGTTCGGCGGCAACTACACGCTGTCGTGGCAGAAAGGCAACTTCACCGGCGAAGACGAGGGCAGCGGGCCGATCCGGTTCACCGGCAACGACCAGCCCGAGTACAAGCAGGCGGCATGGAGCTTCCCGACCGGCTACAACCCCGGCGACCAGCGGCACAAGATGCGCGGCTGGATCCAGTACCGCCTTCCCGTACCGGCGGCGGCCGGGCGCTTCGACCTCGGCGTGCTCGAGCGCTGGGATTCCTCGGACGCTTCGAGCGCCGATGGCACCATCGACCCACGCAGCTACGTCACCAACCCCGGGTATCAGTCGGTCCCATCGACCGTGACCTACTACTTCGGGCCGCGTGGCGACCAGCGCTATGACGACCTGTGGCGGACCGACTTGTCGCTGTCGTGGACGCGGCGCGCCGCCGGGCGCGTGGATGTCTTTTTCCGTGGCGTGTTGCTCAACCTGTTCAACCAGTCCGCCCAACTGGCCGGCAACGAGACCATCCTGACGCGCACCAACAACACGCAATACGCGCTGTTCAACCCGTTTACGACCACGCCCATACTGGGGACTCACTACGCCTTTGGGCCCGACTACGGCCAGCCGACCGGCACCGGCGATTACCAGGCGCCGCGCGAGTTCAACTTCTCGGTCGGTCTCAGGTTCTAGCCGGGCTGCAGTTGAGGACGTTTTCGGAGACTGCGGAACGGGAGATCCGCTGATGGTCCGGGGAGACTAGTGCCGACTGCGCTAAAATCCCCGGGACCATGACCCGCCAGCGACCGCTCCTGCTCCTGACCCTTGCCGCCGTCGGCGCCATGGCCCTGGCCTTTGGGCCGGTGGCCGCCCGGCAGGGCTCACCGGCCGAGACGCGCCCCCCGGGGACGAACTACAAAGGGCCGGCGTGGACCTTCAACAAGGTTACTGATGGCGTGTATCACGCCGTCGGCACGGGCAGCCTGGTGGTGATGTCGAACGCGACCATCATCGAAGGCGACCGCGACGTCCTGGTCGTGGATTCACAGGTGTCGCCCGGCGGCGCGTGGGCGCTGCGCGAAGAGCTGAAGGCGATCACGACCAAGCCCATTCGCTGGGTCGTCAACTCGCACTATCACTTCGATCACTCACACGGGAACCAGATCTACGGTCCCGAGGTGCAGATCATCGGCCACGAGTTCGCGCGGCAGCAGATGGTCGCCGGCAAGTCACAAGACTCCCCCGCCCGCGAGTTCTACGTCGGCGGCCTCGCCACGGCCATCAAGGGGCTCGAACAGCGCCTCGCGGCCGCCACCGACGACAAGACGCGCGCCACTCTCCAGACCCAGCTCGAGATCCAGCGGACGTTCCTCGAAGGCACCAACGCCGTCAAGCCGACACCGCCGACGATGACGCTGACCGAGACCATGACACTGCACCTGGGTTCCCGCGAAGTGCGCATCATGTTCCTCGGCCGCGGCCACACCGCCGGCGACGTCGTCGTCTTCTTGCCGAAGGAGCGCATGGTCGCGACCGGCGACCTGCTGGTGAACGGCACGTCATACCTGGGCGATGCGTTCATCCCCGAGTGGATCGACACGATCCAGGCCCTCAAGCAACTCGACCTCGGCACGGTGCTGCCCGGGCACGGCTCGGCGTTCACCGACATGGCCAAGCTGGATCACTGGCAGGCGTACCTGCGTGACTTCTGGGCGCAGGCGCAGAAGTTCCACCAGGCCGGCACGCCGTGGGAGGAAGCCGCCACACTGGCGGACCTGCGCGGCAATGCCGCGAACTACCCGATGATCCGGACCGCCGGCCTCACACCGAATCACGGCATGCGGCGGGCGTACGAGCTTCTCGACGGCAAAGTCCAATAGTGACGCTGCGCCCATCAGTCCTGACCATCGCCCTCGGCCTGATCCTGTTGGCAGGCGGCGCCGCCGGACAGAGTCTCCCGGCGTTCCAGCCGCTCGACCGGCCCCTGCGGGTGTTCCTGGACTGCCGCGCCGGCGGGTGCGACCAGGAGTTCTTCCGTACCGAACTGGCGTGGCTGGACCACGTCCGCGATCAAAAGGACGCTGACGTGCATGTGCTAGTCACCGGGCAAGGGACCGGCGGGGGCGGCACGGAGTACACCGTCCGGTTCATTGGCCAGGGTCAGTGGGCAGGCCAGGAAGACACGCTACGGCGGCACAGCGAAGCGGCCGAGAGCGACGACGGCCGCCGGCGGATCCTGACCCAGGTCTTCGGGTTGGGCCTCGCGCGGTTTGCGGCGGCGACACCGATCGGGACGAGCCTGCGCGTGGCTGCGACCTCAGCGGCCTTGCCGGGGCTGCAGACCACCCCTGCGGCCGACCCGTGGAACTTCTGGGTCTTCCGCACTAACTTCAACCTCAACCTGAACGGCGAAGCCACCAGCGATTTCCAGAACCTCAACGCCAACCACTCGGCGAACCGCACCACGGCGGAGTGGAAACTCAACTTCAACGCGGGTGTCAGCTACAACGAAAGCTCGTACGAGCTGAGCGACGGCGAGACGTTCCGCTCGTTTCGCCGCGGCTGGAACGTCAACGGCCTGGCCGTGAAAAGCCTGGGGGATCACTGGTCGGTCGCCGGCAAGGTCGGCACGTCACGCAGCAGCTTCAACAACCAGAAGCTGAACCTGCGGACGGCGCCTGGTGTCGAGTACAACGTCTTTCCTTACAGCGACTCCACTAATCGTCAGCTGACCGTGCAGTGGACCACCGGTCTCAACCGTTTTGTCTACGACGAGGTCACGATTTACGGCAGGACCGAGGAGACGAAGTGGGACCAGACGGTGATGACGTATTTGAACCTGAGGCAGCCCTTCGGCACGGTCAGCGTCACGGTCGAAGGCGCCTACTACGTCGGCGACGCCGACAAGTACCGCCTGGCCCTGTTTGCCGACAACGAACTGCGCATCACGCGCGGACTCTCGCTGCGCCTTGACGGCAGTTACCAGATCCTGCACGACCAGTTCTACTTGAGACGGAACGAAGCCACCGACGAGGAAATCATCGCGCGCCAGCGCCAGCTCGCGACCTCGTACCGCTTTTTCATGTCGGTGGGCTTCACCTACCGCTTCGGGTCGATCAACAACAACGTCGTCAACCCGCGTTTCGGCGGTGGCGGAGGATAGAATTGACCATGCCCGTTTTGCGTCAGGTCTGGCCCGTGCTGGTCGCCACCATCCTGGCCGGCTGCGCCGGACCCCAATCGGCACGCGGACCGGCCACGGCCGCGGCGACGCCCGCGGCGGCCGACTTCCTCGCGCGCCTCGGGACCGTGTGCGGTGAGGCGTACGCGGGGCGGGTGGTGACGAATCAGCCACCGCAGCCCAACGATGCCTTCGAGGGCCGCAACCTCATCATGCACGTGCGCACCTGCGAGCCGGGCCGGGTGCTGGTGCCGTTTCATGTCGGCGAGGATCGCTCGCGAACGTTTGTCCTGACGCTCGTCGGTGACCGGCTTCGCCTGAAGCACGACCACCGGCACGAGGACGGCACAAGCGACGTGCTGACGATGTACGGGGGACAGTCGACCGCCCCCGGCACGGCCACCCGCCAGGAGTTCCCGGTGGACGCAGACTCGCAGGCGCTGTTCACGCGCGAGAAGCGGGAGGTCTCGAACACCAACACGTGGGCCATGGAACTGCATCCCGGCAGGATGTTCGCCTACGAGCTGACCCGCCCCGGTGGCCGCACGTTCCGCGTCGAGTTCGACCTGACCAGGGCCGTGCCGACGCCGCCGCCGGCCTGGGGAGAGTAGCCTGCCCTGATCAGAATCGCCAGTCGAAGCCGAGAATCGGGAAGAGGCCTTGCTGCTCGCCGAACTGCTGCGCGTTGGTGCGGCGGTTCCAGCTGTAGCTGGCGAAGTTCTTCCGGTTGGTCACGTTCTGCACGCCGAGGAAGATGTTCAGCGGCTGCCCGCCCACGGTGAACGTGCGATCCAGCCGGAGGTCGACGCGGCCGTAGTCGGGCGCGCGCTCGGCGTTGACGCGGGTCAGGTCGTAGACGCCGCGGCGCTGCGCCGTGGACGCGGCCTGGTCGTACGGGGTGTACGGGCGGCCCGACAGGAATGACACGCGAGCGGAGAGCTCCCACACCGGCGTCAGCCGGTAGCCGCCGATCAGGTTGAACACGAACGGGTAGTCGAATGATCCGGGCCGCAGCACGCCGTCCAGGCCCGCATGACGGGTGCGCGAGAACGACAGGTTCCCCTGGCCGTACAGCTTGGAAGTCAGGCGCTTCTCCACGAACAGCTCCACGCCCTCCGCGTGACCCTCCCCCGCGCTGGTCAGCGGAAACAGGATCTCCCGGACGTCGAAGGTGTCGCCGATGTTGGCCAGCGACACGGACGGCAGGTCGCTCGCCACCGGGTACTCGGTGTAGTTCTTCCGGTACGCCTCGGCGGTCACGCGCAGGTCGGCACTGGCCGACCAGGCGAGGCCCGTCACGTAGTGGTCAGCGCGCCACGGCACAAGGGCCGCGTTTTGCGGGAACGCCGACACGAACAGGAACGCCGGCTGTTGATAGTAGGCACCCACGCTGGAGTTCCACGCCAAGGTGTCGGACAGGCGCACCTCGACGCCCGCGCGCGGGCTGAAGCGGGCCTGCGACAGGATGTCGTAGTGATCGAAACGGCCGCCCAGCGTGAGGTTGACCCGCGACGCCACCTGCCTGGTGGCCTGCAGGTAGGCGCCGGTCTGGTACGACCGGAACTCGGTATCGAGATAGAACGGGTCGATGCCGGGCACCGGAGAATACGGCGTGTCGTTGCCGTATGGGGACTCGGCCACGTAATTAATGCGGAACGTCTTGAAACTGCCGCCGGCCTGCACGGTATCGAGGAACGGTACGTGCACCGTGAGGTCGTACTTGATTGTGGTCTCGGCCTCGCGCGAGTCCTCGAAGTACACCACCGGGCTCTGCGCGATGATGTCCTCGGGCGGCGTGCCGGCAGGCGGCACCCCCGTGGCCACCAGGTCTTTCACCTGCTGCCCCACCTTGGCCTCGGAATGGGTCACGCCGAGCAGGCCTACGCCACGCTGCCCGAAGATCCGCTGCCAGTTGAAACCCGTGGCGGTGCGCCAGCCGTTGTAGCGGATGTCGAAATTCGCCAACTCCTCTTCCAGGTCGGTCGTCTCGTTGAGGCCCAGGCGGATCTCGTCAACGCCGGCGATGTTGACCAGCCAGAGGCGATCGCGCGGCGACACGTCATAGACGATCTTGGAGTTCAGCGAATAATTCACCGGCACGCCGCCAAACCCGACATCGTCCGTGAAGACGTCGAGGAAGCTGCGCCGCGCCGACACTACCCACGAGCCCTTGCCCGCGTTGATGGGACCTTCGAGAATCACGCCGGCGCCGGCAAACCCGAGCGTCGTCCATCCGCCAAACTGCCGGCGGTTGCCCTCGCGCTGCGTCACCTGCATCACGCTCGAGGTGCGGTTGATGTAGGGCGCCGGGTAGCCGCCGGTGAGGAACGTGACGTCCTGCAGCAACTCGGCGTCAAGCAGGCTGACCGTGCCGCCGGCCGAGGCGAAGTTCGCGAAGGCGTTGATGTTCGGGATCTCGACGTTGTCGACGATGAAGAGATTCTCGAGCGGGCTGCCGCCGCGGACGATGATGTCGTTGCGGAAGTCGTTGGAGCCAATCACCACGCCGGGCAGGCCCTGCACGTAGCGCGACACGTCCTGCAGCGCTGCGGCGCTCTTCAGAATCTCGCGCGGCTGCACCAGGAAACCGGAGTTCTTGACCTCTTCGGGCGCCTGGAAGGCGGGAGCGGTCACCGTGATGGTCTGCTCGAGGCCCTGCACCTTGGGCAGCGTCACTTCGACCGTGCCGTCAAGGCCGGCTCGCACATCCACCGGGGCACTGGTAAAGGGCAACCCCTCCGGGGGCAGGATCTCCAACCGGTATGAGCCTGCGCGCAGGTCGCCGATGCGGAACGCCCCCTGCGCGTCGCTGGTCACGCAGGTGGGGGTATCGAGGGCGCACACCCGCACGCCCACGACCCGCTGGCCGGCGGCGTCGATCACGACGCCGCTGACCGCACCGGCGCCGGTCGTGTCCTGGGCCGCCGCTGGCACACCGACCAAGATCGACAACAGACCCAGAACAACCGTCGTTCGAACGAATGCCATAGCGGGTATGACACCCGCCGGGGGGGGCGAGGTTCCCGATTACCTGCGGAGACGATTAACTTCTTGCCTGGTTGCCGCCGTCAACCCGCGCGTGCAGGTGCCCGGCGACTGGAAGGTGCCGTTGGCTGGCGGGCTCAGAACGTCTCTCTGAAGTCGCGCCGGACCTTCCAGTCCGGCTAACGGACTTCCAGGTTCGCCTGGATCGCGTTGAAGAAGACCTCGGCCATGCGCCGGTATCCCACTTCGGTGGGGTGCAGGCCATCGGCGCCGATCACGCTGAGGGCTTCGGGCAGCAGCGCGTTGTACAGATCCACGTAGACCACGCGTTCCTCGGCCGCCATCTGCTGCAGCTTGCCGTTGTAGGTGACAAGCGCCAGCGACGAGGCCGACCGCGACCGGCCCGCGATGGTCGGCATCATCGACGCGACGAACACCCGCACCCCTTGAGCGGTCGCGGTGCGGACCATGTCGCGCATGAACTCCGATGAGAAATCCGGCCCCACCTGCAGCAGTCCGTTGAGGCCCTCCATCAGCAGCACCACTTCAGCCTGGCTCGCCGCGAGCGTCCCGGGAAACCGGTCGGCGCCGTCCTGCACGAACTCGCCGAGCTTGCCGGCATTGCTCATCGAGAACGCCGCGGCCTGGGCTGGGTAGCGCGCCTGGACGATGGACAACAGCTGTGCGGGATAGGAGGCCGCCGGCACGACAATCATCGGCCCATGGACCGCCTCGCCACTCGCCACCGGGGCGGTGATCTCCCCGGCCGTCAGGCTGTCACCAAAGGCGAGAAAGCGCGTCCGCGACAGTGACGAGCCCGCCGACGGGCCGGTCGGGGTGGACCCGCCGCACGCGGCCATCACCGCGCAGCAACAGGCCACCCACAACCACGGCGTGCGCATGACTAGTAGCGGTAGTGCGCCGGCTTGTACGGCCCTTCGACCGCCACGCCGATGTAGTCGGCCTGTTCCCTGCTGAGCGTCGTGAGCTTGACGCCCAGCTGGCCGAGGTGAAGCCGCGCCACTTCCTCATCCAGCTTCTTCGGCAGGATGTAGACGCGCTTGGCGTCATAGTTGGTGCCCGACAGGGTCGGCTCGCCGTTCATGCTCAGGTGCAGGTCGATCTGCGCGAGCACCTGGTTGGTGAACGAGGACGACATCACGAACGAGGGGTGGCCGGTGGCGCAACCAAGATTCAGCAGGCGGCCTTCGGCCAACACCAGGATGCTGTGCTCGGGACGCTTGCCTTCCGCCGGGAAGATCCACTCGTCGAACTGCGGCTTGATCTGCACCCGCTTGGCGCCGCCCTTGGCGAGGCCGGCCATGTCGATTTCGTTGTCGAAGTGGCCGATGTTGCCGACGATCGCCTTGTCCTTCATGCGCTTCATCAGGTCCACGGTCAGGATGTTCCTGTTGCCCGTCGCCGTGATGAAGATGTCGGCGGTCTCGACCACGTCCTCGATGGTCGTGACCTGGTAGCCTTCCATGGCCGCCTGCAGCGCGCAGATCGGATCGATTTCGGTCACGATCACGCGGCAGCCCTGGCCCTTGAGCGCCTGGGCGCAGCCCTTGCCGACGTCGCCGTAGCCGAACACGACGGCGACCTTCGCCGACAGCATGACGTCGCTGGCGCGGTTCAGGCCGTCAATCAACGAGTGGCGGCAGCCGTAGAGGTTGTCGAACTTGCTCTTGGTCGCCGAGTCGTTGACGTTGATGGCCGGGAACAGCAGCGTGTTGGCCGCGGTCATCTCATACAGGCGATGCACGCCGGTGGTGGTCTCTTCGCTGACGCCCTTGATGCCGAGCGCGATCTTCGACCACACGCCGGGACGCGCCGTCAGTTCCTGGGTGAGCGTCTCGAGAATCACGCCCCACTCTTCCGGATCCTGGTCGGGGTTGAACGCCGGGATCTTGCCGGCCTTCTCGTACTCGAGCGCCTTGTGCACGAACAGGGTCGCGTCGCCGCCGTCGTCCAGAATCATGGTCGGGCCGCTGCCGTCGGGCCACCTCAGCGCCTCGACCGTGCACCACCAGTATTCGGCGAGCGTTTCGCCCTTCCACGCGAACACCGGGGTGCCGCGCGGGGTGGCCGGCGTGCCGCCGGTTTCGGGACGGCCCACGGCCACCGCCGCCGCGGCGCTGTCCTGCGTCGAGAAAATGTTGCAGCTGACCCACCGCACGTCGGCGCCGAGCGCGGTCAGCGTTTCGATCAGCACGGCGGTCTGCACGGTCATGTGCAGCGAGCCCATGATCTTGGCGCCGGCGAGCGGCGTCTTGCCGGCATAGCGCGTGCGCAGCGCCATTAGCCCGGGCATTTCGTGCTCGGCGAGGCGAATCTCGTTGCGGCCAAACTCGGCCAGGCCAAGGTCGCGCACCTTGAAGGGTTCACGGCCGGCCTTTTTGGCCAGATCAAACGCGTGCATTTCGCTCACTGCAGTTGCCATGCTTCGGTCTCCTGTTTGCTTTCGTTCTTCGTTATTCGTGGTTGGTTATGCGTGTTTCGAAACTCTTTTCGCCGTGGCGACAAACAAGCTCGGCCCCTTCACGTCGGGTTCGGTGGGAAGGGGCCTGACCGCGGGCATCTCGAAGCCGGCGGCGTCGAGATGCTTCTTGATGGCCTTCTCGGAGAAGCCAAGCCAGACGTGACCCATCTGCTGCTGGTACTCCTGCCGGTCGTGCGGCAGCATGTCGACCATCAGCACGCGCCCGCCGGGCTTCAGCACGCGGTGGACCTCACCCAGTGCGCGGACCGGCTCCGGCACATGGTGCAGCACCAGGGCCAGGATGGCGACGTCCAGCTGGGCATCGTCAATCGGCAGGGCTTCCATGTCGCCGCGGCGCACCTCGACGTGCAGCGCTCCCTTCAGGCGCTTGCGGGCGGCTTGCACCATGTCAGTGGAGCCGTCGACGGCGATGACCTTCGCAACATGCGGCGCGATGAGCTCGCTCACCTGGCCGGTGCCGCAGCCAAGATCGCCCACCGTGAGGCTGGCGTCGATCAAAGCCAATAACGCGTGTAGATGGAACCGATCGCCGAACAACTCGGCGCGCAGGTGGTCCCACTGTCCCGACGCGGACGCGAAGAAGGCCTCGGATTTCGAGCGGCGCCGGGACAGCACGCTTTTCAGACGCCGCTCGTCCTGCTCGGCGCCGTTGGTCGACGACACCTGTTCGCGAATGAGGGGCCAGAGCCGCTGCGCGCCCGAGTCCAGGCCGTCGAACGTCATGCCATAGAAACGGCTCGTGCCGTCGCGGCGCGACACCACCCACCCATCGTCGGCCAGCGTCTTCAGGTGGCGGCTGACGGTGGACTGGGGCAGCTGGAGCACCGAGCAAATTTCGTTGACGGTCAGCTCGTGCCGTTCGAGAGGCAGGAGCATCCGGCAGCGAATCGGGTCGGCCAGCGCGGCCATGTGGTCCAGGATTTGCGTCATTTATCCGTCAATCCGGATAAATGAGATGATACATAAACCAGGGTGCCCGTGCAACTCGGCCGCCTGGTGGGGCCCGCGCCCTAGCCGAGTTCCGCTTCCAGGCGAGTCACCAACCCGTCGAGCTGGGCGACCACCGCTCGCACGGTGTCGGGCTGCGACAGGTCAACGCCGGCGCGCTTGAGCAGCGTCATGGGGTGAGCGGAGCCGCCTGACCGCAGCAGGTCCAGGTAGCGCGTCACGACCTCGGCGCGGGCGGCGCCATGGGCGCCGCTAATCTCCTCCATCAGTCTCGCGGTCGATGCGAAACAGGTGGCGTATTGGTACACGTAGTACGGCGACTGGAAGAAGTGCGGAATGCGAGCCCACGTGTGTTGGGCCCTCGCATCGTCCGACAACGCATCGCCCCAATACTCGCCCAGCAACCGCTGGTAGATGCCACTGAGGATTTCGGCGGTGATCGGCTGGTCGGCCT
This sequence comes from Acidobacteriota bacterium, assembly GCA_041178345.1. Classification (GTDB taxonomy): domain Bacteria; phylum Acidobacteriota; class Vicinamibacteria; order Vicinamibacterales; family UBA2999; genus 12-FULL-67-14b. Next base: position 15,903 of record JBEGVQ010000127.1, on the reverse strand, counting down.
CGACCAGCCGGTGTGCCGCGAGCTCGAAATCGGCAAACAGCACCTGGTTGTAGAAGGTGCCGACGATGTTGTCGATGGCGTGTTGCAGCAGGACCGCCCGTTCTTCGCGCGTCTTGGCGCGCGCCAGCATCAGCTCGAGCAGCAGCGCCTCGTTGAGGGTCGAGGGCACTTCGGCGACAAAGATGGTGTAGCCGGAATAGACAAACGGCTGCGTTTCCTGCGACAGCAGCGTGTGCAGCGAGTGTCCCAACTCGTGGGCCAGCGTGAACACCGCGTCGAGCGTGTCGTTGTAGTTCAGCAGCATGTACGGGTTGGCGCCATAGACCGGCGCCGAGTACGCGCCGCTGCGCTTGCCCTGGTTCTCGTAGACGTCGATCCAGCGTTCGGCGAATGCTTTTTGCACCCGTGCCTGGTACTCGGCGCCGAGCGGCTCGACCGCTTCGATGATCCAGTCAAGGACCTCGTCATAGCGGTAACGCTCGTTCGAATCGACCAGCGGAACGAAGGCGTCGAACACGTAGTAGTCCTGGAGCCCGAGCACGCGCTTGCGCAGCCGGTGGTAGCGCCGGAACGGGGCCACGCCGTGCTTGGCCTCGCGAATCAGGTTCTCCACGACGCTGGTGGGAATGGCGTTGCCAAACAGCGCCGCGTCGAGCGTGGTCTGGTAGCCACGGGCACGGGCCTCGAACCAATCGCTCTGCATCACGCCGTTATAGAGCGTGGCGTAGGTGTTGATGGTGCCGATGTAGGTGTCGTACAACGCTTCGTACGCCAGCTTGCGGTCGGCCTGCGCGCGGCAGGTCGCCAGCAACTTGCGGTACTGCCCGTAACTGACCTCGACCGATTCACCATTCGACAGGGTGATGGTCGGAAAGCGGGCGTCGGCCGTCGACAACGCCGCGTACGAATCCTTGGGCACGCCGCCGAGGCGTCCCGACAGCGACAACAGCTTCTCGCCCTGCTCGTTCAGCACGTGCGCCTGCAGCCGGAACACCTCTTCGACGGCGAAGCGGTAAAGGCCGAGCGCCGGCGACTCCGCCATCCACTCGCGCACCGATTCGATCGGCAGGGCCAGCAACTCCGGCTGGAACCACGAGATCGCCTGCTGCCACTTGGCAAACAGCAACTGCACGCGCTGGCGCTTGGCGTTGACGGTGTTGTTGCGCTGGTCCTCGTCGTACTGCAGCGCGGGGTAATACCACACGCGGTAGCTCAACTGGTCGAGCTCGTCGCGGTCCTTCAAGGCCCGCAGCAGCTGATCGGCACCCTGCACGAGGGTTCCTTGGTACTGCTTGTAGGCCTCGATTCCGGCATCGAGGTCCGCAAACGCCGCCTCCCATGCCTCCCAGCTCGGGAAGATGGAAGTCAGGTCCCAGGTGTAGCGGGGATCGAGCGACTCGCGCGTGGGGACCTGAGTCGAAGGCGCCGGGGCGGGCGAAGACATCCTGCGATCATAGCAAGTTCGCGAGCTGTCCCAGCGTTGGACTGATGCGCTCGACCGACCGCGGGCGCGCCAGGGCCTCGGCCAACGGCCCCGGTAGCGGCACGGCTTGGCCAATGGCCGGCTCGACCACCTCCCGAAACTTGGCGGGATGCGCGGTGCTCAAGCACAGGTGCCAGGGTGCCACGGTGCCAGGGTTCGAGGGACCCGAGGTGCCGGGGGCCCAGGGTGCTTGCGTGCCGAGGTAGGCGATGGCCGTGTGGGGATCGGCAACGTATCCGTATTGCTCGTGCAACTCAGCGATTGCCCGCTTCACGTCGGCGTCGGTATGCGCGCTCGCCGTGATCAGGCTGCTCATGGCGCCGCGATCGCCGTCGAACAGCCATGCCAGGCGCTCGAAGTTGCTGGGCGCGCCGACATCCATGGCGTTCGCCACGGTCGCGATCGAGGGTCGCGGTTCGTAGCGGCCAGTCTGCAGGTACCGCGGGACCGTGTCGTTGACGTTGGTGGCGGCTACAAAGCCGTCGATCGGCGCGCCCATTCGCCAGGCCATGACGCCGGCCACCAGGTTGCCGAAGTTGCCGCTCGGCACCGAGATCACGACCCGCGCGCCGGGCGGCGCGTTCAGCGCGGCATGGGCGTAATAGAACATCTGCGGCACCAGCCGCCCCAGGCTGATCGAGTTGGCCGAGGTCAACCGCACACGCTGCCGCAGGTCCTGGTCCGCGAACGCCTGCTTCGCCAGGCCCTGGCAATCGTCAAAGGTGCCGGCGACGGCCACCGCCATGACGTTGCCGCCGAGGGTCGCGAACTGCGCCTCCTGCACGGCGCTGACCTGGCCGTCGGGATAGAGCACCACCACGCGGGTGCGCGGCACGCCCCAGAACGCCTGGGCGACGGCGCTGCCGGTGTCGCCGCTGGTCGCCACCAGGATCGTCAGTCCCTCCACCTTCTCGCGAGGCGCGTCGGTAGACAGGTCGATATGCGAGAGGAATCGGGCCAGTGTGCGCGCGCCGAAGTCCTTGAACGCGAACGTCGGACCATGAAAGAGCTCCACGACCCGCAACGACTCATTGAGGCGGACGATCGGCACGGGAAAGTTGAGCGCGTCGCGAATCAGGGCCGCCAACTCGGCCTCGTCAAACTCGTCGCCCAGCAACGCCTGAGCCATGGCGACAGCCACGTCCGGTAACGACGCTCCCCGCAGCGACTGCCACCACGCGTCGGGCCGGCGTTCCAAGCTGGCGGGCACATACAGGCCGCCGTCGGGGGCCAACCCCGCCACGACCGCCTGGCGGAAGGGCACGGCCGGCGCCTTGCCCCGTGTGCTGATGCAAATCACGAGATCACCCGCGCGCCCTGGCGGCCGACCAGCGACACCCACAAATCGGCGCCGACGCCGCTCTCGGCGTTGAACGCGTGCTGCATCGCCTCGCCGGCGTGCCTCGCCACCTCCAGTGAACTGGCGAGAGCGAACACGCTCGGTCCCGATCCCGACAGGCTGCAGCCGAGCGCGCCAGCCGCCAGCGCGGCGGCTTTCACGGCGTGGAAGCCCGGCACCAGCGAGGCGCGCTTGGGCTCGGCGATCACGTCCTCGAGCGAGCGCGACAGCAGCGCCTGGTCGCCGTTGAATAACGACGCCACGAGCGCCCCGACATTGCCCCACTGCCGGACCGCGTCGCGCAGGTTCACCTGGTCGCCAAGCAACGCCCGCGCGGCGCCGGTCTGCACCTCCACGTGGGGATGCAAGACCGCACACGCCAGCCCATCGGGTACCGGCAGCCGGACGATGTCGGGAGGGTTGGCGCCGCGGGCCAGGATGAATCCGCCGTAGAGCGAGGGCGCCACGTTGTCGGGATGCGAAGCGCCACACCCCGCCTGCTCGCCGGCCATGGCGCACGCCAGCAGCAGCTCGAGGGTCGCCGGCCGGCCGAGCAGTTCGTTGACGGCGACCACCGCGGCCACCGCGCTGGCGCCACTGCTGCCAACGCCGCTGGCGAGCGGCAGGCCCTTGTGGATGGTCAATGAGACGCCCCGGGTGGTTTCGAGACGCTGCAGCAAGGCCTGGACTGCGGCCCCGGCGGTATTCCTGGCTGGATCAGTCGGCAACCGGCCGCCATCGCCGTCAATGGCGGCAATCGTGACACCCGGGCCGTCCTTTTGCGCGGCAATGACGATGTCGCCGGGTTCGTCGAGGGCGAAACCGAGCACATCGAAGCCGCAAGCGACGTTCGAGACGGAACCAGGCGCGTAAGCGGCAATCATCGGTGGCTAGTCTGTGTCGACTCTGTGGCCGTCATTCTGGACGAACCGGAATGGGCGCGGCGCCGAGGATGACGCCGCCGAAGATGGGTCGGACATGATCAAGAGCTTAACGCTCCGGCTGAAGCCGGAGCCGACAGTTTTGCCGGCAACCGGAAAAAAACTGGGCCGGTCAGGTTTTTTCCGTTTATTCTGTTTATCCAGAAGATGAGCAAAGTTGCAGGCGGAAGCCTGAACGCGGGCATCAGCCCCGGAAGCACCCCGTGGTCGGCCACCGAAGCCGCCGAGTTATACGACGTCCCCCGCTGGGGCCAGGGTTACTTCTCGGTGGGCGAACAAGGCCACCTGCAAGTCCACCCGAACAAGGATCCGCTGCGCGGCGTCGATCTCAAGCGCTTGATCGATCGGCTGCAGTTGCGCGGCCTCGCGGTGCCGATCCTGCTCCGCTTCACCGACGTCCTCAAGCACCGGCTGGGCGAGATTCACGGTGCGTTCCAAAGCGCCATCAACCAGAACCAGTACCAGGGCCAGTACGTCTGCGTCTACCCGATCAAGGTCAACCAGCAGCGGCAGGTCGTGGAGGAGGTGCTGAACTTCGGCGCCCCGTACGGCTTCGGCCTGGAGGCCGGCAGCAAGCCGGAACTGCTGGCCGTGTCGGCGATGGCCACCAACGACACGCCGATCATCTGCAACGGCTTCAAGGACTACGAGTTCATCGAGATGGCGATGCTGGCCCAGAAGATGGGCCGGCAGATCATCCCGGTGGTCGAAAAGTACACCGAGCTCGACCTGGTGCTCGAGTACGCGGAGAAGGTCGGCGTGCGCCCGAACATCGGCATGCGCGTCAAGCTCGCGGCCCGCGGCTCGGGCCGCTGGCAGTCGTCGGGCGGCTTCCGCTCGAAGTTCGGCCTGACGGTCACCGAGATCCTGCGCGGCTTCGAGGAACTGAAGAAGCGCGGCATGGAAGACTGCCTGAAGCTGCTGCACTTCCACCTGGGCAGCCAGATCACGCACATCCGCATCATCAAGGGCGCCCTCAACGAGGCGGCGCGCGTCTACTGCGAGCTGGCCAAGCAGGGCGCCGGACTGCAGTTTCTCGACGTCGGCGGCGGCCTGGGCGTGGATTACGACGGCTCGCAGACCAACTTCGAGTCGTCCATGAACTACACCCTCCAGGAATACGCCAACGACGTCGTGTATCACATCCAGACGGTGTGCGACGAGGCCGGCGTGACGCACCCGACGATCATCTCCGAGAGCGGGCGGGCGATTTCGGCGTATCACAGCATGTTGATTTTCAACGTGCTCGGCACGCTCAACTTCGGCGAGGAGACGATCCCGACCGAGGTGAAGGACGACTTCGAACGGCCACTGGTGGACCTGATCGAGGCGTATCACGGTGTGACCGGGCGCAATGCGACCGAGACCTACCACGACGCGCAGCAGGCACTCGACATGGCCATGAACCTGTTCAGCGGCGGCTACCTGTCGCTCGAACAGCGCTCGCACGCCGAGAACCTGTACTGGGCGATCTGCGACAAGATCAACAAGCTCTGCAAGGAAATGCCGGAGGTCCCGGAAGAACTGAAGGCGCTCGAAGAGCTGCTGTCAGACACCTACTTCTGCAACTTCTCGCTGTTCCAGTCAATTCCCGACAGCTGGGCGATCAAGCAGCTGTTCCCGGTGATGCCGATCCACCGCCTTAACGAGCGGCCGACCGAACACGCGGTGCTGAGCGACATCACCTGCGACTCGGACGGCAAGATCGATTCGTTCATCGATCGCCGCGACGTCAAGAAGACGATCCTGCTGCACCGCTTCAACGGCGAGCCGTATTACCTGGGCGTGTTTCTCGTCGGCGCCTACCAGGAGATCCTGGGTGACCTCCACAACCTGTTCGGCGACACCCATGCGGTGCACATCTCGCTCGGCGAGAACGGCATTGACCACACCGAAGGCGCGCGCGTCGAGCACATCATCAAAGGCGACACGGTCAGCGAGGTGCTGAAGTACGTCGAGTTCGAGCCCGAAATGCTGATGGGCAAGCTGCGGCGCGACGTGGAACAAGCGGTCAACGCCAACCGGATGGAAGACCCGCAAGCCGGGCGCCTGTTGCGCTTCTACGAAGAGGCGCTGCAGGGCTACACCTACCTCGAAGACCCTAACGCCGATTAAGCCTCAGTTCGAGGTGCCGCTTCACGTCGGGCCATTCAGTGGCCAGGATGCTATAGAGCACGCTGTCACGCACGCTGCCATCGGGCCTGGCCTGGTGGTGGCGTAACACGCCGTCCTTCTTGGCGCCGATCCCCTCGATCGCCTTCTGCGACACGAAGTTGAAGTTGTCGGTGCGCAGGCCGACCACCTTGCAGCCAAGGGTGTCGAACGCGTGCGACAGCAGCAGGAGCTTGCAGGTGGTATTGACGTGGCTCCTCTGGCAACGCGCGGCATACCAGGTGTAGCCAATCTCGACGCGGTCGATCACCGGAACGATGTCGTGGTAGCGCGTGCTGCCAACAATCGAACCGTCAGTGAGATCGCGCACGGCCCACGGCAGCATGTGTCCGTCGGCCTGCCCCTTCAGGGCAGCGGCAATGTAGGGAGCGGTGCCGGCGGCGTCGGGAACCGAGGTGAACCAGAGCTTCCACAGTTCACCATCGGCAGCAGCGGCGGCCAGTCCATTCCGATGTTCAAGAACCAGTGGCTCGAGCCTGACGCCGTGACGTTCCAGCACGACGGGTTTCGGGGCAATCACCGCAACAATCTATCAAAGAGGGCGGAGGATCAGGCTGATAGGATCAGCGGCATGGAGTGGGCCACACGCTTTGCCGCTTTCGTCGCCCAGAAGACCACGGCCGCGGTGACGGCGCGCATCCCGGGATATGTCACGACCGAATCCCACGGTGCCGAGCTCGGTCTTCGATCGATCACCAACGCGTGGGCGAGCGAGCGCTTCGATGGCCCGTTCTTCGAATCCGACGCGACCCACCCGGCGCTACCAGCGGTGAACACCGTGTTCGTTCAATCCTCAGACGGGAACACCGGTGCCGACAATCCCATGGATCTGGGCGGCGGCCTGACTGACAAACACCTGGTCTACGAGGGTCTGTCGAGCGCTCACGCCGACGCGATCTTCACCGGCGCTTCAACGATTCGCGGCGCACAGATGGTCATGGCCATTTGGCATCCCGAATTGGTGGCGCTGCGAATGGCCCTGGGGCTCGACCGTTATCCCGCGCAGGTGGTGGCCACGCGCAGCGGGGACCTGGACATCGAGTCCGCGTTGATGTTCAACGTCCCCGAGCTGCGGGTCTTCATCCTGACTGATGACACCGGGGCGGAGGCGTTGGAACCGCACACCAGGCGACGCCCGTGGATCCAGGTGCTGAGCGGCGGTCGAGAGTCAGATGTCATCGCCGGCTTGAAGACCCTGCGCGCGGACCATGGCATCACGCGAGTCTCGTGCATTGGCGGCCGGACGCTGACGACCCAGTTGATCGAGGCCGGGGTCGTCCAGGATCTCTACCTGACGACCGCACCCCAGCCGGGCGGCGAGCCGCACACGCCGTTCTACACCGGCGCCCAGCCTCTCAACACCGCGCTCGTCGTCAGTAAAGCCGGCCGGGACGAAGAGGCTGGCGTCGGCTTCGAACATCTTCGCTTGACCGATGGCTGACGCCTGGCTTCAGGTCCAACGGTCCGCTCGCTCGCGTCACTACTTCTGGCCCGGCTTGTAGGTCCGCTCGGTGTGGCCCTCGAGCTGCTCGCGATAGAAATAGACGTCGCGCAGGTTGCCGGTGGCGTAGCGGTCGGCCTGGTCGTTGAAGTGCTTTGAACCGGGAACACTGTTCACGCCGCCGGCGGTCACGGCCTTGGCCGTCACGCGGTCCCCAAACTCGACGACCGCGACGAAGCTGTTGCCGCTGGTGCCGTACCACTTCTTCGTGCCCGGATACGCGCGCGAGCCGAAGGACGCCAGCGAGCCCCAACGGGCCGAGGCAAACATCACCGGCGTACTCGGCTTCGCATCGTCGAACTTCTGGACGATGTTGCCGTCGTTGCGCTGGAAGCGGTTGATGTCGCCCCACGGGGTCTGCCATTTCCCGAAGTCAGCCTGCAGCTTGTCGGCCGCGGCCGCCAGCGACTCCAGGCGCTCCTGCGCGGTCGCCTTGCTCTTCATGTACTCGTAGGTGTTGACGCCGGCCTTACGGGCCGCCGGGGCCACGCGCTGCCAGAGGTCTTCGCCGTAGAAGATTGCGACCGAGGTCGGCACGGAGGTGACCGACCAGCGGTAGTCCCAATCCTTGAGCGCGGCCACCTGGTCGGCGACCTTGGCCTTCAGGGGATTCGAGGCCGGCGCCGCGGCATGCGCCTTCAGCAGCAGCGGAATCTGGATCTCGAACTCCGGCAGATAGCTGTCGTAGGCCGCGGCGATGTGCGAATCGACGGTGAAGCCCTTCTTGCCGTCGAGCACCCGGATCGCGTGCACGCCACGCGGGTTCTCGCTGCCCGTGTCCATGTAGGCCGGGAAGTCCTTCTGCTTGGGGCTGTGCGCACCCGCCGCCGAGTACGGATAGTTGTTGGTGTTGTAGACCCAGCCATTCGGCGGGTTCACGACGTTGGGCGATTCGTCGAACGCGTGCAGGCCATTCCACTCCGTCGCCGGATTGGTGCCGTCAACCGGCCTCGACCAGTCGAACTTCGGGTCGCGCTTCGGGACGAAGTTCGAGTGGAAATACGCGATGTTGCCGTCGGCATCGGCGTAGAGCGTGTTGTTCGACGAGTTGGTGTGCAGCGCCATCACCTTCTTGTACTCGTCGAGATTGCGGGCCTTGGTTCGCCGGTACGACTGCTCGAGCGCCTTGAGCGGCTCGTTCATGAGCCGGACACTCACCCACTTGCCGTCAACCGAGCGGACAATGGGCCCGCGGTGCGTCTGGTAGACGGTGAACTCCTTGTTGGCCAGGCCGGCGCCCGACTTGTAGGGCACGGTGATCTTGGTCGCGGTGAGCGGCCGCTCTTCGGTCCCGACACGATAGGTGTAAGTGCCATCGGCCTTCTTGGTGACCGTCTCGAGATACTCGTCGATGTTGTCGACGCTGCTGCTGGTGTGCATCCAGCCGGCCTTGTCGTTGAAGCCCTGGTAGATGAAGAACTGGCCCCAGGTCAGCGCGCCGTAGGCGTTCAGGCCTTCTTCGCTGACCATCTGCGCCTCTTCGCGGAAGAAGAACGAGGTGTGCGGGTTGATCAGCAACTGCGCCTTGCCCGACGCCGTGTTGGCGCCGGCGATGGCGAAACCGTTCGAGCCACGCGGCTCTTCCGGCGGGGCCAGGAAATCCGTGGAGTCAAAGCGGGCGGTGCTGGTCGGCGGTGCCGCCGCCCCATAGAAGGCTTCGAGCTGGCCGATGTTGACGCGCTCGATGTCGCCGCCAATGCTGCCTTCGCTGAAACTCAGCGCCATCCACGGCTCGAACTTCGTGATGACCCGAGGCTTCACCTCGGGATGGGTCGCGAGGTAGAAGTTGAGGCCGTCGGCCCAGCCGTCCATCAGCGCCTTGAGCCACGGTTCGGCCTGGGCGTAGTCGGCCTTCAGGTTCGCCGGGTCGATGAAGAGCTTCATCCGCAGGTCGCGGTAGATCTCGGCCTCGCCTTCGGCTTCGGCCAGCCGGCCCTGGGAGTTGATGAAGTTGGCCTCGACGCGGTTGAAGTCGTCTTCGGCCTGGGCGTACATCAGCCCGAAGACGACGTCGGCGTCGGTCTTGGCGTAGATGTGCGGGATGCCCCAGTCGTCGCGAATGATCGTGACGCCGTCGGCGCGCTTCTGCCAGGCGGCGACTTCAGGGCTGGCAGGCGGCGCGGCCGGCTGCGACGAACAGGAGGCGAGGGCGAGAACGCAGAGCAGGGCAAGCTTCTTCATGGCCCGGAAAGTCTAACAGGAGATAAAGAGATCAGGAGTAACTCCTTATCTCCTTACCTCCTGTTGAACAGCACGGCGGGGCGGTGGCCCCGGATCGTGTAGTGCAGCGGGCAGCCGAGATGGCTGACCGAGCCTGAACGCACCACCGCGCCCTAGGTCCGGGCCGCGCTGCGGCGTTTCAGCTCGAGGAACTTGCGGACGGCGCGATCGAAGCGATCCTGCAGCGGCTTGCGCTGATCCGGCGAGAGCGGCCCCATGCGAGCCCACGCGGCCTGCGCGCTGCGCACTTCCTGCTCGGCGGCGCGCTGGCGCGCGTCCTCGGCCTGCCGCGCGGCACCGGCGCCCATCGTGTTGGCGGCCAGGGCTTCGCGCCATTGCCGCGCCAGCAGTTCGGCCGGCGACAGGTTCTTCGCCGGTTCGGCGGACTCGGTCGGCAACAGCTTCTCGACCTTGGCCACCAGCTTCTCCATCTTGCCCCGGGTCAGCTCGGGATCAAGGTCGGTGCCCTGGAACCCGTCCGGCCAGCGGGTGACCAGCGCGAACAACGCCGCGTTGATGCGGTCGGACAGCGGCGCGAGCGTGTGCCGCGGTAACTCGGGCCCCTGGACCCAGCGGGCGCGCGCAGCCTGCACCTTGGCGTACAAGTCGTCGGGCGGCGGCGCCTCGGCGGCATCAGCCGCCGGCACCAGTGCCTCGAGCTCGGTGACGGCCGATTCGCGATCGACCAGCTTGCCGGTCAGCGCCGCCGAGTCACGGTTCTTGAATCGCTCGAAGAACAGGTCGCACGCGGCGCGGAACTGGTTCCAGATGGCGTCGGACTTGCTCTTCTTGACCGGGCCAATCGTCTTCCATTCGACCTGCAGCCGCTTGATGCGCGACGCGGCCTGTTCCCACTCGGTCGACTGCGACAGCTGCTCGGCTTCGGCCACCAGCGCTTCCTTGCGCTTGAGGTTCTCGGTCCAGTCCTGCTTGCGCTGCTTCAGGTCCTCCTGCCGGCGCGTGAAGAACCTGTCGCAGGCGGCGCGGAAGCGCTCCCACACCGCCTTTTCGTTGCCGCGCGTCACCGGGCCAATGGCCTTCCACTCGCCCTGCAGCGTCTTCATGGCGTCGGCGGTCTTCACCCAGTCGGTGGAATCGGCCATCGACTCCGCGCGCACGCACAGCGCTTCCTTCTTCGCCAGGTTCTCGACGCGCTCGGTCGCCTGGCTGGCGAAGAAGTCCTTGCACTTGTCGTAGACCTGCTCCTGCGCCGCCTTGAAGCGGGTCCACAGCGTCTCGGCCTGCGAGCGGGGCGCGGCCGCGACCGGCTTCCACCGCTCCTGCAAGGTGCGCATCTCGTTCGACGCTTTTTCGGGATCGGTTTCGGCGAGCGGGATGAGCGCTTCCATCTTGGCGCACAGCTCTTCCTGCACCTGGACGTTCGCCCAGCGCTTCCACTCCTCGGCCTCGCGCAGTTCCTGGATGCGCGGGGTCAGCGACGTGCGCACCGCCTGCAGCCGCACCATCAGGTCCTCGCGATCCTGCTTGGTGGGCAGCGGCCCCATGGTGCCGACGGCCAGCTTGACGTCTTTCAGCAGTTGATCGGTCTGCTTGAGCGTGAGGCCCTCGGCCGAGGCGCGGGTCTCGAACTTCTGCAGCATCGCCTGCAGCCGCTGCAGGTTCTGCGTCTGCTGCTGCCCCTTGGTGTCGCGATACGCCTGTTCGTGCCCTTCAAGCACCTGGGCGGCCGCCTCGTAACGCGCGGTCAACTCGGCATCGATCTCGACGTCACGGGCAATCGCCTGCCACTGCTTGCGCAGCGCGTACCACTGGCTGCGAATGTCGGCGTACGACGGGTTCGCCGACAGCGCCTCGACCTCGGGCACCAGCGCCGGCAGCCGCTCGGCCGACTGCTTCGCCTGCAGGCGGCGTTCGTGACGGCGTTCGGCGGCGCGGCACGCCTCGGCGAAGCGGCGATCGAGTTCCGCCGCCCACGTCTCGGGCATGGCCGGCATGCCGTCCCACGTCGCCCGCGACGCGGCCAGGCGATCGACAACATCTTCGCCGCTCAGGCCTTCAACCGAGGCACACACCGCGATGCGGTCGGCCTGTTCCTGTTCGAGGGCCCGGCGCTGGCGCTCGGCGTCGGCGCGCGCGGCCTCGTCCGCCGCCAACCGCTGGCGCACCACCTCGGACGCACTTTCGAAATTGGCCTGGATGGTGTCCTGGATGTCGGCATCGGCGAGCAGCTCGACCCAGGCCACGCGGCCGGCGGCATAGGCTTCGCGCAACTGCGTAAAGTCAGCGACGGCCGACAGCGCGGTCATCTGCGTGACGAGATCGCGAGCCGTCTGCTGATCGGACTCCTTGAAGGCCGGACCCGACTCGACGGCCACCGGCGCCGGCTCGCTCGCCTTGAGCAGCGTGCGGGCCTTCTTCTGCGCCGCCTTGGCGCGGGCCTTCTGGCTGAGGGCGGTCAGCGTCTCGGTCGTCGGGTTCACCAGGCGATCGACCGCCGCCACGGCGGCGTCGGCGTGCTCGCCGCGCATGGCCACGCCTTCGATCTCGGCCGGATCGGTCAGCCGTTCAACGGCCAGCAACCGCGCGCTGCCGTCGGCCGCATGGCGGGCGACGCTGCCGAGCGACTTTTCCTCGCGCAGCGCGGCGATCGCGGCGCGCCGCACGGCCTCGGGCCCCGAGGCCTTGGCCACGGTCGCCAACTCGCGCTCGCGGCCGAGTGACACCAGGGCCGCCACCGCCGGCGCGGCCACCGCCGCGTCGTGCCTGGAGGCCTGCTCGACGAGCTGCCCCACCGCGTGATCGCGAACGTTCGCCTCCGACTCGTTCCGGGCAATGTCGGCCAGCACGGCCGTGTCGGTAATGCGCGACACCGCGGCCCGCCTCACCCGCGGATCGGCGTCATCTTTCGCGAAGCTGCTGAGCGACGCCACGTCGCCGGCATCGGTCTCGTGGACCGCTTCGATTCGGATGTTGGGATCGGGGTGGGTGGACTTGGATTGCGGGCGAAGCCTGTCGAGAATTCCCATTGGGTGTTTCAGACCCCGGCGGCTCGGCGTGAGCCGGCCGGTGCCTCTGTCCTTTTAGCTGTGTCTCACGTCAAGCGCCCATGACTCATTCAGGGCGCGCGTCGCACGAAATAAGAGGGACATTATCCCACAGGGCTCGGGGATCGGGGATCAGCGCCCGGGGAGGGTTCCGGGCGCCGCCGGGATGGACCGCGGGTTGCCTAAATCCATCTAGTCATCTACATTAGTGGATATGGAACAGGCCTCCGCGCTCTACCGGCTGCTCGGCGACGAGGCCCGGCTGCGGCTGCTGCGCGTACTCGACCAGGACCGTTTCAACGTCAAGGAACTGACCGGCATCCTCGGCTTGGCTCAGTCCGGCGTGTCACGGCACCTGGGCCTGCTCAAGGAAGCCGGCCTGGTCGTCGAAGAGCGCGACGGCTCGTACAGCTTCTATCGACTGGCGCCCTCGGTGCGTGACGAGGGCCAGGGATCGCTCTGGCCCGTGCTCCATGCGCAGTTTGCCCAGGCGGCCGGCACGGCCATCATCAAGGCCGACGAGTCGCGGCTGCAAGAGGTGTTGCGGCTGCGGCGCGAGAACTTCGAACACATCAGCCCAGACACCCGCGACGGCCGCCAGCTGGTACCGGGCCGCAGTTGGGCGGCGTGGTCCCGTGCGCTCGGCATGTTGTTGCCGCCACTGGACGTGGCCGACCTCGGCTGCGGCGAAGGCTATCTCACCGTGGAAACCGCCCGCTGGGCGCGGCGCGTCGTCGCCATCGATCGCGCCACCGGCGTGCTCGAGCGGGCCAAGGCGCTGGCCGCGCGCAAGCGGCTGACCAACATCACCTGGAAAAAGGGCGAACTCGAGAAGCTGCCGCTCGACGCGGCGACGATGGATGTGGCGCTGCTGTCGCAGGCGTTGCACCACGCCAGCCAGCCGGCGGCAGCGCTGGCCGAGGCGGCCCGCATTCTCAAGCCCGGCGGCCGGCTGCTGATTCTCGACCTGCGCGCCCACGACGAAACCTGGGTGAAAGAGAAGCTCGGCGACCAGTGGTTCGGCTTCAGTGACGACCACCTCGCCGGCCTGCTGACCCGCGCCGGCTTCACCGACGTTCGCGTCGCGCTTGGCGCGCGGCGTACCCATGATCCATTTGCAGTGCTGCTGGCCATTGGCACCAGGCCGGCAAAGGCCCGAAACAAGACATGACCACGACTCTCGAAACCCTGGAACGCCTGCTCGCCACCCGCATTCTCGTGCTCGACGGCGCCATGGGCACCATGGTCCAGCGGCGCAAGCTGACCGAGGCCGACTTCCGCGGCACCCGCTTCGCCTCGCACTCGCACGACCTCAAGGGCAACAACGACGTGCTGGTGCTGACCCGGCCGGATGTGATCGCCGACATCCACGCCGAGTATCTGGACGCGGGCGCCGACATCATCGAAACCAACACCTTCAGCGCGCAGGCGGTGTCGCAGGCCGACTACGGCCTGGAAGCGCTGTCGTACGAACTGAACCTGGTCGCCGCCCAGCTCGCCCGCCGCGTCACCGACGAGTGGACCGCGAAGACGCCAGGCCAGCCGCGCTTTGTGGCCGGTTCGATCGGCCCGACCACCAAGACCCTGTCGATCTCGCCCGACGTGAACAACCCGGCATTCCGGGCGATCACGTTCGACGAGATGAAGCAGGCGTTCAAGGAGCAGGCCCGCGGCCTGATCGACGGCGGCTCGCACCTGCTGCTGGTCGAGACCCAGATCGACACGCTCAACGCCAAGGCGGCGCTCGTCGCCGTGGAAGAAGCGTTCGAGGAGTCGGGCGTCCGCCTGCCGCTGATGATCTCGGCCACGCTCACCGACCTCAGCGGCCGGACCCTCTCGGGCCAGACGCTCGATGCGTTCTACGTCTCGGTCGCACATGCCAAGCCGTTCAGCGTCGGCTTGAACTGCGCGCTCGGCGCGCGGCAGATGCGGCCGTACCTGGCCGAGCTCGCGCGCACCGTGCCCGGCCACGTCAGTTGCTATCCGAATGCCGGCCTGCCCAATGCGTTTGGGCAGTACGACGAAACGCCGGCTGAGACCGCCGCCCTGGTCAAGGATTTTGCCGATAGCGGCTTCGTCAACATCATCGGCGGCTGCTGCGGCACGACCCCGGACCACATTCGCGCGATCGCCAGCGCGGTGGCCGGCGTGCCGCCCCGCACCAGCTCGACCGGCCCCACCCGCCTGACCACCTTGTCCGGCCTCGAGCCATTGGTCATCAGGCCGGACGCCAATTTCCAGATGGTCGGTGAGCGCACCAACGTCACCGGTTCGAAGAAGTTCGAGCGGCTGGTGAAGGCCCGTGACTGGGCCGGCGCGGCCACGGTGGCCCTCGACCAGGTACGCGGCGGCGCCAACATCATCGACGTCAACATGGACGAGGGCATGCTCGACTCGGAAGCGTGCATGACCGAGTTCCTCAACTACATCGGCACCGAACCGGAAATCGCGCGGCTGCCGATCATGATCGACAGCTCGAAGTGGTCGGTGATCGAGGCCGGGCTGAAGTGCGTGCAGGGCAAGGCGATCGTCAACTCGATCAGCCTCAAGGAGGGCGAGGCCGACTTCCTGGCCAAGGCCCGCCTGGTGCGGCGCTACGGCGCGGCGATGATCGTGATGGCCTTCGACGAGAAGGGCCAGGCCGACACCACCGAGCGCAAGGTGGAGATCTGCTCGCGCGCCTACAAGCTGCTGACCGAGCAGGCCGGCGTCGATCCGACCGACATCATCTTCGACCCCAACATCCTGGCCATTGCCACCGGGCTCGAGGAACACAACGACTACGGGAAGTACTTCATCGAGGCCACGCGCCTCATCAAGCAGGCCTGCCCCGGCGTGAAGATCAGCGGCGGCGTCAGCAACCTGTCGTTCTCGTTCCGCGGCAACGAGGTGGTACGCGAAGCCATCCATTCGGCGTTCCTGTTCCACGCCATCAAGGCCGGCATGGACATGGGCATCGTCAACGCCGGGCAGCTGATCGTCTACGAGGACATCCCGCAGGACCTGCTCGAACACGTCGAAGACATCATCTTCAACCGCCGCCCCGACGCCACCGAGAGAATGGTCGCGTTCGCCGAGCAGGTGAAGGGCTCGGGCACCAAGCGCGAGAACGACTTGAAGTGGCGCGAGGGCTCGGTTGAAGCGCGGCTGTCGCATGCCCTGGTCCACGGCAACGTCGACTTCATCGAGGTGGACGCGGAGGAAGCGCGCGTCAAATACGGCCGGCCGCTGCTCGTGATCGA
>JBEGVQ010000126.1:0-4830 GCA_041178345.1 Acidobacteriota bacterium | reverse complement strand
TGTTCGAGAAACCGGCGCCTGGTCAGTGCCGGAAATGACGCCCGTGGACTGTGCCTGCTCATGCTTGTCAGCCTTTGTAACGAAAGCTTATGAAACCCATGCGATTAGGTCATAAGAGTACCTCACTCAAGGCATCACGGGGTAACCGCCGCGAGCTCGCACGGTGACGCTACGGTGCGCAGGTGGGAGGATCGAGGTGCAGGGTCAACCCGGCTATGCCAGGGGCGTGTTCTTGATCGGCAACGTGCGGACGCGGATGCCGGTGGCGGCGTGGATCGCGTTGCACAGGGCCGGCGCCAGCGGGGGCACCGGTGGCTCGCCCAGGCCGCCGAGCGGCGCGTCCGAACGAATGAACGCCGTGTGGATCCTCGGCGCGTCAGCGATGTGGATCATCGGGTAGTCGCGGAAGTTGGTCTGGACAATGCGGCCCTGGTCGATGGTGATTTCGCTCAGCAGGGCTGCCGAGAGCGCGAAGATGATGCCGCCCTCCACCTGTGCCATCGCGCCGTCGAGATGGACAACATCGCCGCAGTCAACGGCGGCGTAGACGTTCAGCACTTTCAGCTGACCCTCGGGAGACACCGCGACATGCACCACTTCGGCGCAGATGGTGCCGAAGCTCTCGCAGACGGCAATGCCGCGCCCTTCGCCGGCCGGCAGGGGCGTGCCCCAGCCCGCCATCGCGGCCGCCTTCTCGAGCGCGGCCTTGAAGCGCGGTTGCTCGCCGAGCAGCCCGCGCCGGAACTCGAACGGATCCTTGCCGGCCGCGTGCGCCATCTCGTCGATGAACGATTCCTTGAAGAAGCCGTGCTGCGAGTTGAGCACCGATCGCCACTGGCCGTCGCGGATCGGATGGGCGGCCTTCTTCTCTTCGGCGTCCATCTCGCCGATCGCGTACGGCATGAACACGGCTTCGCCATTGCCGCCGCCGGTGTAGTTCGAGTGCGCGGCCAGCGGCGCGCCATTCGCGTCGAGCGCGCCGGCGTGGCGCGACATCGCCGCACCGCGGTAGTAATCGTGCTGGATGTCGTTCTCGCGCGTCCAGATGGTCTTGACCGGCGCCGGCGACATGGCCTTGGCGACCCGCACGCCGAGGTCCACGTAGTCGAACGTGAAGGGCAGGCGCCGGCCGAAGCCGCCACCGAGCATGAAATTCGTGAGCTTCACATTCGCGGTGTCGAGGCCCAGTGCCCTGGCCGCCACGCTGCGCGCGTTCAGCGGATCCTGCACGCCGGCCCACACCTCGGCGTGATCGCCCTCGACCCTCGCCGTGCACACCATCGGCTCCATCGTCGCGTGCGCGAGAAACGGCGCGCGGTAATCGGCGGTGACGGTTTTCGCGGCGTTCTTCGGCAGCGCCGGCGCCGGGCCCAGCGCCTGGTCGAAGGCCGCGAAGATCGACGCGGTCGTGACCGCGCCGTGTCCGGCATCGCTGAATTCGGGCTTCAGTGCCGCCAGGGCGCGGCGCGCGCGCCAGAAGCTGTCGGCCACCACCGCCACCGCTTCGTCCAGCTGCACGACTTTCTTGACGCCAGGCATCGCCTCGGCGGGCGCGGGGTCCACCGACACCAGCTTGCCGCCCTGCACCGGCGCGATCGCGAGCGCGGCGTAGAGCATGCCCGGCGTGGTGAAGTCGATGGCATAGACGGCACTACCGTCCACCTTGGACGGGATGTCGAGCCGCGGCACCGAGGTGCGGCGAATGGTGAAGGTGTCGGGGTTCTTGAGCGCCGGGCTGGTCGGCACCGATTCGGCCGCGGCCGCGCGCGCGAGTTCACCGTAGGTGGCGCTCTTGCCCGACGCCGCGTGGGCGACGCGCGAGGCCCTGGCCACGCACTCGGCGGCCGGCACGTTCCACTGCTTCGCGGCGGCCGCCACGAGCATTTCCTTCGCGGCGGCGCCGGCGACGCGCATGCCCCACTCGCCGGTGCCGCGCACCGCGGTGGAACCGCCCGTCACCATGAGGCCGAACCACTCCATGGCCTTGAAGGCGCCGTAATCGACCCCGCGTCCCAGCATGGCCGGCACATATCCGCCACCCATGGCGCGGATGATGTAGCCGTTGGCGTACTCGTCAAGCGCCGGTGCTTCCTCGGCGCGGACCAGCGACCAGTCGGCTTCCAGTTCCTCGGCCGCCATCATCGCCAGCGCCGTCGGCGTGCCCTGGCCCATCTCGCAGTGCGGGATCAGGATGGCGATCAGGTTGTCTGGCGTGATGGTGATCCAGGTGGTGAGCTGCCCCCTGGCCGCGGCATCGGCCGAGACGAGCGAGTGCCGGCTGGGCGCGAAGGTCAAGCCGGCGACGCCCAGCAGGAAGCCGCCGCCGGCCACGGTGCCGGCGCCGATGAACGCGCGCCTGGTCCACTTGTTCATGACGCGCTCCCCACGGTCGTGGCGTTGGCGACGGAATGGATCGCCGCCCGCACGCGCGCGAACGTGCCGCAACGGCAGACGTTGGTCAGGCGGGCGTCGATGTCGGCATCGGTCGGCTTGGGCGTCTCGGCCAGCAGCGCCGCGACGGCCATGATCATCCCCGACTGGCAGTAGCCGCACTGCGGCACTTGATGCGCGACCCACGCGGCCTGCACCTGGTGCAGCGTGCCGTCCTGCGCCAGCCCTTCAATTGTCGTCACGCTCTTGCCCTCGGCAGCCGAGATCGGCAGCACGCACGAGCGCACCGGCCGGCCATCGAGATGAACCGTGCACGCGCCACAGGCGGCGATGCCGCAGCCGAACTTGGTGCCGGTGAGCCCCACGGTTTCGCGCAGCGCCCACAACAAGGGCATCTCCGGTTCGACATCGAGGGCGTGGGCCGTGCCGTTGACGGTGAGATTGATGGCCATCGAAGCGCATAATACATTGATGCAGACCCAACGCTTCCTCGTCACCGGCGGCAGCCAGGGCATTGGTGCCGCGATCGTCACCCAGGCCCGGGAGGCCGGCCACCAGGTCGTGTTTACCGGCCGCAACGAGGCGGAGATTGCCGCGGTGGCCAAGGCCACCGGCGCGCATGGCATCAAGGCCGATGTGGCGGTGGACGCCGACAACGCGCGCACGGTCGAGACCGCGCTCAGCGTGATGGGCGGCATCGACGTGCTGATCAACAACGCCGGCACCGGGTACAACGCCGAGATCGGCGCGCTCGACGTCAACAAGATGCGGCAGTTGTTCGGCATCAACGTCTTCGGCATGGTGGACCTCACCAATCGCGTGGCGCCGCTGATGAAGGCGCAGGGCAGCGGCGACATCGTGAACCTCGCCTCGACCTCGGGCACGAAGGGCGCCGTCGGCGGCACGGCCTACTCGGGCAGCAAGTGGGCGGTGCGCGGCATCACCCAGTGCTGGCAGGCGGAACTGCGGCCGCACGGCATCCGGGTGGTGAGCATCTGCCCATCCGAAGTGCAGACCAACTGGATGGGCAAGACCGGCCGCAACAACCCGAACAAGCTCTATGCCGGGGACATCGCCGCCACGATCATGGCGGGCCTGAACATGCCGCGCCGCGTGCTGTGGACGGAACTGGCCGTCTTTGCCAACAACCCGTGGAAGGAAGACTAGCCGCAGATGTCGCGCAGAGCTAACTACACAAGAAACAGCCTCAACCGCTCGATCTCGGCATCCAGTTCTCCTCGGAATGCCCGCTCTCGCGGTGGCCGGCCGGCGACGTAGCCGAACGAGGCCTGCACCTGTCCGTCGCGCACCGCCACGTTGGCCCACCCGATGACGCGATCCCGCCATAACAGCGGCAGCGCGTAGTAGCCGAACTTGCGCCGGGGCCGCGGCGTGTAGGCCTCGAACCGGTACGCCCAGTCCCACAACAACTCGAAGCGGCGGCGATCCCACACCACGGGATCGAATGGCGCGAGCAGCCGTACTACCGCTGGTGCCTCATCGTTCAGAATGGCTTCGCCCGCCGGCCAGTACCACGTCTGCCCATCGACCACGGCGTGTGACAGGCGTTGGCGGGCGCGCGCCTGGGCGGCGCGGACTTCGGCTCGCCAATGCGGAACGGCGTAGCGCAGGCGTGCGATCACGTACGACAGGCTGGCCGCGGGCAGCGGCGCGTACTTGTGAACGACAAGGTCGACCAACGCGTCGAGCCGGGCGCGGCGGGCGAGTGCGCCGCTGACGCCGGCGCCGGTCTCTTGCGCCGCATACAGGCGGATACCGGTGTCGCGGCCGGCTACGCGCAGCACGCCCTTGTAGTGCAGGGCCTCGAGCATGTGGGTGGTGGCGCTGGAGGAGCCGCCCCAGTAGTTGGTGACGCGGCCATGCGCGAAGTGGGCATCGACGTCGCGGGGGTGCACCGGGCCGCGTTCGCGCACGAACGCCAGCAGCGCGGCGGCCCGTTTGTGCGACGCGTTAGGTGACAGGCCGGACCGCGGGTGCATCAGCGCGTGCAGCCGCCGCGTGACGAAGCCGTAGTTGATGAAGACGTCTTCCTCGATCGGCAGGCGCGCGTACTGCCGCTCGAGGTCGCCGGCGCGATACCCCTTGACGCGTGGTCGCAGGGTCAAGTCCTGCGCGCGAGCCGGGGCGCGAATCGGGTCGGCCTGCACGAACCCCAGCGCGTCGATCGCGCGCGCCAGGGTGGTGGGGGGAAAGAGGCTCCGCGTCACCGCGAATCGCCTGAGGTCCTCGATGGTCGCCATCCGGTTCTTATGATCGGGGGGATGCTACACTGGTGTCACCCCCTGAAAGGTCGAAGATTGTCCGCGCTCACCAAGGTCGTGCTCCACGTGTGGAGTGACGGCGCCTGTAGTTTATTGACGGTTCCGCTGGACTGGCAGGCAGGCCAGGCCTTGCCCGAGAACGTGCCTGACGAGCGCT
>JBEGVQ010000125.1:0-3507 GCA_041178345.1 Acidobacteriota bacterium | reverse complement strand
GGAGCGCATCCGCGACCGCACGGGGCGTGATCCGGTGCAGGTCATGGAAGAGGCCATCCGCAACGTCACCCCGGTGCTCGAGGTCAAGAGCCGCCGCGTGGGTGGCGCCACGTACCAGGTGCCCATCGAGGTGCCGGCCCGTCGCGGCCGCACCCTGGCCATCCGCTGGATCGTCCTGTTCTCGCGCCAGCGTCGCGAGAAGGAGATGAGCGAGCGCCTTGCGAACGAGCTGCTCGATGCACTGGGCTCGCAGGGTGGCGCATTCAAGCGCAAGGACGATCTCTACCGCATGGCCCAGGCCAACAAGGCCTTCGCGCACTACCGCTGGTAGCCCCGTTCCCCGTCGAATTCCGACGGGTTTCGGCTTGCATTACGAAGAGACGACGCGGGGGGATCCATCTCCCGTGCCACACCGTTACGGACAGGTGAGATTCAGTGGCTGAGGTGAAGAACGTCCCGCTCGAGCGCACCCGGAACATCGGGATCATGGCGCACATCGACGCCGGCAAGACCACGACGACCGAGCGCATCCTCTACTACACCGGCAAGTCCTACAAGATCGGCGAAGTCCACGACGGCGCCGCGACGATGGACTGGATGGAGCAGGAGCAGGAGCGCGGTATCACGATCACCTCCGCCGCGACGACCTGCTTCTGGAAGGCCGACAGCGGCCAGGGTGAAGAGTACCGGATCAACATCATCGACACCCCGGGGCACGTCGACTTCACCATCGAGGTGGAGCGGTCCTTGCGCGTGTTGGATGGCGCGGTCGCCTGTTTCGACGGCGTGGCGGGGGTCGAGCCGCAGTCGGAAACCGTGTGGCGCCAGGCCGACAAGTACGGCGTGCCAAGAATGTGCTTCATTAATAAATTGGACCGCACGGGCGCCAATTTCAAATACTGCGTCCAGTCGATCATCGACCGTCTCGGCGCGGTGCCGGCTGTGCTCTATCTGCCGATCGGCATCGAGGCCGATCTCAAGGGCCTCGTCGATCTGGTCGAGAACCGCGCGGTCATCTGGAAGGACGAGAGCCTCGGCGCCGAGTTCTTTTATGAAGACATCCCGGCCGACATGGCCGACGAGGCGGCGGAATACCGCAACCGCCTGATCGAGCTTGCCGTCGAGCAGGACGATGCGGCGATGGAAGCCTATCTCGAAGGCAACGAGCCGGACGTCGCGACGCTCAAGACGCTGATCCGCAAGGGCACGCTTGGCCATGCTTTCGTGCCGGTGGTCTGCGGTTCGGCGTTCAAGAACAAGGGCGTGCAGCCCCTGCTCGACGCAGTGGTCGACTACCTCCCTTCGCCGCTCGACATCGAGGACGTCCAGGGCGTCAAGATGGACAGCGACGAGAAGGACAGCCGTCCCGCCCAGGACGACGCGCCGTTCAGCGCGCTCGCCTTCAAGGTGATGAACGATCCCTTCGTCGGCAGCCTGACCTTCATCCGCATCTATTCGGGCACGCTCAGCAAGGGCACCTACCTGAACTCCGTGAAGGACAAGAAGGAGAAGGTCGGCCGCATTCTCGAAATGAACGCCAACGACCGCAAGGACATCGACGAGGCGTTCGCGGGCGACATCGTTGCGCTCGCCGGGATGAAGGAAACCACCACGGGCGACACGCTCTGCGCCGAACGCGCGCCGATCGTGCTTGAGCGCATGGAATTCCCCGAGCCGGTGATCGAACTGTCGGTCGAACCCAAGACCAAGGCCGACCAGGAAAAGATGGGCGTCGCGCTCAATCGCCTTTCGGCCGAGGACCCCTCGTTCCGCGTCTCGACCGACCACGAATCGGGCCAGACGATCATCAAGGGCATGGGCGAGCTTCACCTCGACATCATCGTCGATCGCATGCGCCGCGAATTCAAGGTCGAGGCCAATGTCGGCGCGCCGCAGGTGGCCTACCGCGAATACCTCGGCAAGCCGGTCGACGTGGACTACACCCACAAGAAGCAGTCGGGCGGCACTGGCCAGTTCGGCCGCGTCAAGGTCAAGGTCACGCCGGGCGAACGCGGCAGCGGGATCATCTTCAAGGACGAGATCAAGGGCGGCAATATTCCCAAGGAATATATTCCCGCGATCGAAAAGGGCATGCGCGAGACGGCCGCCACGGGCAGCCTTGTCGGCTTCCCGATCATCGACTTCGAGATCCTGCTCTATGACGGTTCGTACCACGACGTCGACTCGTCCGCCCTGGCGTTCGAGATCGCCGGACGCGGGTGCATGCGCGAAGTCGCCCAGAAGGCGGGCATCAAGCTGCTCGAACCGATCATGAAGGTCGAGGTCGTGACTCCCGAGGATTACCTCGGCGACGTGATCGGCGACATCAACTCGCGGCGCGGCCAGATCCAGGGCACCGACAGCCGGGGCAATGCCCAGGCGGTCGAGGCGATGGTGCCGCTCGCGAACATGTTCGGCTACGTCAACCAGCTGCGCTCGTTCACGCAGGGCCGCGCGAACTACTCGATGTTCTTCTCCCACTATGACGAGGTTCCGGCAAACGTCGCGGCCGAGGTGAAGGAAAAGCTCGCCTGAGGCGAGCGGCGGTCAAGGAAAAGCTCGCCTGAGGCGAGCGGTGGTCAAGGAGAAGCTTGCCTAAGCGGCAAGATGGGATTAGGGGCGGCGCCTGATTCAGCGGGCGCCGTCCAAACCCCGTGAATTCAATTCTAGCGAAAAGAAGGTTTGAACAATGGCGAAGGCAAAATTCGAGCGGACGAAGCCGCACTGCAACATCGGCACCATCGGTCACGTCGATCATGGCAAGACCACGCTGACGGCCGCAATCACCAAGGTGCTGGCCGAAACCGGCGGCGCCACGTTCACTGACTATGCCAACATCGACAAGGCGCCCGAAGAGCGCGAGCGCGGCATCACGATCTCGACCGCGCACGTCGAGTACGAGACGGCCAACCGTCACTACGCCCACGTCGATTGCCCGGGCCACGCCGACTATGTGAAGAACATGATCACCGGCGCCGCGCAGATGGACGGCGCGATCCTGGTGGTGAACGCCGCCGACGGCCCGATGCCGCAGACCCGCGAGCACATCCTGCTCGCCCGCCAGGTCGGCGTGCCGCAGCTTGTTGTTTACATGAACAAGGTCGATCAGGTCGACGACGCCGAAATCCTCGAACTGGTCGAGCTGGAAATCCGCGAGCTGCTGAGCTCGTATGGCTTCGACGGCGACAACATCCCCGTCATTCCGGGTTCGGCTCTGGCCGCGCTTGAAGGCCGCGACGACAACATCGGCAAGGAATCGATCTACGCGCTGATGAAGGCCGTCGACGAATTCATCCCGCAGCCGCCGCGCCCCACCGACAAGCCGTTCCTGATGCCTGTGGAAGACGTGTTTTCGATCTCGGGCCGCGGAACGGTCGTCACCGGCCGCGTCGAGACCGGCATCGTCAAGGTTGGCGAGGAAGTCGAGATCGTCGGCCTCAAGGACACCCGCAAGACCGTCGTCACCGGCGTCGAAATGTTCCGCAAGCTGCTCGATCAGGGTGAAGC
>JBEGVQ010000124.1:0-16035 GCA_041178345.1 Acidobacteriota bacterium | reverse complement strand
AACTTCCTGCCGAGCGGCATCGGCGGCGACGTCATGCGGATTGCCGACACGGCGCCGGCGGCCGGTTCCAAGACCCTGGCGACCACGGTGATCCTCGTCGATCGCGTGATCGGGCTGGCAGCGATGATCCTGGTGGCCTGTTTCGGCGCGTTCGCGGCGTCGCTGGTGGGCATTCATGTGCCCGGCGCCCGGTGGCTGTGGATCGTCGCCGGAACGAGCGTCGTGCTCGCGATCCCGGTGATCGTCATCCCGAGCTTGACGGCTTTCCTGCTGCGACCCTTGCGGCTGCTGAAGCGACCCTGGGTCGATGAACGGGTCCAGCGCCTCGACGATGCCATTGGCCGGTTTCGAGAGACGCCCTCGACCTTGTTCGGCGCGTTCGCGGGCGCGCTGGTGGTGCAGGTCACGGTCGTGGTGTTTTATCTGCTCACCGCCGAGGGGCTGGCAGTGCCGTTGCCGATTTTACTGGGCGCGGTGCTGATTCCGGTGAGCCTGGCGGTGCAGATGGTGCCGGTGTCCATCAACGGCTTCGGCGTTCGTGAGGCCGTGTTCGCGTTCTTCTTCCGCCGGTTCGGGCTGCCGATCGATGCGGCCGTGGCCCTGTCGCTGGTCTCGACCGGCCTGGTCATGGGCCTGTCGCTGGTCGGCGGGCTGATGTTCCTCCGCCGGCGCCGGCCGACCTCACCGGCCTAGGGCCGGTTGCCGGCACGCGCGACCGCCGCGTAGTCCTGGAACGTAAACAGGCGGCCGTTGAGGCGATCCATGTTGCGATTGAACGCCGACACCAGTTCGGTCAGCGGGTCGGCCGCGACCTCGCCGAAGTGTTCTGGCCGCGGCGTCACCCGTTGCAGCCGCGCGTCCTCGGCAATCGGCGCACGATAGACGATCTCGACCGGGCTGAAGCCGCTGGCGTGCAACAGGTACTGCAGCGTCTCGGGATGAATCGGCCGCACATGGCTCAAGTCCCGGATGTAGCTTTCGAAGAAGGCCACCCAGCATGCGGGGTTGATGGTTTCAAGCACCATGCGCGAACCCGGCCGCAGCTTGTAATACGCCAACTGCAGGAACTCCGACAGGTACGCCGGGTCGAGGTGCTCGATCACCTGGACGGCAATCAGCCCGCCGAGCGAATGATCCGGCAGGCCGCGCAACACGCCCAGAACGTCGCCGGCCGCGGCGTCGAGGCCGCGCGCACGGCACACCTCCACCATTTCGGGGTTCAGGTCGAGGCCGCGGGCCGTGACGCCAGCGCCCTTCAACAGGTCCAGAAACTCGCCACGGCCGCAGCCCACATCGAGAACGTCGGCCGCACCGGTGAAGTACGGCACGTAGTCGGCCAGCCGCGCGCGTATCTCGTGCTCGGAACCGCGAAACCGATCCTCGAATCCCAGGTACTTGAACGCCTCGGTCCGGGGCTCGCTCGCCGTGACAGCAGCCGGCGCGGCGGGGGCGCCCGCGGCGGCGATCGACGGCGCGGCCACCCGTTCCACCTCGCGCTTGGCCATGACCGCGGCCCGCTGGGCAACGTCGGCGACGTGGCGCAGCTCGTCGATGGCGTCCTGCATCTCACGCGCGCGCGCATCGGCAAGCGGCGTCAACTGCTGCAGGAACTGGATGAGCAGCGACTCAAACCGCACGAGGCCGTCGAATCCCTCGCGCAGGGCCGGCAGTGCGGCGGCAATCGCCTGGTGCGCCTCGCGATGCGGCACGGCGTTGCGATTGAGGTGCTCGACGACGGCGGCGTTGAACGCCATCTGGCGCTCGAAGACTGGCGCCACCAGCTGCCAGGCAGCCTCGGCCATGCGGCCCCGCCACCCCGCCGGCCGCGGCGGCCCGCCGGGCGAGACGATAGTCCACGATTCGTTGATCGCGGGCAGCAAGTGCTCGTCGTAGTGCGCGGGTGGAGACGGCCACGCCGGTGAGGCTTGAATGGCGCGGTCGAGCGCGGTCAGCGCCTCGTTGTACTTGCGATGGGCCTCGGCGCGCTCTGCGATCAGCCGGGTGACCAGCGGCTGATTCGACTCGGTGACCATCTGTCGAACCGTAGTGTACGGTGCGGGGACTGTCAAGCCGCGCCGCCGCACAGCCAACCCCAAGAAGGGGTTGCCTCCCCAGGAGTCTCACTCTTCTTGCGTCACCGTTACGGCAACTCCACCCACACCGCCAGTTGCCGCACGTCGTCGCTGGCCGGATCGACCGCTGACGGGCGAAAGCCGGGGCCCGAGCGAATGGTCAGCGCCCACGCCCGAGTGCCGTTCAGCGGCGGCAGCTGCACCAGTTCCTGCTGCCCCGCAGCGAGCGAGAGCCGCGTGGTCCACGCGCCGACCATCAACTCGACCGACGTGGCTGCGGCGCCGGCCCGGACGATCAGCGGATGCCCTGGCGCGTCCGCTGGTGCATCGGGATCGACCACCAGCGACGCGACACCATCGGCGCGGGTCCAGAAGCCGGTCGGCTCCAGGTAGACCCGCTCATCGAAAGCAAAGACGCGCGCGCGGCCATAACGTGCCGCGCGAATGGCGCGGCGGCCGTCGGGATTGACCGGGCGGGCCAGCGCCGTCGGCCGCAACCGCAGGCGCACCGCGGCTTGATCAGTGCGGCCGTCGCCACGAATGCTCAGGGAGGCGACGTCCACCGGTAACCGCAGGGTGCCGGCCACCGGCACGGCCGCCGGTCCATCGAGCGGCCACCGATCGATCGGGCCATCGTTGCGCCCCAGGACCAGCGAGGCTTCGCCCGCGGTCTCGCCCGCGACCAGCAACACGTAGTCACCTGCCGGCACGGCCGCCGCACGAAGCAGCGTGGGATCGCCAGCCCTCGGCGGCAAACGATCGGTCGTGGCGAACGCCGCCTGGGCCAGGAACTCGTCAGCCGGCAGCCGGCGGTACGGCCTCAAGTGGAGGAACGTCGTCTGCCAGCCGCGGTCAGCTGATTGCAGCGCGGCAACCTGTGAGCGGCTGGGGGTCACGACACGATCGCCGTGGCGCGCCCACACCACCGTGGCTCCGCCCATCAGCGCCATGGCGGCTGACCACATCACCACGGTCCAACGCGCGGCCGGGGCCATTCGCGATGCCAGGATGCGCGCCACCGCGATGACCAGAAGGCCGGCGACCAGCCACACGGCGGCATCCCGCAAGGCGCCGCCTGCCGCGTCACGATGCACGCTGGGAAACGCGAGCGTCAGGTCGACCGCCTGCGCCGCCCATCCCAGTGTCAGGTCATAGCCGGTGCGGTCGCCGTAAAGCAGGCGGCCCGCGTCCACAAAGGCCCGCGGCCACACCGCGACGACACTGGTCAGCAGCAGGAGCAGCGTCAGGGTTCGCGACGCCGCGGATTGGCGCGGCCACCAGGCGGCAATCGGCAAGGCCGCGAGCGGCGTCAAGGCGACCAGGAAGCGCGCCGGCGAGCTGATCCCACCCCACCACATGGCGTAGGACGCGGTCACCATTACGTACGGCACGATGATCAGTGCCAGCTCACCGGCCAGGCGCGGACGCGCCCGAGCGAGAGCCATCACACCGACAATTGCGCAGGCGTAGATAGGCGCAGCCGGTAACAACCCGAATTGCTGGTCGACCAACAGGCCGGTGAGACCGCGGCCGATGTAGGCGATGGCCGCACCGGCATCCGCGCCGTACGGCGCGGCCGGATTTGGCGTGTTCCAGATCATCCAGAAATACCCAAACCACGCAGCCGCGGCGACGACCGGCACCGCCAAGAGTGCGGTCAGCGCACTTCGCCGGTTCTCGCGCGTGAGCAACCTTGCGGCCAGGCAGAGACCCATCGCACCGGCGATGATGGCGAACCGCGTGTGCAGCCATGGCAGCGCCGCCAGTGCGGCACCAACCATCCACAACGGCGTTTGCGGCACCGCCTGCCCGGCATCCAGGCGAACCAGCAACCAGGCGGCGGTAATCACCACCAGGGCGGCCGGCCCATCCGGATAAATGGTGAAGGCGTGAAACAGGAAGGGCGAGGACAAGAACACGGCAGCCCATCCCACCCACGCACCGGCCACGCTGGCCGAAAGCAGCCAGGCCACATGCCACGTGAGGGCCGACGCGAACGCAGCCGCCAGCACGAGCGTGGCCACCGTGCCGAGGTAACCGGCCAGGGCGAACCCCGGCAGGACGAGCGCCGACACGCCGGGCGAGTGGATCGAATAGATCTCCCCATCGGCCCCCCGCCTCATGAAGTCGGGCCGCAGC
Organism: Acidobacteriota bacterium; assembly: GCA_041178345.1. Taxonomy (GTDB): domain Bacteria; phylum Acidobacteriota; class Vicinamibacteria; order Vicinamibacterales; family UBA2999; genus 12-FULL-67-14b. Next base: position 11,824 of record JBEGVQ010000124.1, on the reverse strand, counting down.
CGGCCGGCGAAATACGACAGGTAGTCGCCGCGGGTGTGATTGTTCTCGATGCGAAGGTCGCCATCGAGCAGCAGGCTCTGCGTGATCACGAGGTAGTGCGGTTCGTCGCCGCCCGGGAGCACCGGCCGCACCGAGACGAAGACCGCGAGGGCCACGACCGCAAGCGCTGCCCCCGCCACCCATGGGGCCATCTGCGGGTCCGCAACGGCGCGAGTGGCCGGCCACCACCGCGACAGCGGTAACGTGGCACCAAGACCAGCCACGATCCCGATCCAGACCACGCCTTCGAGCGGCCCTTGCCACACCAGGAAGACGGCCGGCACGGGTCCGGGGAGGTACGGCACCCAGAGTAGCGCCGACAAGCTCAGGGGCCAGGCCTGCGAGGCCGAGAGTCGCGCCGCGGCCGCGATGGCGGCGCCGGCCACCGCCAGCACGGCCAGCCACCACAAGGGCGGCAAGGCGGCAATCCGGCCCATGGTCGAGGCGTTGGTAACGGCCACAGTTCCGAGCGAGATCCAAACCGAGGCGCCACCCAACATCGCCAACGCAATCGCCGCGGTCCGAGAGGCTCGAGCCTCAGCGTGCAATTTTTGTGATCGCAATGTCATTTTCGGAGGTCACATTCTCCCGCATCTCACACACAGTCCCCTAAATTACGAAACCGCCGGTGGCCGCGGTCTTGCTGTCGAAAAGTTTGCCCATCCCTTTTCTGCAAGAAACCGTCCCCGATGGCGGTGCCCCTCTGTGCCAAACGACGCACGGCCGGGCGGAACTGTAATGGCCGGCGCATACCGTGCCGATAAGCGGTGACGGCAGGAATCCAGATGATTTTCACGAACCTCCCTAAGATGGCCGCCACGCTGGCGTCCGTGGTGTGCCTGGCCGGCTGCGAGGCCGCGAAGAGTGCCAATCCGACGGCGCCGACGGTCGCGGGCCCCCTTCCGGGCGTGTCGATTACGGCGCCGAAACCCCTCGAGCCGGGGGCCGGCACCCAGCTGACCTTCAGCGCGGAACCGCCGACACTTCTGATCGAGAACGCCGGCTCAAGTGGCGTCCGTGCGCTCTGGCTCCAAGTGGAAGTCGGGACCGACGTGGGGTTCCAGCAGGTAGTGCACTCGGCGGACCGGCTGGCGCCAGGCGACGGCGGCCGCACGGCGTACCGGCTGCCCGAACCCCTGGGCGCTGGTTTCACCTACTACTGGCGTTCACGGGCCCAGGATGGCGCGAACACCGGTCCCTACTCCACCGTCTCGACGTTCACCGTCGTTCCCCCCGTCGTGATTGGTCCGCCGACGCCCACGGCCCCGACCGGCACCGTGTCCAACAACCGGCCCGACTTCAGGGTCACCAACGGCAACATCTCCGGCACGACCGGTGTCGTCTATCGATTTGAAGTGTCCACGGTGGCCGACATGAGTAACCTCAGCGCCATTGTGACCGCCGTCCCCGGCAACGGCACTACGACTACGACCCTGGGGGAGCTGCCGTACAGCACCACCTTCTATTGGCGCGTCTACGGCAGCGACGGCAGCACGCAGTCGGCGTATTCGTCGATCATGTCGTTCCGCACGCCGGCGGCACCGGTGGTGGCCCCAACGCCGTCGCCCTCCGCCCCGCCAGCGGCCAGCGGTCCCGTGGGTGGCGCCCGGACGATCTCGGCCAACGAAGCGATGACCATCATCAAGGGCGTTCACGACGCCGAAGGCTGGAACCTGGGCGGAAGCTCGTCGCGCGAGCAGCGTATCGCCTTTATCCAGCGGGCGGTCGCGGTGGTGCACTACGGCCATTCGCGATTCAACCAGCGCGGGCCCGACTCCAACTGGTGCATCAAGGACGCGGGCGGTGGCCGTCCCATCTCGGACGATGTGATTGTGCGCTGCAACACGCGCGACGCGTATGACCTGATCGTCGGCGCGGGCGGCAATGGCTACTCGTGGCACGTGGACGCGATCGGCGTGCTGCCCAGCAACCAGAACGTTTATCCGCCGCCACGCTCGTCGCTGCCCTGAGCCCGCACCCGCCGGGTGATAAAGTTACCGGGCGTGACCCACACTTCCCGCGAGACCGAGCGACGGCGGTCGTTCGACCTCGCGGCCGGTCTGATCGTTCTTCTCGGCCTCGCCTTCCGCCTGTACCACATCGACTTTCCCATGGTCGATGGCCACAGCTGGCGCCAGATCACCAACGCCGACATCGCGCGCCACTACACCGAAGGGTCGCTGAACCTGTTCGTGCCCCGCGTGTCGTGGGGCGGGCTGAACGGCGTGGTCGGCATGGAGTTCCCCCTGCTGCAGTACGTCACCGGCCTGCTCTGGCGGCTCACGACTGAACAGCACATGGTCGCCCGGCTGGTGGCGGTGGCGTTCTCGCTGGCCGGCATCCTCGCGATCTACTTCCTCGGGACCCGGCTGTTCGGCCGGCCGGCTGGACGGGCGGCGGCCTTCCTGCTGGCCGTGTCGCCAAGCGCCGTCTACTTCGGCCGATCCTTCCTGTCCGACACGCCGATGATGACCTTCATGATCGTCGCCGTGCTCGCCTGGGACCGCTATTTCGATCGACCATCCGCCACGCGCGCGGCACTGGCCGCACTGCCCACGATGCTGTGCGCCCTCGTCAAGCTGCCGGCGGTCCTCGTCTTCGCGCCGATCGTCGGCCTGGCATGGGCACGCGGGGGCTGGCCCAGGGTGTTTGACCGCCGCCTGATCGCCGGCTGCCTGGCCAGCCTGACAGCGGTCGCCGCGTGGTACTGGTATGCAGACCGGATCTATCTGGAGACCGGGTTAACCCAGGCCGTCTTCCGGCCTTCGGGCACCTATCCCCAGGATCTCGCCCCGGGCGTGGTCTACACGTCAATCTCCCACTTTGCCACCACTGAGCGGCTGACCAACCTGTCGTTCTGGTGGGAGATGCTGGTTCGGTTCTGGCGGATGCACCTGACGCCGCTCGGCTTCGTGGCGGTCGCCGTGGCGCCGCTGGTGTTGTGGCGCCACCGCGCCGGCGCTGCCGTCGGCCTCTGGGTGCTGGGCGGAGTGACGCTGCTGATCGTGTCGGCCGAAGGCCAGTGGCAGCACGAGTTTCACCAGCTGCCCTTCCTGCCGCCCCTGATGCTGGCCTTTGGCGTGGTCGCGGCGCCTGCGTTCGACGGCGCCAGGCTGGGCCGCGTTCTGCGGCCTCCGCTCGCCGTGATCCTGATGGCCGTGGCCCTTACCGCTGTGGCCTTCGTGTCGTTCACCGCCTCGCCGGTGCAGCACGACCTGTATCGCACGTCGCGCGAGTACGCGCCGGCGACCCACTTCATTCACTTCGGCAACGTCGTCCAGGGGCTGGTGCCGCCGGATGCGTTGGTGGTGACCGTGGACTACGAGCGCGGCGGCGCCAACTCGCCGATGCTGCTGTTCTTCTCGAGGCGGCAGGGGTGGAGCTTCGACTTGTCGACCATTTCGCCGGCCGTGATCGAGAACCTGCGCGTGCGGCACGGGGCCCAGTTCTTCGCGACGGCGATCGGGCGGGAAATCAGGAGGGAGCGGATTGCGGTGCTGGACTACCTCGAGCAATTCGAGGCCGTGCCAACGCCGCCGCAAGCGGACCAGCTTCTGCTGGTCGACCTGCGACGGCCCAAGGCACGTTAGCCGAGTTAGAACCGGATGCGGCCGCCGAAACCGAACTGGATGCCGCCGACCTTCGTCTCGACATCGCTGGCCAGCAGGCGCACGTTAGTGGTCGCGCCGGAGTAGCGCACGAACGCGCCGCCGCCGAGGCGCATGCTGTCGTTCTGCCATACGATGTAGGTTGCATCCGCACCGACGTTGTAGCCCACTTCGCTGCGCCGCTGCGTCACCGTGGCCGGCGTCGCTACCACTTCCGTGAAGTTACCGCCGCGCTCGGTGATCACCACGTCGCTGACCACATCCTGGCGCAGGCGGAAGAACGAAGGGCCCGCCGAAACCAGCACGTCGAGCTTGGTGCCAAGCGGCACCACCCAGCCGAAGCTGAGATGGGTGGCATTCTCGCGGCGATACAAGCCACCGGCCGCGGCGCTGAACGTCCGCGGGCGATTGAAAAACACCGGGTGCGGAGCGGTCCCGGTGACCGCCGCTTCGGACGTGTTGGTCTCCTGGTGGTAGCTGACGCCGAGGGTCATGCCGCGATAGACGCGAATCGCCGCGCCGCCTTCGAACAAGCTGCCTGATGACCAGGGCGTCTTGACCTCGGTCGTCGCCGGCTCGTCGTACAGGGTGTACTGCTTCAGGTCGTTCGCGTCACTCGATCCCGACTCCAAGCCAAACCCGATGCTCAAGAAGACGCGATCGTCGGGAGACCCTTGCGCTGCCGCTTCACGAGACCCGCCAACCAGCAGGCCCAACACCATCACCGCAACGAGTTTTTGCATCGTATCCTTCGCTCCGAATTTAGGGGGTTCTGGGGGAACCCAAACGGCTCATCGTAACAGGTGCAAGACTGTAAATGCCACTTAAATTGCACAAAACAGGGACGTTCGGGCAGTTGAGCTTATCTTCTAGGCCGTCCTTTGCTATAATACCGTCTGGCTCACCAACACACCTTTCTCCCAAGCGGCGATGCGCTGGGTGTGCGAGTGGGTTTTCTGGAGAACCGAATTTTGATGAAGCACGTCTCGTTGGCCGCGGTTGCGGCGATCGTCGCTCTGGGTGTGTCCTGCAGCAATACCCCCATGTCCCCCACCGCGCCCTCGGCGGCCGACGGCGGCTCCCTGGCCGCCAATTCCGACGGCTCGACGCTCAAGGTCAGCGCGCCCGCTGTTGTCTCCCCGTTCGATAGCGTTCGCATCGACAGCCGCCGGCCGATCTTCGTCTGGCTGAACGCCACCGGCACGAACGAAACCATCGGCATGGAGTACGAGATCGAAGTGGTCGACGGAAGCAACGTCCGCGTCTACCAGACGATCGCCGGCGAGACCCCCGGCAACGGTTCGCACACCGTGCCCTTCGACCTGAACTACGACACGGCCTACGGCTGGCGCATTCGCGCCGCCCACGGCACCGAGCGCGGTCCCTGGTCGGTGTGGGGTAATTTCCGCACGGCGGTGACCCCGGTCACCGCGCCCAGGACCACTGGCACCACCAGCGACGGCACCATTGGCCCGGCCCGCACCATCAGCTTCAACGAAGCCTTCAACATCATCGTCGGCGTCCACGACGGCATGCGCGTCAACCTGGGCGCGAACTCGACCCGCGATTACCGCGTCAACTTCCTCTTCGGTGCGGTCGCGGCCATTCACTACGGCCACGCGCGTTGGAACCCCCAGGGTCCCGATTCGAACTGGTGCGTAAAGGACGCGGGCGGCGGCCGGCCGCCCTCGGACGATGTGCTGGTACGATGCTCGACGCGCGAAGCGTGGGACCTGATTGCCAGCGCCGGCGCCAACGGCTACAAATGGCACCAGGATTTCATCGGTCGACTGCCGTCGGAACAAAACGTCTACCCCCCGGGCCGCGCCGCGCTCGGCTTTCTGGCACCTTAGGTCCAGGACGACTCACTGGCGGGGGTGATCGCTTCGGCGGTCACCCCCGCTTCATGTACACTCTCACTCCGGTGGCTGAACCCTCCACGTTCTACAAATCGTTCTCCGAAAAGAAGCTGACCGCCTACGGCAGCTCGCGGCGCGGCCGCATTGAGCAGCACCGGCTTGGCCTGCTGCATCGCTACGCCACGGCGCCGGGCGACATGGTGGAAGTCGGTCCGGGTCACGGCACGCTTGCCGAGCAGGCCGTCGAGGCGGGGTGGACCTACACCGCGATCGAAGCCAGCTCCCTTCTGATCAAGGTGCTGCGCGCCAAGGGCCTCAAGGTGATCGAGTCGTGGGCCCCGCCCATTCCCGTGCCCGACGCCAGCGTCGACGTGGTCTACGCCGACCAGGTGCTCGAGCACATGAGCGGCATCGACGCAGCACGGGCGTTCACGGCCGAGGCCTTGCGGGCGCTGCGGCCCGGCGGCGTGCTGTTCGTGGTGGTCCCCGACTACCTGAAGGAACGGACCTTTTTCTGGGACGTCGACTACACCCACAACTTCGTGACGACCGAGCGCCGCGTCAGGCAGCTGTTCACCGACGGCGGTTTCGACATCCTGGAGGTGGAACGTGGCATCGGCACGGCCACGGGCCTCGGCCGGGACGCGCTGGCGGCGTGCGCCTTGCTGGTGAACATACCCGGCGTGGACGCCTTGTCTCGCTACACCGGCACCGCGGACTTGCTGTTCAAGATCCGGAAGAACCTGTTCGAAACCCTGACCTTCGTAGCGCGTCCGACCCGGCCGTGACGGCCAAGGTCCGCAGCGTCGCCCGGCTGGCGGTGACGGTCGGCATTCTGGGGTGGTTGGCCCGCGACCTCGATGGCGCCGCCGCCGCCACGGCGCTCGCCCGCGTCCCCGCATCTGCCGGCGCGCTAGCCCTCGGTCTGGTCGCGGCCGACCGCGCCTTGATGTACTTGCGCTGGCGGATTTTGATTCGGCCGTTCACCACGCTGCCGGAGGCCGATCTCGGCCGGATTTTCTTTGTCAGCGCGTTTCTCGGCAGCTTTCTTCCCGCGGGAGTCGGCGGCGACGCGGCACGCGCCTACTCGGTGAGGCGCGAAGGCAGTTCGTCGGGCGCTGCCGTCGCCAGCGTGGTCGTCGACCGATGGCTGGGTCTGCTGGCGGTCGGGCTGTCGGGCTGCGCCGGGTTGCTGCTGGCGCCGCTCGACGTCTTCGCGAACCTGCTCTATCCGACGCTCGGGCTCACGCTCGCGCTCATCATCGGCAGTGCCGCCGGACTCCATGCCGAGCGCCTCGTCGGCCGGCTGATGCCGGCGGTGGTGCGCCAGTCCTGGCCAGGACGCCAACTGATGCGCCTCGGCGACGCCGTGGCGGCCTATCGCGCCTTTCCCAGGCTGCTGTGGAGCGTGGCGGGGCTCTCCGTCGCGGTCCAGGCCGGCCGCATCGTACTCGCATGGCTCATCGGCACAAGCCTCGGGATCGCGCTGCCATTCGGTTACTATTGGGCGTTCATGCCGTTGAATATTCTCGTCATCCTGATTCCCGTTTCGCTGGGCGGATTCGGGCTGCCGCAGGGGGCGATGGTGTGGACGCTCGGTCCGCTTGGGATTCCAGCCACGGAAGCGTTTCTCCTGTCGACACTGTTTGTCGGCGCGGGCGTTATTGGTAATCTCCCGGGCGCCGCGCTGTTTGCCACGGGCCGGTCACGACATCCCAACCAATGAGTACTCTGAGCAGACTACGACGCGCCATCATCCACGAGATCAGGACCGTCCGAGGCGCACTGTACCGGCGAATCTCATCGAATCCGAAGGACGAGCAGGCGCTGGTCGATCAGTTCCATCGTCTCTACTTCGATGCCCGCGCCTTCAACATGACGTGGCGCAACACCTACTGGATGGGCCACGCGATTTTGAAGTGCCCATTGGACTTGTGGTTATATCAGGAGATGCTGCACACGGTGAGGCCCGCGGTGGTGGTGGAGACGGGTACCGCCTTTGGGGGCAGCGCCCACTATTTGGCCTCGATGATGGATCTGCTCGGCCACGGGCGCGTGATCACAATTGACATCGAGGACCGCCCGGGTCGCCCACCCCATCCTCGCATCACGTACCTGACCGGGTCGTCGACCGATCCGAACATGGTGCACCAGGTCCGGGAACTGGTTGGCCCGGCCGCGCCGGTGGTCGTCTTGTTGGACTCCGACCATGCCATGGCACACGTCGCGGCCGAACTCACTTTGTATGCGCCACTCGTAACCCCGGGCAGTTATCTGATCGTCGAAGATACCAACCTGAACGGACACCCCGTCTTTGCCGACCACGGGCCGGGCCCCATGGAGGCGCTCGAGGACTTCCTGCCGGGTCACCCGGAGTTCGCTCATGACGCCGGTATGGACAAGTTCTTCCTGACCTTCAACCCGCAAGGCTTCTTGAAGCGAATCGGCTAGTTCCCGCCTTTTGACGCGAATTGCGAGATTGCGGGAAATCCTGTAGAATCTGTGACTTAGCATGGCTCAGGTTTACGCTGCCAAGTATCTCGCCAAAGCGGCAATGAGCGCCCCGCGCGACCTCGTTCGCGGCATGGTCGCCAATTACACCCCGCTGCACCCCACGGTCTTCATCTTCCACTGCACGTTTGTGTGCGACGCCCGCTGCGAGATGTGCAGCAACTGGACGCGCGGCAACCGCAAGGAAGACATGACGCTGGCGCAGATCGAGCAGGCGTTCAGCTCCCCGCTGTGGAAAGACATCGAGAACGCCTCGCTCTCCGGGGGCGAGCCGACCACGCGCAACGACATGGTCGAGATCTGCCGGGTGATGATCGACAAGTTCCCGAAACTGCGCAAGCTCACGCTCAACACCACCGGCATCACGCACCATCGCGCCATCCCGATGCTGACCAAGGTGGTGCAAATGTGCAACGAGCGCAACATCATCTTCTCGATGCGGGTCTCGATCGACGGCGTCAACGAGATGCACGGTTCGGTCCGCAACGTCCGCAATGCGTTCGAAAAGGCCGGCAAGACCATTGCCGCCATGCAGGAACTGCAGAAGACCTACCGGTTCAACTTCGGCATCTCCTCGACGATCTTCTCGAAGAACCTCGAGGACGCCGACAACATCCTGGCCTGGGCGAAGAAAGAAAAGCTCGACATCGTTTTCAACATGGTCCGCTTCACCGACGCCATGCTCGGCAACAGCGAGCTTGAAGCCGGCATGAAGCCAATCGGCGCCGAGGAACAGACGATGCGCCGCTTCTTCCTGGACCGGGTGCGGCAGGATCCGCTGCTCGACGGCCAGAACTACATCTACATGCACTACGCGGACATGATCGCCAACGGCTATCATCGCACCGCGCCCTGCCCATTCCAGACCCAGGGCGTGATGTTGAACCCCAACGGCGACCTGTTCTTCTGCGAGAACAGCGAGATCATGGGCAACGTCACCGAGGAAGACGCCGCAGCCATCTACTTCCGGGACTCGTCGCAGGCGCACCGCCGCGAGATTCGCGATCACAAGTGCCCGACGTGCCTCAGCCCGTGTCAGATGAACGTCGCTGCCATCAAGCAGGTGGTGCCCTACGCGCGCTTCCTGGTGCGCGCGTCGATGGAGAAACGCCGGTACGGTTCACGTCCGCCGCTGCCGCCGCCTGCCCCGGTCCCGCCGCCGCTGCGGTAACTTCGGTCGGATCGGGCGGTCGGTCAAGTCGGCCCGCACGCGGACGACCGTCATTTTCGACAAAACGCCATGAGATGCCAGCCAAGCGGCCTGACCCAGGCGCGTGGCAGCGCGTTGAACATCCCAACGAAGCACGTGTTGAACGCCAGCCCCTTCCAGCCGCCATGCAGGCGCGACTTGACCGGAAACCGTTCCGGCACAATCCGCACGACGGCGAACGGCGCCAACAGTGTCTTAAACTCGCCGATCGAGTATTTCACGAGCACCGGCGCATCCTCGTGCTCGAGTGGCACCTTCATCACCTTCGACAAGGCATTGAGCCACGAGACGCGGTTGTAGACCATGAAGATGCCGGTGCCGCCCGGCGTCAACACCCGGTGGCACTCGCGAATCAGCTGCGCCGCGTCGGCCGTGTACTGGACCACGCCGTGGCCGTAGACGACGTCGAATGACTGGTCCGGGTACGGCAGGGCCTCGCCATTGGCGACGCGCAGTTCCTCGGCATCCAGGCCATGCAGCGCGAAGTTATTCCGTGCCAGGTCGATCGCGGTCTGCGCCAGATCGATGCCGGTGACGCGGGCCCCGCCGGCGGCAAAGCGGACCAGGTCGGTGCCAATCCCGCATCCCACTTCGAGCAGGCGCTTCCCCGTGTAAGACGGGAAATCCACCAACTGGGGCAGGTAGCGCAGCTTGTCGTAGCGGTAGTCGTCGAGGTCGTCGAAGAAGGCCTTGGTGCCGGCCGGCGCGTCCGTCATCTCCAGATCGTGGATGCGGTGGTTCCAGTAGCGTTGAATCTCGGTGATCACGACCCTCTATCGTACAATGAGCGGCTGATGGTGCGCGACCTCAGCCGGCTGGCCAACACGAAATTTGACGTGATCGTGGTCGGCGGCGGCTTTTACGGCGTGACCGTCGCCTGGGATGCCGCCCAACGGGGCCTGGCGGTCGCCCTCATCGACAAGGACGACTTTGGCGCGGCGACCTCCTTTAACAACCTGAAAACGCTCCACGGCGGCCTGCGTTCGCTGCAGAGCCTGAACTTCCGGCAGATGCGGCTGTTCATCAGGGAGCGGCGGGCCCTCGCCCGCATCCTGCCCCACCTGATCCGGCCGCTGCCGTTCGTGGTGCCGACGACGAGAACCCTGAAGCGCAACGCGCTGGTCATGCGGGTCGGACTGGCGATCAACGACGCGGTCGCGAGCGACCGGAACGCAGGCCTCGCCGACCCCGGCAGCCACCTGCCCGACAGCCAGATCCTGTCCAAGGAAGAAACGCTGCGGCTGAACCCGATCATCGACTCCGAGGGCGTGACTGGCGGTGCGATGTGGTACGACTACCAGATGGTGAGCACCGACCGCGTGACGCTGTCGTTCCTGCTCTCCGCGGTCGATGCCGGGGCGGCCGCCGCCAATTACGTCAAGGCCAACCGGTTCATTCGCGAGGGTGACCGCATCGTCGGCGTGAGCGCCGAAGACGGCTTGACCGGCAACACCTTCGACCTGCGCGCAACGGTGGTCGTCAACTGCGCCGGGCCGTGGGCCGCGTCGATGCTCACCGACTTGCCCCTGGTGGCGCAAGGGGCCCCGCCACCGCGGTTGTCGAGGGCCATGAACGTCGTGACTCGCAAAGTGGTCGGGTCGCACGCTTGTGGCGGCATGGCCGGCGGCCGTTACCTGCTGATCGTCCCGTGGCGCGACGTCTCGATGCTGGGCACGAGCCACGATGCCTACGACGGGTCGCCCGACCAGCTGAAAGTGACGCGCTGGGACCTCGAGGCGTTCTTGAAGGACGCGCGCGAGGCGTTTCCGCACGCCGGCCTGACGACCGCCGACGTGCGGCTGATCCACCGCGGGCTGCTGCCCATGGTGTCGGGCGACGGCCACCACGTACGACTGCTCAAGGACAGCCGGGTCGTGAACCACGGCCGCCACGGGCTGGCGGGGCTGGTGTCAGTGTTCGGCGTCCGCTATACGACGGCGCGGCACACCGCCGAACAGGCGGTTGACGCGGTGTTCCGCTCGATGGGCCATGCCACGCCTCCCCCCTGCCGCACCGCCGAGACGCCGTTGCTCGGCGGCAGCATGAACCACGTCGATAACTTCCTGAAGGCGGTCCTCCTGCGCGACGTCGAGGGCATCCCGGCTGGGACCCTGCGCCGCATTGCCACGACCTATGGCACCGGCTACGACCGGGTGCTGCAGATGGCCCGCGACGTGCCGGCGCTGGCGCACCCCCTGGGCCGTAACTGCGACGTGCTGGGGGCCGAGATCCTCTATGCGGCGCGCTCGGAAATGGCCCTTAAGCTGGGGGACGCCATCATCCGGCGCACTGAGGCCGGCGCCGCCGGCCACCCCGGCACCGACGCCCTCGAGCGGGCCGCCGCGATCATGGCCCGCGCGCATGCCTGGGACGAGTGGCGCGTGCGCAACGAGATCGCCGAGGTCGAGGCGTTCTACCGCCTGCCGAGAGACTAGCGCGCCCCCGGGGCGGGGGCCTCCCCCTGGGCTCCCCCAGAGGGGGAAATGTCATCCGAACCGGTTCTTCAGAGGGAGCGGGCGCACTTTTCATAGAGAAAAAGTGCGAATTTATAGTAACCTCCCCACTGCAACGCTGTCGTTGGGCGATTGCCTATAGGA
>JBEGVQ010000123.1:0-2827 GCA_041178345.1 Acidobacteriota bacterium | reverse complement strand
CCTTCAGCCAACGCGCCATCGACGTCATCTACGGCCTGTCGGGCGGGGTGCCGCGGCTGGTGAACCTGCTGGCCGAACGCGCCTTGCAGGAAGGCGCCACTCAGAACGCCCGCCGCATCGAGCCGACGATGATCGAGTCGGCGGCCTCGGCGCTGCAACTGCTGCGCCTGCGGCCGAAACGCTTCCGCTGGTTCGGCACCCAGGCACGCTAAGCGAGTGCCGGAGGGCGGAGGCTTCTTCAGCATCCGCCAGGCGACGGCTGAAGCCATCGCCCTCCAGCTATACTGCCGGGATGCCGGATCCGGTTTCCCCAGAGATCGAAGCGCTCCTCAGCGAACATCGCAGCTTCCCGCCACCCGAGGCTTTTGCCGTCTCGGCGGTGATCAATGACGCGGAGGTCTACGCCCGCGCGGCGCGGGATCCGGAGGCGTTCTGGGCCGGGTTTGCGAAGGAGCTCGACTGGATCCAGCCCTGGTCGAAAGTGCTCGACTGGAATCCGCCCGACGCCAAATGGTTCGTCGACGGCAAGATCAACGTCAGCGCAAACTGTCTCGATCGCCACGCCAAGTCGTGGCGCCGCAACAAGGCCGCGTTCATCTGGGAGGGGGAGCCCGGCGATCGCCGCACCCTGACTTACTTCGATCTCTACCGCCAGGTCTGCCAGTTCGCGAACGTGCTGAAGAAGCTCGGCGTGCAGAAGGGCGACCGCGTGGCCCTCTACATGCCGCTCGTCCCCGAACTGGCGATCGCCATGCTGTCATGCGCGCGCATTGGCGCCGTCCACTCCGTGGTCTTCGGCGGCTTCAGCGCCGAGTCGCTTCGCGATCGCATCAACGACTCGGCGTGCAAGGTGCTGGTCACCGCCGACGGCGGCTGGCGCCGCGGGCAGGTGGTGCCGCTCAAGCAGATGGCCGACGAAGCGCTCGAGGGCACGCCCTCGATCCAGCATGTCGTGATCGTGCAGCGGCTGCAGGGGTCGCCACTGCCGATCCATGTGAAGGAAGGCCGCGACCACTGGTATCACCGGCTGATGCAGGACGCCTCGTACGACTGCCCCGCCGAGCCGATGGACGCCGAGGACATGCTTTACATCCTCTACACCTCAGGCACGACCGGGAAGCCCAAGGGCATTGTCCACACCACCGGCGGATACCTGGTCGGCGCTTATGCCACCACCAAGTGGGTGTTCGACCTGAAGGAAGACGATGTCTATTGGTGCACGGCCGACATCGGCTGGGTCACCGGTCACAGCTACGTGGTCTACGGACCGCTCGCCAATGGCGCGACCGTCGTGATGTACGAAGGCGCGCCCGACTGGCCGAAGAAGGATCGCTTGTGGGAAATCGTCGCGCGCTACGGCGTGTCGGTGTTCTACACGGCACCCACCGCCATTCGCGCATTCATGAAGTGGGGCACCGAGTGGCCTGCCCATCACGACCTGTCGTCGCTGCGCCTGCTGGGATCGGTCGGCGAACCGATCAACCCCGAAGCCTGGATCTGGTATCACCTGCACATCGGCGGCAGCCGCTGTCCGATTGTCGATACCTGGTGGCAGACCGAGACCGGCGCGATCATGATCACGCCGCTGCCCGGCATCACCAGCACCAAGCCGGGCTCCGCGACGCACTCGTTCCCAGGCATCAGCGCCGAGATTCTCACCGACAAGGGCGACCAGGTGCCGGTGGGCGGCGGGCTGCTCGCCATCACCAGGCCGTGGCCGTCCATGCTGCGCACCATCTACGGCGATCACGAGCGCTACCAGACGCAGTACTGGAGCCGCTGGGGCAAGGACATCTACTTCACCGGTGACGGCGCGAAGAAGGATGACGAGGGTTATCACTGGCTGCTCGGCCGGGTGGACGATGTGCTCAACGTGGCGGGACATCGCATTGGCACGATGGAGGTCGAAAGCGCGCTCGTCGATCACCCCAAGGTCGCCGAAGCCGCCGTCGTCGGCCGCACGCACGAGATCAAGGGCCAGGCCATTGCCGCGTTCGTCACGGTGAAGGAAGGCGTGCCCGCCTCGGAGTCGCTGGCCGACGATCTCAAGCGCCACGTCGCGCAGAAGATCGGCGCCATTGCCCGGCCCGACGACATCATCTTCTCGGCCGACCTGCCGAAGACGCGGTCCGGCAAGATCATGCGACGCCTGCTGCGCGACATCGCCGAGGGCAAGGCGTTGGGGGATACCACGACGCTGGCCGACCCATCCGTGGTCGCCAAGCTCAAGGAGCAGTACGAGTCACAGGAGTAGGCGCGGCAGGGACATCCCTCCGCGGCAAGGCCCGTTTCGGCTACCATCGGGCTATGTCGATCAGTCACCTCAAGACGTCGCTCGCGGCATTCGCCTCCGCGCTGGCCCAGTTCTGGGAAGGCTATCTGCAGGTGCCGACCGCCTGTTGAGGGATGGATCCAGTGTCCTTGGAGCAGGACGCACGGGCGCGCTACCGCGCCACTCTCGAAGCCGATGCATGTATCCCCAAGCCGCGCGAGGCGTCCAACCCGTGATGCCACTCCGGCTGCTGCCATCTTTTCTCGGCCTCGTGCTAACGATGACGGGCCTGTCCGGACAGGCACCGCCCACGGTCGACACCTCGAAGACTGGTCCGCAAGTGGGCGCTACCGTGCCGGCGTTCTCGGGCACCGACCAGTTCGGCAAACCCCACACCCTGGCCTCGGTCATGGGGCCGAAGGGCGCCATGCTGCTGTTCTTCCGCTCCGCCGATTGGTGACCGTACTGCAAAACGCAGCTCGTGGAGCTGCAAAGCCGCTACGCTGACATCACCCGGCAGGGGCTGGGCCTCATTGCGATCAGCTACGACAGCGC
>JBEGVQ010000122.1:0-2903 GCA_041178345.1 Acidobacteriota bacterium | reverse complement strand
GAAAGATGGCGACGAGGCCAGCTTCGGCGAAGAGAATCAGCGGGTTGCTGATGAGCGCGTGCCCGTAGTGATTGAACTGGTCAGGGCCGGCGATGAACAGCAGGTTACCGGCCAGGTGGCTCACGAGGAACAGGAACAGAAACAGCCCGGTGAGGGCGATGAGGAACTTAGTGCCGACTGAGGAAGAAAGTGCCTTATGGGATGTCATGAAGGGTGATATCTGCTTCTTGATATTAGCACTCGCGCAACGACACCCCCAAAAGGGGTGCCGCACAGCGAACGTCGTCATGGCCGCCTGACTGCCTCAACTCTCGTCGGGCGCCCCTTTATGGGGCGCCGTGTAATAAACTATGGCCCTTACATGAAAATCCACGAGTATCAAGCCAAGGCTGTCCTCTCCAAGTATGGCGTCCCGGTTCCCCGCGGGGAAGTGGCGTTCACGCCCGAAGAAGTTCATGACATCGCCAAGCGCCTGGGCGGCCCCGTTTCGGTGGTCAAGGCGCAGATTCATGCGGGCGGGCGCGGCAAGGCCGGCGGCGTGAAGCTGACCAAGTCAGCCGAGGAAGCCGAAACGGTGGCGCGCGAATTACTCGGTAAGACGCTCGTTACCTACCAGACGGGTCCCGATGGCCAAAAGATTTCGCGCCTGCTCGTGGAAGAAGGCCTGGCCATCGACCGGGAGCTCTATCTCGGGCTCGTGGTTGACCGCTCGACCCAGCGCATTGTCCTCATGGTCAGCAACGAGGGCGGCGTGGAGATCGAAAAGATCGCCGAGGAATCGCCCGAGAAGATTCACAAGGTGTTCATCCACCCGGGCGTCGGCCTGCAGGCGTTCCAGGCCCAGCAGCTCGGGTTCGCGCTTGGCCTGAGCGGTGAGTCGCTGAAGAAGGGCGTCAAGATGATGATGGCCCTGTATGCCGCCTTCCTTGGCACCGACGCGTCGATCCTCGAGATCAACCCGCTGATCGTGACCAAGAGCGGCGACTTGCTGGCGCTCGACGCCAAGATGAACTTCGACGACAACGCGATCTACCGGCATCCTGACATCCGCGAGCTGCGCGACATCAGCGAAGAGGATCCGCTGGAGGTCGAGGCCTCGAAGTTCTCGCTCAATTACATCCGTCTCGACGGCACCATCGGCTGCATGGTCAACGGCGCCGGCCTGGCCATGGCCACCATGGACATCATCAAGCTGGCGGGCGGCTCGCCGGCCAATTTCCTGGACGTCGGCGGCGGCGCCAACGCCGAACAGATTCGCAACGCGTTCAAGATCCTGATGTCGGACAAGAACGTCAAGGCCGTGCTGATCAACATCTTCGGCGGCATCCTGCGCTGCGATGTGCTGGCGGCCGGGGTGATCGCGGCCGTCACGGAACTGGGTGTGCCGGTGCCGATTGTGATTCGCATGAAGGGAACGAACGTCGAGGAAGGAAAGAAGATGCTCGCCGAAAGCGGGCTGAACTTTGCGACCGCAGACACCATGGGCGAGGCGGCCGACAAGGTCGTGGCTCTCGCGGGAGGTCGCTAAATGGCAGTCCTACTCGACACGAACACGCGGTTGATTGTCCAGGGCCTCACGGGGCGCGAGGGCACGTTCCACGCCAAGGCCGCCGCGGCCTACCACACCACGGTGGTCGGTGGCGTCACGCCCGGCAAGGGCGGTACCACGCACGAAGGCTGGCCGGTGTTCAACACGGTCGCCGACGCCGTGAAGGAAACCGGCGCCAATGCTTCGGTCATCTTCGTGCCGCCGCCGTTTGCGGCCGACGCGATTATGGAGGCCGCCGAGGCCGGCATTGGCCTGGTCGTCTGCATCACCGAAGGCATTCCGGTCGTGGACATGCTGAAGGCCATGACCTTCATGAAGGACTATCCGGGCACCCGCCTAATCGGCCCGAACTGCCCGGGCATCATCTCGCCGGGCAAGGGCAAGGCCGGTATTATTCCCGCCAACATCTGCAAGGAAGGCCGCATTGGCATTGTCTCGAAGAGCGGCACGCTGACCTACGAGGCCATCGATCAGCTCACGCGCCAGGGCCTGGGGCAGAGCACCTGCATCGGTATTGGCGGCGATCCGATGATTGGGACGACCCATATCGACGCGCTGGAACTGTTCCAGAAGGATCCGGACACCGATGCGGTGATCATGATCGGCGAGATTGGCGGCTCGGCCGAGGAAGAGGCCGCCGCGTGGATCAAGGTGAACTTCAAGAAACCGGTCGTGGCCTTCATCGCGGGCCAGACCGCACCCGAGGGGCGCCGCATGGGTCATGCCGGCGCGATTATCGCCGGCGGCAAGGGGACGGCGGCTGAAAAGATGGCCGCGCTCACCGCCGCGGGCGTGCGGGTCGTCAAGAGTCCGGCCGACATGGGCCAGGCGCTTGTTGACGCGATGAAGAAGTAGGGTAAGATGCGCCTCGTGAACGCGTCGTTCCGGTTTACGCCCTTTACCAACGGCGGCTTTACGGCCGCCTGGGGAGGCGTGTAGGTCCGGACGTTAAGTTGCAGCAGTTCACAAGGACCACAGACCGCCGCCCCAGCTGATGCTGAGGCGGCGGTTTTCTTTTGTGCGGGGAGAGGCAACCCCGGGGTTGCCTGATCGTGAGGAGATGATGACCGGTCAGGATTTGGTGGCCCTTCGGAAGAGCCTGGACGAGATCGATGCTGTGCTGGTGTCGGCGCTCGGCGAACGGGCGCGGCTGGCGCGCGACATCGCGCGGGTCAAGGCTGATCGCGACGGCCCGGTGCGCGACGCCGATCGGGAGGCGGCGCTGCTGCAGCATCGCTCGGCCGTCGGCGAGCGGCTCGGGCTCGATCCGGCGTTTGTCCGGCGCATCTTCCGCGAGATCCTGGACGACTCGGTCCGGCGCCAGCATGACGAACTGCACGCGACGCCCGACGCG
>JBEGVQ010000121.1:0-10967 GCA_041178345.1 Acidobacteriota bacterium | reverse complement strand
CTCGGCCCGCGTCCCGTCGCGATTCTCCACCACCAACAGTGACGACAGCCGATCGCCGTAACGGGCGCTGAAGCCGCCCGTGGCCAGCTCGAAGCGTTCGATGGTTTCGGGATTGAACGCGCTCGTCAGGCCGAACAGGCGGTAGGGGTCGTGCATCTCGACGCCGTCCATCACGGTCAGGTTCTGATCGGGCGAGCCGCCGCGCACCGCGATGCGGCTGCCGAACTCCTCGGTGGCGGCCACGCCTGGCAGGGTCTGGAGGGTGCGATAGACGTTGTCGAGCGCGCCGGGTGTGCGCAGCACTGCCACCGGGGCGATGACTTCGGTTGCCGGTGCGGCCGTGGGCGGCGGCGCGGTCACCGCCACGCTGGTGGCGAAGCCGGCATCGCGAGCAAGCGCCAGCTCGATGCCGGCCAGGCCGCGGTCGGGCACGTCCAGGTCAGCCGCCAGCGGAAAGTACCCCGCGGCTTCGACCAACAGGGCGATCGGGCCCGCCGGCACGGCCAGCGTGAATCGCCCGGCCGCGTCGGTGGTCGCAAGCAATTGATTCAGGGACAGCCGGGCGTTCGGGATCGGCGCGCGCGAATCTGCATCAGCGACGATCCCAGAGACGGTTCTGGACGGGGACTGTGCCAGGGCGGGCTCGGCCAGGAGCGCAATGGCAAGTGCCAATGCCAGCCGATTCAACATCTGCAGGCTTTCAACTCTTCAACTTTCAATTACATCTGATACAGCATCCAGTAGACGACCACGCCAGTCACCGATACGTAGAGCCACAGTGGCAGCGTGATCCTCGCGATCGCCTTGTGCTTGTCGAATCGGCTCGACAGCGCGCGCGACAACGTGATCAGGATCATCGGCACAATCGCCGCCGCCAGGATGACGTGCGGGATCAGCACCGCGAAATAAACCGTCCGGATCCAGCCCGTTCGCTGGAAGGGCACCGAGCCGACGTTGAGGTGATAGATCACGTACGAGGTCAGGAACATGGCCGACACGGCGAGGGCGGCGAGCATGCACCACTTGTGCGCTTGCCGGCGGCCGCTCTTGATCAGGAACCAGCCCGTGGTCAGCAGCACGAACGAGGTGGCGTTGAGCGACGCGTTCAGCGCCGGGAGGTCAGTTACAGTCATTGGGATGGACGGCTCACAAGCAAGGTGCTGATGGAAAGGGTGACCAGGGCGAACACCGCCACCGTGCCGGCGGCCGAGGCCAGGTTGGCGGCCGGCACACCGGTCAGGAACGCGCGGAGGATCTCGACCGCGGGCGTCAGCGGGTTCACGCGCATCAGCGCCTGCACCCAGCCGGACGCGCCGGTGGCGGGGAACAACGCCCCCGACAGCAGCCACATGGGTACCAGCACGGCATTCATGATGCCATGAAAGCCCTGGGTCGAGCGCATCGGCCACGCGATCATGATGCCCAGACCACCCAGGGCCAGTCCGAGCAGCGCGACCGACGCCATGGCCGCCAGGATCTCGCCGGCGCCGGGTGAGAGACCGGACACCGGCAACAGCAGCATGAAGACCGCCCCGTTGACGAGGGCCAGCGTCATGCTGCCGAGCGCCTTGCCCAGCACGATCGACGCGCGCGGCGCCGGCGACGCCAGCACGCCCTGCAGAAAGCCCTCCTGGCGGTCTTCGATGATCGAGATGGTCGAGAACAGGGCGGTGAAGAGCACGATCAGCGCCAGCGAGCCCGGGAAGTAATACGGCAGAAAGCCGGCCTCGCCGGTGGCTGGCTGGAACGACGTGCCGAGGCCGGATCCAATCACGAACCAGAAGATCACCGGCGTCAGCAGCGCGCCGACAATGCGGCTCGGCTGGCGGAGGAAGCGGAGGACGTCGCGCCGCCAGAGTGAATACGTCGCAAGGATCATGACGAGAGGCCGGATCCCGTGTGATGGGTGAACACGTCGTCCAGCGTGGGCGCCCGGGCCGGGAGGTTGGCGACCAGGTCGGCCGGTGCGCCGATGGCCACCAGCTGGCCCTCGTGAAGAATGCCGACGCGATCGGCCACCGCCGCCTCCTCGATCAGGTGCGTCGTCAGCACCACGGTGGTGCCCTCATCGTCGCGCAGGCGGCGGAGCTCCTGGAGCAGGTCGCGGCGCGCGGCCGGGTCGAGGCCGCTGCTCGGCTCGTCCAGGATTAGCAGCGGCGGTTCCGGCAGCAACGCCTTTGCCAGTTCCACGCGGCGGCGCAGGCCGCCGCTGAGCGTGCCGACGCGATCGCCGGCCCGCGGCGTCAGGCCGAAGCGTTCGAGGCCGCGCTCGATGCCGCGCGCGAGGGCCGGTCCCGACAGGCCATACAGGTAGCCGTGGTGGCGCAGGTTCTCGAGCACGGTCAGCCACGGGTCGATGGCCGCGGACTGGAACACGACGCCCAACTGCCGGCGGGCGGCGGCGGGCTGGCGAACCACGTCGGTCCCGAACACTTCGACTGTGCCCGACGTGGGTGCGATCAGCGTGCTGATGATCCGGAACAGCGTGGTCTTGCCGCCGCCGTTCGGACCGAGCAACGCGAACAGGTCGCCGCGGGCCACCGAGAAGCTGAGCCCGCGCAGCGACTCGCGCTCCCCGTAACGATGCTTGAGGTCGGTAACTTCGAGGGCGGTCACGTTAGAGGCTGCGGTGATCGAAGACGAGCAGCGCCCACAGGATGGGCAGGTACAAGATCGATCCGAAGAACAAGCGCCTGGCCGTGGTGAGGGTGCGCTTGGCCGAGAATTCGAGCGCCATCAACATCAGGATCGCCCCCAGCGTCATCGCGCCCACCATGTACCACGGCGAGGCCAGGCCCACCCCGGTCGGCATCATGCTGAGCGGAATCAGGGCCGCGGTGTAGATCACGGCCTGGCGCCCGGTCGAGCGGCCGTCGGGCTGGATCACCGGCAGCAGCGGCATGCCGGCGCGGGCGTACTCGTCGCGATACATCCAGGCGATGGCGAGAAAGTGCGGCATCTGCCACATGAACACGATCCCAAACAGGACCCAGCCCTCGATCGAGAGGGTGTTGGTGGCGGCAGCCCAGCCGATCACGGCCGGCAGCGCGCCGGGCAGCGCGCCGACAATCGTTGACAGCGACGTGCGCGTCTTGAGCGGCGTGTAGAACAGCACGTAGCTGGCCGCGGTGAACAGCGCCACCCCCGATGCGAGCGGGTTGAGGAAGTACGCCAGTTCGGTGGCGCCCAACACCGACAGGGACAGGCCGAAGACGATGCCGGCCGACGGCGGCATCCGCAGGTCGGCGATCGGGCGCATGCGCGTGCGCCGCATCAGCCGATCGGTGTCGCGCTCCCAGGCCTGGTTCAGCGCCGAGGCGCCGCCGGCCACCAGGAACGTGCCGAGCAGCGTGTGGGCGAACGCCGCCAGCGTGGCGTCGGGCCTGGCGCCGAGCGAGTACGCCGCGGCCGTGGTCAGCAGGACCAGGAAGTTCAGGCGCGGCTTGGTCAGCGTGACAAAGTCGGCCGTCCGCGACGGCGCCGCCTTCGCCTGCGCCATGTCTGGTCCGGCTTCAGTTGCCATGTGGCGTCCGGCTTCAGCCGGACGAATCGCGTGCGAATGTGAAACTGACATCTTTCACTTCTTTCGAGCCGACCGTGATCTGCTGCGTCTTGATGCCAAGTTGCTCGTGCCAGGCCTCGATCGT
The DNA here is from genome assembly GCA_041178345.1 of Acidobacteriota bacterium. Lineage (GTDB taxonomy): Bacteria > Acidobacteriota > Vicinamibacteria > Vicinamibacterales > UBA2999 > 12-FULL-67-14b. The sequence goes on along the minus strand of JBEGVQ010000121.1, from coordinate 7,320 downwards.
GTACGTGCCGGGCGGCAGGTTGTTGAGGGCAACGCGGCCGTCCTGGCCGGTGGTGCCGAAATAGGGATGCTCGAGCACGCCGATAAACGCTCGCATCCAGGCGTGGACGTCACAGCGGAGGTCGACCATCACCTCGCGGGTCGCGAAGGTGCGGTCGAAGGTCATGCCCTCGACCGGCGTCGACATGTTGAAGGGCTGGTTGATCTCGCCCTCGGACCGCACATTGTGCAGCAGCGGATCGCTGTTGCGAATGGTCAGTGGCTGGCCTGCGCGCACGCCGAGCACTCGTGGCGTGTAGCGGCACTGGTCCTGGTCGAGCACCACGGGCTCGGTGGGGACCGGGAAGGCGCGGCCGGCCAGGCCGTCCTTGACGTAGACGAACACGTTCTGGAGCGCGGTGCCGGTGCCGAGCAGGATGCTTTCGTCGGCCCGTTCGTCGGAGCCAACTTCGGCCACGCAGCGCTTGTCGCCGTCGAGCCGCATCATGGCCGGCGCGGGTGCAGCGCCTGCGAAATTGACCGTCACGGTCACCGCCGCCGCCGTTGCCGGGTCCACCACTGGAGGCGCGGCAGCGGGCGTCGGGGCGGGGGACGATCCGCCACAGGCCAGCGATCCGGCAAGACAGATCAGGCCCAGCGCGAGACGAACGGAAGGCATCCCAGCATTATCCTCCGGGTTGACCCTCGTGGCTTCGAGCGGGTAATATCAGAGGTTCGTAGTGCCTCGTGCCGCTATCGTCTAGGGGTCAGGACGCCAGATTCTCAGTCTGGACACCGGGGTTCGAATCCCCGTAGCGGTACCATTCGACTCACCTCCAGCTTGCCTACGGCAAGCCGCAGGTTCGCTCATGGCAAGCCCTCACGGCAATCCCCTCGCGTAAACTAGGCGCATCGCACCCGCACACTCACGCCGTCGCGCCCGTCTCCTCTCGTTCCTGGGTATCGGCACCCTGGCCGCCGTGCTCGCCGGCGCCTTCGGCCTGCTGCCGCTCGTGCAGACCATCGAACTGAAAACCTACGACCTGCGCGTCGCGGCGACGGCGCGCCCGGCGGCGCCGGCCGACGGCATCGTCATGGTCTGGATCGACGACGACAGCATTCGCCGCATGGAGCCGCTGTTTGGCCGATGGCCGTGGCCCCGCCTCGTGCATGCCACCGTGATCGACTACCTCTCGGCCGCCGGTGCCAGGGTCATTGTCTACGACATCCTGTTTCCCGAACGCGACCGGCGCAAGTTCATGATCGAGGACGTCGAGTGGACCGGCGAAGAGTCGGACGCGGCACTCGTGGCCTCGACGCGCCAGGCCGGCAACGTGGTTCACGCGGCCGAGGCATCAAGTGTTGACCTGCTCGATCCGTCGCGCGCCGTGGCCGACGACCTGGCTGCGCCGGCCCTCAACCTGCGGATTCCCTCTCCCGGCTGCCTGCAGGTACGGCCGTTGGTCCGGCCGCCATTTCCGGCGCTGGCGAACGCCTCGCGCGGCATCGGTCACACGCTGTTCATTCTCGATCCCGATGGTCCGATTCGCCGCCTCGCGCCGGTGGTGCAGGTCGGCGAGCGGACGATCCCGTCGCTGGCCCTGGCGACGACCATGGCGGCGGGCGCGGCGGTGAATGTCCAGGCGCGCATCGATGCCGGGCAGTGTGCGTCGCTCGTGGCGTGGCGTGGGCCGGCGGAGAACCCGGCTGGTCATCCGACGTTCAGTTCCTATTCGTTCTACGACCTCTTCTACTCCCGGCAACAGATCATCGAAGGCCTGAAGCCCGATGTCGATCCAGCAGCGTTCAAGGACCGCATTGTGGTTGTCGGTGGCAGTGGCGAGGGGCTGAAGGAGGCGTTCACGACGCCCTTCCCGGCAGGAGCGATCGATGGCCCGGAGGTGCATGCCAACGTGATCGATAGCCTGCTGACGGGACGATCGACGGCCCCGGCCGCACCGTGGGTCAGTGTGGCCCTGACCGTTGGACTGGCGTTTGCGGTCGCCGCGATTGGGTTGGGTGCCAATGCCTGGGTCACCGGCGTGGCGTCGCTCGCAATCCTGCTGGCGCTGGCGGGGTTGTCGGTGCGGTGTTTCGCGAACGGCAGCTGGATTCCGATGGCCGTGCCCACCGTCGCCATCGTCTTCGCCTTTGTCGGCGATCTCGCGTGGAAATACGTGATCGAGGGGCGCGAGAAGCGGCAGGTCAAGAAGCTGTTCTCGCGCTACGTCTCGAAGGACGTCTACGACCAGCTGGTGGCGGATCCGTCGCTGGCGGCACCAGGCGGCGCGCGGCGGAGCATGACCGTGCTGTTCTCCGACGTGCGCGGCTTCACGGCGATGTCCGAGAAGGGGTCGCCGGAGGAAGTGGTGGCGCAGCTCAACGAGTACTTCTCGCGCATGGTCCAGGTGGTGTTTGCCCACCGCGGCACCGTCGATAAGTTCGTCGGCGACATGGTGATGGCGCTGTACGGGGCGCCGCTTGACGATGACGACCACGCCGAGCACGCCGTGCAGACGGCGCTGGCCATGGCCGTGGCGCTCGGCGAGCTGAACACCCGCTGGCAGGCCGAAGGGCGCCCCCCCCTCGAGATCGGCATTGGCATCAATACCGGCGACATGGTCGCCGGCAACATCGGATCCGACACGATCATGAGCTACACCGTGATTGGCGACGCCGTGAACCTGGGCGCCCGGCTCGAGTCCCTGAACAAGGACTACGGCACCCGGATCATCATCAGCGAGGCGACCCGTTCCCGCCTGACGGGACAATATGATATTCATCCCCTCGGCGACGTGGTCGTAAAAGGCAAGACGAAACCGGTCGCGATTTTTGAGGTCAAAACACCATGATGCGGACGACGGCGTTGATTGTGATGGCGGTGTTCGGGGCGAGTCTATCTGTCGAAGCCAGGCAGCTCGGCCAGATTACCAAGGGCGTCCAGATCGCCAAGAAGGCGAACGAGGTTCGCGACCTGTCGATGAGCGACGCCGAAGAGGCGGAGCTCGGCGCCAACGTCAGCGCGCGCATTCGCACCCGCTACGGCGTGGTGCAGGACGCGGCCGTGCATCGCTACCTGGCCCTGGTCGGAACCGCGCTGGCGCAGGGCAGCGCGCGGCCGGCCCTGCCGTGGACCTTCATCGTGCTCGACACCGACGGCGTCAACGCGTTTGCGGCGCCGGGCGGCTACGTGCACATCACGCGCGGGGCGCTGGCCTTGATCACGAACGAGGCCGAACTGGCGGGTGTGCTGGGCCACGAGATCATCCACATCACCGAGAAGCACACCATCCGCGCCATCCAGAAGAGCAAGGCCGTGCAGATGGGCGCCGCCGAGACGCTGTCGGGATCGTCCGCGTTGATGGAGCGGGCCGTCACCGCCACCTACGACAACATCGTCGAACGCGGCTTCGGCCGCGCTGAAGAGAACGAGTCCGACGAGATGGGCGTGACGCTGGCCAACAAGATTGGCTACGCGCCCAGTGGCCTGAACGGCTTCCTGACGACCCTGAAGGATCGCCACAAGGCGTCGAAGGAGAAGCGCGGGTTGTTCGCGTCGCATCCGGAGATGCAGGAGCGGCTCGACCGCATCACCAAGCTGATCGCGTCGAAGAAGTTGAGCGCAACAGCGACCGTGCAGCCGCGTTACGCCAGGAACATCACCTACAAGCCGGTGGCCGTGACGGCCCTTGCCACCGTTGATCCCGGCGCCGCCGGGTTGACGGGCGGCGACCAGAAGGCCGAAGAAGCCAAGGCGGCGGAGAAGAAGGAAGCCGAGGAACCCAAGAAGAAGGGGTTCGGCCTGAGCCGCATGCTGCCGACCGGCGGCGGCGAGAAGAAGTCGGCGCAGGTCACCGCCTCGGGCGGCGCGCGAGGCGTGGACCCCGAGAAGGACGCGAAGGGCGGCGCGAACCCGAAGGTGGTTCCGGTCAAGCTCGTCGCGGCTGAGGTCGCGACGTTCAAGAAAGAGGGAGGCCTGCCGTAGGCCGCTATGTTCGCGGCCGGCTGCGGTTTTCAGCCTGGCTGCTGATCGGGTTCGTCCTGCTCCAGCTTGCGGTCCGGCAGGGGCTTGGCGATGCGGCGCTGTTGTCGGCGATCGCCCGGCTGGTGCTGGTGTTGGCGAGCGTCAACGCGTTGGTGGCGCTCGTCGCCAACAAGTGGCGAGACGACCGGCCGAGCGATCGCTTTCCGGGCATTGTCCAGGACGCCGCCGTGATCGCGCTGTTCATGGCGATTGGCACCGTGCTGCTGCGCGAGCAACTGCTCACCACGTCGGCGGTGGGCGCCGTGGTTCTCGGCTTCGCGCTGCAGGACACGCTCGGCAACCTGTTCGCCGGCCTGGCGATCCAGATCGAGAAGCCGTTCCGCGTCGGCCAATGGATCCAGGTGGGCGAACGCGAGGGCCAGGTCCACGAAATCACGTGGCGCGCCACCAAGCTGCACACCAAGGCCGGCCAGTTCCTGGTCGTCCCCAACAGCATGATTGCGAAGGAGCCGGTCCTGAATTTCTCGGAACCGACCTTGCCGACGCGCGTCGAGGTGGAAGTGGGCGCCAGCTACACCACGCCACCGAACGACGTGAAGCGCGCCATCCACGAAGCCATCGGCAACGCGCCGCTGGCGATGCGCACGCCAGCGCCGCAGGTGGTGATCAAGGCCTTCGGCGGCTCGGCGATCGACTACCTGGCGCTGTTCTGGATTGAGGACTACGCGACCGATCGGCTGGCGCGCGACCAGGTGCGTACCAACATCTGGTACACGTTCCGCCGCGACAACATCGAGATCCCGTGGCCCATCCAGATCCAGTACGAGCGTGAGGAGGCGCCGGTGCGCAGCGACGCCGACATCGCCGCCGCGGCCGATCGCCTGGGGTCGGTCGATTTGTTCTCGACGCAGACGCCCGACGCGCGGCTGCGCCTGGCCACGGCGGCGCGGCATCACCTGTTTGCCGCCGGTGAAGCGATGGTCCGCCAGGACGCGGCGGGCGACTCGATGTTCGTGCTGCTCGGGGGCGGCGCCCGGGTCAGCCTCGAGCCGTCGGGCCAGGAGGTGGCGGTGATTCCGGCCGGCGGGTTCTTTGGCGAGATGTCGATGCTGACCGGCGACCGCCGTACCGCGACCGTGCGCGCGATCGAGGACGTGCGGGCGCTTGAGGTTTCAGCCGCGGACTTCCGCGATCTGGCGGTGGCCGACCCGGCGCTGCTCGATCACATCTCCAGCGTCGTGACGGCGCGGCGGCAGGGCCTCCATGCCGCGCGCGCGTCGGCCGCGCCGGCCGCGCCTCCCGAGGCGAAGCAGACCTTCCTGGCGCGGATGCGCAAGTTCCTGCACGTCTGAGGGCGGCGGCCGTGACGGCCACCGGTCACAACGTCAGCTCCGTTCCCGCGCCGGTCTCGACGGCGCGCCGCCACACCAGGTCGGCGGCGACCACGTCCTCCACCGCCATGCCCAGCGACTTGAACACCGTCACGTCGGTCTCGCTGGTCCGTCCATCCACGCGACCGAGCACCACCTCGCCGAGCTCGCCGCGAATGTGCGCGGCACTGAACAATCCGGACGCGATGCCCATCACGACATCACCCGACTCCACCACCGCCGCGGCCCGCGAGTCCACGTAGAGCCGCGCGCGCGCGACCAGGGTGGGATCCATTTCGCGCTGGTTGGGCCGGCAGGCGCCGACCGACACCACGTGGGCGCCCGCGCCGACCCACTCGTCCTGGATCACCGGCGTGGGGGACGACGTGACGAGAACGATCAAATCGGCGCCGCGGACGGCGGCTTCGGCCGTGTCCGTCGCCCGCACCGGCACGGGGACATGTCCCGTCATCTCGCCGACGAACCGTTCGCGGCTGGCGGGTTTCGGCGACCAGACCCGCACCTCTTTCAGCTGCCGGACCTCGGCGAACGCCTCCAGGTGGCTGCGTGCCTGCACGCCGCTGCCGATGATCGCCAGCGTCGCGGCATCGCGCCGGGCGAGAAACCGCGCCGAGACGGCTGACACCGCCGCGGTGCGCGCCTCGGTGATGTAGCGGCCGTCGAGCAAGGCCTGCAGCGACCCGGTTTCGGGATCGAGCAGCAGGATCGTCGCCAGGTGAGAGGGCAATTGCTTCGACGGGTTCTCGCTGAACACCGTCACCAGCTTGGCGCCGAGGCTGCCCGGGTTCGGCACATAGGCCGGCATCAATCCGAAGTACGCCTGGGTCGGCCCGACGGTCAATACCGATCTGACCGGCTGCAACACTTCGCCCGCCGAGAACCGCGCGAGCGCCGCCTCCATGGCGGCGATCAGGTCGCTCATGGGCAAGAGCGACTGGACTTGCTGTTCGGTCAGGAGGCGAAAGCGTTGTGTCATGTGTGCGCTGCCGTTCGAATGGTGTTGGCGTGAATGGTGACGATCGCGTCGATGTCGTGAGCGTAGCCCCCGCTCATGGAGATGGCAAGTGGCAGGCCGGCGGCCCGGCAGGCGCCCATCACCAGTCGGTCGCGCCGGCGCAGGCCGTCGATCGTGAGCTTGAGCCGTCCCAGCCGATCCCCCTCATACGGATCCGCGCCCGCAAGATAGAAGACGAAATCGGGCTGGTGGCTGTTCAGCACCGTCGAGAGGTGCGTCTGCAGCAGTTCCAGGTACTCCGCGTCGCCCGTGCCGTCGGCGAGCGGCACGTCGAGATCACTCACTTCCTTGCGGAACGGGAAGTTCTGGGCACCGTGCATCGAGAACGTGAACACTGAAGGGTCGCCGGCAAAGATTGCCGCGGTGCCGTTGCCCTGATGCACGTCGAGATCGACGATCGCGATGCGGCGGGCATGGTCGTCGCGCTGCAAGACGCGTGACGCGACGGCGACGTCGTTGAACACGCAAAAGCCCTCGCCGCGGTCGGCGAACGCGTGGTGCGTGCCGCCGGCCAGGTTCGCGGCGGCGCCGTCATCGAGCGCCGCCTGCGCCGCGGCGATGGTCGCGCCCACGGAGCGGCGGGTGCGCTCGACCATCTGCGGCGACCACGGGAAGCCGATGCGCCGCTGGATGTCCGGCGGCACCGTGCCATTGGCCACGGCGTCGACATACCCCGGGTCGTGCACGAGCCGGAGATCGTCCCAGTCGGCCGCCGGCGCTTCGTGCAGCTGTTCCGGCGCGATGATGCCTTCGGCGAGTATGCGCTCGCGCAGGCGCGCGTACTTGGCCATGGGGAACTTGTGGCCGTCGGGCAGCGGCAGGACGAAGTGGTCGGAGTAGAACGCTTTCACGAGGCAGGGAAGCGGAAATTCGGAATCCCTGGTCCCTGCTCTCTTGGTCCCTGTTCCCTGTCCTTCAGTGGCACACGTCGAAGCCGGTGTCGCTGAAGCC
>JBEGVQ010000120.1:0-20427 GCA_041178345.1 Acidobacteriota bacterium | reverse complement strand
CCCCGCGCCGGCCGTCTCGGCGGCAAAGCCGCCGACGGGCTGCAGCCGCGTGATCTTCGAGCCCATGGTGTGGATGATGCGCCAGCCGCCGGCGAGCGTGCCGAGCGAAATCGCCGCGTGCGCCGCCATCACCACCCAGAACGGGATCATGAACTCACTCAGGTAACCGCCGGCGTAGAGCGCGCCGGCGATAATCCCCATCGTCTTCTGGGCATCGTTCCCACCGTGTCCCAAGCTATAGGCGGCCGCCGACAGCAGCTGCAATTTCCGGAAGTAGCGATCGACCCGCGAGGGGGCCGCGTTCTGGCACACCCAGTAGACCGCCACCATGAAGATGAATCCGAGGATGAAGCCGAAGCCGGGAGCGAGCACGATGAAGATCAGGGTTTTGGTCCAGCCTGAAGGAATCAGCGCCACCATGCCGACCTTCGCGACCGCGGCGCCGGCGTAGCCGCCAATCAGGGCATGCGAGGAGCTGGTCGGCAGCCCGTAGTACCAGGTGATCAGGTCCCAGACAATCGCGCCGATCAGGCCCGCCAGGATCACCGAGGTCGTGACGATCGTGATGTCCACCATCCCCGACCCCACGGTCTTGGCGACGGCGGTGCCGAAGACGAAGGCGGCGATGAAATTGAAAAAGGCCGCCCACACCACGGCCTGTCCCGGCTTCAGGACCCGCGTCGAGACGACCGTCGCGATCGAATTGGCGGCGTCGTGGAAGCCGTTGATGTAATCGAAGATCAGCGCGACCGCGATGACCAGGATGACGAGGGCGAGGCTGTAATCCACTGCGGCGCTACCCGTGCTTGACGACGACGCTCTCGAGCACGTTGGCGCAGTCTTCGCAGCGGTCGGTGGCCTCTTCGAGCAGGTCCAGGACTTCCTTCCACTTGATGATCGTGATCGCGTCCTTCTCTTCCTCGAACAGCCGGCGCAACGCCTCGTCGTGCACATCGTCGGCGGCGTTCTCGAGACGGTTCACCTCGACCGCGAGGTCGTGCACCCCGGTCTTGCGCTCGAGCGCCTCGACGGCGACCTTGACCTGCATGGCCGACTGCCAGGTCAGCGAGGCCAGTTCCCGCGCGCCGTAGCGCAGCGAGGTCATGCGATAGCGGCGCGTCACGGCGGCCGCCGCGTCGATCGCATCCATCACGTCGTCCAGCGACTTGGCCAGGGCGTGAATATCTTCGCGATCGATCGGCACCACGAAGGTGGAGTTGAGCCGCTTGATGATGCCGTGGGTCAGCGTGTCGCACTCGCTTTCCACCTCCTTGATCTGCAGCGCCATGTCCCAGGCGGGAGGGTCGGAGGCGAGCATCCGCTCCAGCAGGGTGGCGCCGGTGACGATCCGGTCGGCCAGGGCAATGAAATCATCGAAAAACTTCTCTTCGCGGGGGATTAGGCGGAAGCGCACGTCCAAATTATGTCACACCGGCGTTACACGGCTGTTACCGCCTGTGCCCCACCGGCCGGCCACGCCAATTCCCCGGTGATACCGTTAGATGTGACCCGCGGCCTCCCCCCGGACACGCGCGTGGCCGGAAACCTGTCGTTCCTGGACCGCTTCCTCACGGCCTGGATCTTCCTGGCCATGGCCATCGGCGTCGCGGCCGGCTACTTCTTCCAGGGCGGAGTCGCGCAGTTCAACGCCGCGCTCACGGTCGGCGAGAACACCAACCTGCTGATTGCCGCCGGGCTGATCCTGATGATGTATCCCCCACTGGCCAAGGTGGATTACGAGCTGTTGCCGAAGGTCTTTGCCGACTTCCGCATCCTGGGCCTTTCGCTGGTGCAGAACTGGATCGTCGGCCCGGCGCTGATGTTCGCGTTGGCCGTGGGCTTCTTCGGCGTGATCGCGCCGGCGCTGTTCGGCCCCGATCCGCGTTGGGGCTCCTACATGGTCGGGCTGATCCTGGTGGGCATTGCCCGCTGCATCGCCATGGTGCTGGTCTGGGACCAGTTGGCTCACGGGAGCAGTGAGTATGCCGCCGGCCTGGTCGCGATCAACAGCGTCTTCCAGGTCGCCACGTTCGGCCTCTACGCGTGGCTGTTCATCACGGTGCTGCCGCCGTGGTTCGGCCTCCAGGGCATGGCCGTCACGGTCAGCATCGCCGACATCTTCATGAGCGTGATGATTTACCTCGGGATCCCGTTCGCGGCGGGCATCCTGAGCCGGTTGATCCTGGTGCGGCGCTACGGACGCGACTGGTACGCGCGGACCTTCATCCCGCGGATTTCGCCGATCACGCTGGTCGCGCTGCTGCTCACCATCGTGGTGATGTTCTCGCTGCAGGGCGAACGCATCGTCTCGCAGCCGCTGGACGTGTTGTGGATTGCGATTCCCCTCAGCACCTACTTCGCGATCATGTTCCTGGTCAGCTTCGTGATGGCCTGGAAGCTCGGCGCGGACTACGCGCGCGCGGCGACGCTGGCATTCACGGCCTCCGGGAACAACTTCGAGCTGGCCATCGCCGTCGCCATTGGCGTGTTCGGGATTACCTCGCCAATCGCGTTCGCCACGGTGGTGGGGCCGTTGGTGGAAGTGCCGGTCCTGCTCGGACTCGTGCACCTGAGCCTCTATTTCCTCCGCCGGCTCTACGGAGGACGGGTCACCGGCTAGCGATCGACCACGAACGAGAACAGCTTGTAGCGGCCATCCTTGAGCATGGCCGAGCCGAATAACTGCAGCACCAGCTCCTTCCCGGTCTCGTCCGCCGCCACAATCTCGCTCTCGCGCATCACGGCAAACGACTTGTACTCGGTCGTCGCCCCCCGGAAACTCGTGCGAACGAACGTGAGCGGCCGGCCGGCATAGCGGCTGACCGTGCTGGCCAGGACCCCATCGCTGCGCTGTTTCAGCTGGCCCCAGGCGTATTCGAACGGCACGTTGCGCTCGGGCCGGCTGGTGTCGAGTTCAGGCCAGACGTGGTCCTTGAACTCCTGCTCGGACAGGGCCAGGGCCTTCAGGCCGTCGATGTCCCGGCTCGCCAGGCGAGCCAGCACGGCCTGCGCCAGCGCTTCAGGGCTGTCGCAGGTATGGGCGAGAGGAATCTTGCTGGAGGGAGCGCTGGGCTGGGTGCAGGCCGGAAAGAAGAGCACAGTGAGAAGTAAGAAGTGCGAAGTGAGGAGGCGGCAAATCACGGGGCCGATCTTCTCACTTCTCACTTCCGACTTCTCACTTCCCTGAAAGGGTTAGCGCTGAGGAAACGCCGTCCAACCGGTCATCCAGTTGTCGGCCGGAACGGGCGCCACCGCGCCGATGAAGGTCACCGGTTCGAAGAAGCCGTCGTTGGGCGGCTGAATCGGCGCGATCTGCCCGCCCGCCAGCGTCGCGACGCCCGACGGCTGGAAGCCGGGGTTCTCGTGGTTCGCGCACCCGGCGGTCGAGACGCCGACCTCCGCATCGGTGGCGCCGACCCGGATACCCGGGAAGCGGCCACTGTTGACGTAGGTCATGACGCTCGAGTGCATGTTGGTCGGCATGCCCCACGCCGCGCCGGCCCCCAGCTGCGAGGTGCCGTTGTCCACTTGTGCGGTCGTCGAGCTGTCGGAGAGCTGGAACCCGACGCTCTTGAAGCCGGTCACCAGGAAGTTGCGCACCGTGAACGCGGTGCCACGACGGAAGTTCGCGCCCCGCGGGCCTTCGGGGCCCTCGACGCGGTCGGGGTCGCCGCAGAGCGTGATGTTGTAGATCTGCGGGTTCGAGCGCGGCAACAGGTTGTTGTTGAACTCGTTGTTGTCCGCCTCGATCCCGTTGTCGGCGTCGTCGCCGCGCTGGGTAATCGCGACGAACTGCGCGCGGCCGGACCAGCCGAACGTCCAGTCGAAGCTGTCGTCGGCGGCGTTCGAGGCGACCGCGTACTTGATGTCGGCCGTGCCGCCGAACCATTCCAGCGCGTCGTCGCGATTCATGTGCACCTGGATGTAGTCGTAGGAGCCGCCGCGGCCGACGCCCTGGAAGGCGATGCCGTTCAGTTCGTTGTCGGGGCTGAACTCGACGCCGGCGAACTCGACGCGCACGTAGCGCATGGTGCCACTGGTGTCGTTGGGGTTGTTGCCACCGTAAACGCCGGTATCGCCTTCACCGGCGCCTTCGCCGCCTTCGAGGTTGACCGGCGCGCGGCCGTTGAGGATGATGCCGCCCCAGTCGCCACGGGCGCGGTTGCCCACCGCCTGGTCGCTGGTAAACACGATTGGCGCCGTCCGGGTGCCCATCGCGTTGAGACGGCCGCCACGCAGCACAATCAGCGTGCCGACGCTGCCGGCCTCGCCAATCACGCGGGTGCCGGCCGCGATGTTGAGCGTCGCGCCGTCGTTGACGAACACCGCGCCGCGCAGCACGTAGTAGTTGGTGCTGGTCCAGTTCACGGTGCCGGTGATCTCACCGGTCACCACGATCACCGGCTTGTCGATGCCGGGCACGTTGGTCTGGGTCGAGACCGGCACCACGCCACCCGTCAGCATCGCCACCACCATGGCGAGTCCGGCCAGCCTGTAAGACGTCTGCTTCATGATCATGTTTCTCCGCTGTGCGTTTGCCATGGCTTAGAACACATCCACGCCGAACGAGAACCCATAGGTCTGTCCGAGCTTGTAAGAGCGTTGACGCGCGGTGCCCTGGCTGAAGAGGTACTCCGAATCGGTCAGGTTCTCGACGCTGAACCGCAGGTTGTAGCGCGAGCCAAACCGCTGCACCAGGACCAGGTCCACGGTCTCGCGGCCTTCCTCGACGATGTCGGGCGCCTGGTTGGCGCCGACGTCCGAGATGCGGTCGCCGACGTAGTTGACCAGCATGCGCAGTGAGAAACCACCGCGGGCATACTCCCCCGTCACGTTGAACAGGTTCTTAGACTGGCCGGCGAGCGCCCGTTCCTGCGAGGTCTGCACCGTCTGCTGCTCTGGCAGCAGCGTGATCTTCGAGTCGACCCAGGTGTAATTGGCATTCATGAAGAACCCGGCACCCAATTCGAAAGCGGTTTCGAACTCGACCCCGAAGTTGCGGGCCTTGTCGGCGTTCTGGAACGTCGTGATCGGGTTAGCCGCGGCAATCACGATGCGCTCGATCGGCTGGTCGAAGTACTTGAAGAACGTGCTCGCCGAGACGATGCTGCGGCCGCCCGGGAACAGTTCCCAGCGCGCGTCCACGTTCTGGATCAGCGCGCGCTGCAGGTCGGGATTGCCGCGCGTGGCGCGGCTGCCCACGACGTCGGTGAACTCGAACTCGGCCAACTCGCGGAACTCGGGACGGTTGACCGTGGTGCTGTAACCCAGCCGAATGTTCTGCTTGGCGCCCACCGACTGCACGAAGTTGACCGACGGGAAGATGTCGGTGTTCTCGTTCTCGGCGGTGATGGTGCGCTCGAACAGGCCGAACGGGTCGAACGTGTTCACCGTCTGCTTGAAGTTCTCGACTCGCGCGCCGGCAATCAGGCGGCTGCGCGCCGACAGCGCCATGTCGATCATGCCGTAGCCGGCCATGGTGGCCTGCTCGCCGTCATACGCGTCGACCGGGCGGGTTTCTTCGTTGAAGCGGAACGCGGTGCCGATGTTGTTCGAGGCGTAGAGCTGCTCGGGCGTCTGCGTCAGGTTGACCGGTGGCGCACCATCCTTGGTGGCGACGATCGGGATGAAGCGGAAGCGGCGCGACTGGAAGTCGCGGGTGCGCGCCACGTAGTTAGCGCCGAACTTGAACTGCGTCGGCCGCGCGCCGGTGGTGCGGAAGGCGCCGTAGTTCACCGCCAGGTCCATGGTGTCGTCGTCGAGGTTGTTGAACAGGCGGAAGCCGCTCTGCGACTCGTCAGCCAGGACCGGTGCGACCGCCGGGTTGGGCAGGCGGGTGCCGGCCAGGAACGGCTGCTGGTAGAGCGTCTCGCGCAGATCCGGCTCGTCGCGGTTGGCGCGGGCCACGTTGAACCGCCAGTCAATGCGGCTGTTGGCGGCGCCCGGAAAGAAGTGATCGCCGGCCAGGGCCGTCGATAGCAGGCCCTCTTCAACGAAGGCGAGGCGCGAGTTGCGGTAGTAGAAGACGTTCTCGGTATTGGGCCCCTCGAAGGTGCGGCCCTCGTCCTTGCCGCTGTGGCTGTAGAAGTTCTCCAGCGAAATGCGGTTGTTGGAGTTCATCTGGAAGGCGAAGTTGGCCACCGCGCCGAGCTGGGCGCGCTGGGTCCCGTACTTCATGTCGTAATCGCTGACCGCCTCGAGCTGGTCGTCGTCACCAATACGGTAGAAAGCGCGCTCTTCCTCGACGTACTGTTCCTTGTACGACTGCGTCACGCTGGCGACGACGCCGAACTTGCCGAAGCGGTTGCCGAACACCGCGCCCCAGTTCTGGCCGGGCGCGCCATCCGCGGCGACCGGGCTCCAGGTGTTCCCCAGCTGCCGGCCGAAATCGGTAATCTGTTCCGGCGTGTAGCCGACGTCGGGCGTGTAGATGCCGCGACGGACAACCTTGTTGTCGGGGATGCCCGACGGCAACGCCCGGGCACCGTCGTCAAAACCCAGCCCGTCGCGGTTGCCAAGGGGGCTGAGCGGCACCGACTTGCCGGTGGCGGTCGAGTAGCCGCTGAGGCCGTACGAGAACGACATCACCGCACGGCTCGGGAACTTGATCGGGTTGATCTGGACCAGGCCACCGGCGAACTCGGCCGAACGGTCTGGCGAGTACGACTTGCTGACCTGCAAGCTGTCGAGCAGGCCGGCCGGGAACAGGTCGAGCGGCACGACCTTCTTGTCCGGTTCGGTGGTCGGCAGCGTGGAACCCGAGAGCGTGGTGTTGCTGTAACGCTCGCCCAGCCCCCGCACGAACACATACTGGTTGTCGACGACCGACAGGCCGGTGACGCGCGACATCGCGGCCGCGGCATCGCTGTCGGCGTTCTTCTTCATTTCCTGCGAGCCGAGGTTGTCGCTGATGACCGGCGCCGCCTTGCGCTCGACCATCTGCGCCTCGGCCGACGAGGTGACGGCGCCCAGGAACACGTCGGCCGTGACGGTGACGGTCTCGGCGAAGCGGCTCATTTGCAGACCGACGTTGACGTCGACCACTCGCAAACCCGGCGCCACCTCGACCTTGATGATCCGGGTCTCGTAGCCCTCCATCGCGACCTTGATTTCGTGGGTTCCGGGAGCGAGCTCGAACATGAAGCGGCCGTCCACGTCGGTATACACCGTCGCGGCGCCGGCCACTTCAATCGGAATGCCGGGCAGCGTGATGTTATTGGAGTCGTCCTTGACGATCCCCGTCACGCGCACCTTGCGGGTCGTCGTGACCTGTGACGCCTGTTCGGCAGCTACCAGAGCGGCCGGGTTGGACAGCAACAGGCCGATCAGGGCCGCCGCGCCTAAATTTCGATTCATACACCCCTCAACAACATGGACTCGGGAAGACGCGCCTCACAGGACCGTCGATGGGCCTGGAAACAACCTCCTCAGGTTAGACAGGGGGCATAAATTGCCGATGACGGGGGTGTTACAACCGGGTTAACGATCGGCCGGAGGAGGGCGGAACCGGGCCCGGCCGGGCTAGCTGGAGGCGAGTGTGCGATTATGGACGGGCGCGCGACCGGCCGGGTGCCGGCGCCAGCGAACTTACGGCGAACACGTTTCTCGAGGATCACTAATGACCCGGACACTTTCAGCACTCGCAATCGCGTCGCTCATGACGGTGGGCCTGTCGGCTCAAGGCATGAAGCACGTCGACCTCAAGGACGCCAAGGGCGCGTCGGTCGGCATGGCCATGGTTTCGGCCGCCAAGGATGGCGGCATCTCGATCGAACTCGACGTGAAGGGCCTGACGCCCGGCGAGCACGCCATTCACATCCACCAGATCCCGAAGTGCGAAGGGCCGGCCTTTCTGAGCGCGGGTCCGCATTTCAACCCGGCCGGCAAGAAGCACGGCTTGCAGAGCCCCGACGGCCCGCATGCCGGCGACATGATGAACTTCACGGTGGCCGCCAACGGCACCGCCAAGGTCACCGTGACCAACAAGGCCGTGACGATGGCTGACGGCGCGAACTCGATTTACGCCAACGGCGGCACGGCGCTGATGATTCACGCCGCGGCCGACGACATGAAGACCGACCCGGGCGGCGCGGCCGGCGACCGCATCGCGTGCGGTCCGATCGTCAAGTAACGGGCCGGGAGGCGATCCCCGGCGGGATCGCCTCTTCCCCACCGGCGCCGGATGCTATATTTGTCCACACGAATATGTCGTCCCCCTGCTGCTCGGCCAAGCCTTCGCCGAAAGTGAAGGATCTCGAGGCCCTGACCGGCGTCTACGCAGCGCTCGCCGATCCCACGCGCCTGCGCATTCTCGCGCTGCTGCGCGACGGCGAGGTCTGCGTGTGCCACATCCACGCCAGCCTTGGCGTGCCGCAGCCCACCGCGTCGCGCCACCTCGCCTACCTGCGCAAGGCCGGCCTGGTCGGTGCCAGGCGTGATGGCACCTGGATGCACTATCGGCTGACGCCAATCGACAACCCGGTCGTGGCTGCCGTGGTCGAGGCGGCGCTGCATGCCTTGTCGCATACTGCGGCGAGCGTGACCGACGAGCGGCGCCTGCAGGTGGCGCGCAAGGCGTCGTGATCACCGTCCTGTTCGCCTGCGTGCACAACGCCGGCCGTTCCCAGATCGCCGCTGCCCTCTTCAATGAACTGGCGGATCCCGCGAAGGCCCGCGCCATTTCGGCCGGCACGAATCCGGCCGATCGCGTGCACCCCGATGTGGTCGCGCTGATGCTCGAGCGCGGGCTCGACTTGACTGGCCACCAGCCACAGAAGCTCACTCCCGCCCTCGCCGCCGGCGCACAGTTGCTGATCACCATGGGCTGCGGCGACGAATGCCCCATCGTGCCCGGCACGCGCCGCGACGACTGGCCGCTGCCCGACCCCAAGGGGCAACCAGCCGACGCTGTTCGCGCGATTGTGGCCGAGATTCAGGCGCGCGTGACTCGCCTGATCGACGCCAGTGCCTGGCGGTAGTCCCCACGAAGGCGGCGAGCCCTCAACTGACCCACTCGATGGCCGGGTTCCTGGTCCGTCGTCGGGCTGAAACGCCACCCCGTTACAATAGGAATGTTATGACGACGCCCCGACGTGAGTTTCTCCTGCAGGCCACCCTTGCCGGCGGCGCGGCCATCACCGTCCCGCTCGAAGCGCTCTGGCGATCGCCCCGTGCCGGCCGACTGGCGCCCGATGACCAGGGGTACGGCCCGCTCCGGCCGGTGAAGGACGAGACGACGGGAGTGCCGTTGCTGCAGTTGCCGGAGGGGTTTCGTTACCGAACGTTCGGTTGGATCGGCGATCCGCTCGATTCGGGCCAGCGCACGCCCGGCCGGCATGACGGCATGGCTGCGTTTGCCGGCGCCAACGGCACCGTCGTCCTGATTCGCAATCACGAACTGAACCCCGGCCCGGCGTTCGATTCATCGATCGCCTACGACGAGAGGGCGGGCGGCGGCACCACCACCCTCACCTTCGACCCCGCCACGGGTCTTCTGACCGGCTCGCGCACCAGCCTCGCCGGCACCTTGCGTAACTGCGCCGGCGGGGTGACGCCGTGGAACAGCTGGCTGACCTGCGAAGAGACGACGCTCGGGCCAGCCGAGGATCCGACGCTACAGCGACCGCACGGCTACGTCTTCGACGTGCCTGTCGACGGCACGCCGACCCTGGAGCCCCTGGTGGCCATGGGGCGTTTCTACCACGAGGCGGTCGCAGTCGATCCCGAGACCAGCACCGTCTACCAAACGGAAGATCGGCGGCGGTCGGGTTTGTATCGCTTTACGCCGCGGTCACCACGGCGCCTCGCCGACGGTGGACGCCTGGAGATGCTGGCCGTCGATGTCAGGCGCCGAGCGGATCTCCGCACCGGCCAACGAGCCGGCGAGACGCTTGGCATCAACTGGGTGCCAATCGAGCAGCCAGACAAGGCGCACGTCGACGCCACCGCATTCGACACGGGCGGCGTGTTCGCACAGGGGCTGGAAGCCGGCGGCGCCATTTTCGGTCGCCTCGAGGGGGCGTGGTACAACAGCGGCCGCGTGTTCGTCACCAGCACTGATGGCGGCGACGCCAGGATGGGGCAGGTGTGGGAACTCGACATTCGCAGCCAGAGCATCCGCCTGGTCTACGAGTCCCCCGGTGCCGGGGTGCTGAACATGCCCGACAACCTGGTGGTCAGTCCGCGGGGCGGACTGGTACTGTGCGAGGACGGCACGGCCAACCCGTGCGTGCACGGCCTGACGCGTGACGGCAAGATCGTCCGCTTTGCGCGGAACAACATCGTCCTCCGCGGCGAGCGGAACGGCATCAACGGTGACTTCCGGAGTGGCGAGTTCGCCGGCGCCACGTTCAGCCCCGATGGGCGGTGGCTGTTCCTGAACGTCCAGACCCCTGGCTTCACCGTCGCCATCACCGGCCCCTGGGAGCGGGGAATTCTATAGGACAAGCGGGCCCTTCGAGCCTCGCGTGGGGCGCCGCCGCCCAGTTCGACGAGGCCGAATGGCCGAGCCCGTGTAGAATCCCCCCCACATGTCGCGCACCCGCGGTCTCGCCGCGCTGGTTCTCCTCTACGTTGTCCTCGGCCACCTGATCCCTCCGCCGGAAACGATCACGCCGCAGGGGTGGCGGCAAACCGCGATCTTCATCACCGTGATCGCCGGCATGGTCACGGAACCATTGCCGGCCTCGGCCCTGGTGCTGATGGGGCTGACCGCCATGGCCGCCAACGGCATCCCCATGCGCGACGTGCTCGGCGGGTTTGGGCAGCCGTCGGTCTGGCTGGTGATCATCGCCATGCTGATCGCCAAGGTGATGCTCGAGTGCGGCCTCGCCCGCCGCATTGCCCTGTTGTTCGTCCGCGCGGTCGGCCGCACCTCGCTCGGCGTGGCCTACGCGCTGCAGATGACCGACGTGACTCTCGCGTCGGGCGTACCGTCGATCACGGCGCGCAGCGCCGGCATGATCCTGCCGATCGCCCGCAGCATCGCCGAGCTGTTTGATTCCCGTCCCGGCCCCACCAGCAAGCGGCTGGGCGGCTTTCTGATCGCCGCGATGTACCAGGGCTCCGCGGTGGCGTGCGCGATGTTCCTGACCGGGCAGGCCAGCAACCTGCTCGGCGCCGACCTGGCGCTGAAGCTCGTCAACATCGAGGTGACGTGGGTCAGCTGGTTCGTGGCGGCGATCGTGCCCGGCCTGTTGTCGTGCGCGGTCGTGCCGTGGATTGCCTATCGCCTGCTGAGGCCCGAGGTCACCACCACGCCGGAAGCCCCCCTCTTCGCCGCCGGTGAGCTCAAGAAGATGGGCCCCCTCAGCCGCGACGAGTGGGTCACGCTGCTCGTCTTTGGCGGCGTCGGCCTGATGTGGATCACCTCGGCGTGGCACCGGCTGGACGTCACGTTCGTCGCCATGGTCGGCATTGGCGTGCTGCTGGCGTCGGGCACGCTCACCTGGCAGGCGGCGGCCGGCGAACGCGCCGCCTGGGACGTGTTCGTCTGGTACGGCGGCATGCTGCAGATGGGCGACCTGCTCAACCGCACCGGCTCGACGCGCGTGCTGGCCGAGAACGTCGCCGGCCTCTTCGCCGGCATCCCGTGGGTGGTCGTGTTCATCGGGATCCTCGTCATCTACTTCTACGCGCACTACTTCTTCGCTAGCATCACGGCCCACCTGCTGGCCATGTTCCCGCCGTTTGTCGCGGTGATGATCGGCATTGGCGTTCCGCCGCAATTGGCGGTCTACAGCCTGCTGTGCACGGCCAACCTCACCGCCGGCCTTACCCACTACGGCACGACGACGGGGCCGATCCTGTTTGGGGTGGGCTATGTGTCGCGCGGCGACTGGTGGAAGGTGGGGTTCTTCACGTCGGTCGCCAACATCGTGATCTGGCTGACGGTGGGCGCGGCGTGGTGGAAGTGGCTCGGGTTCTGGTAGGGCGCGCGCTCTCGCGCGCGTAGGGCTCGGCGCTCCGCGCCCTCGTGGGGGTCGCGCGCTCACGCGCGCTCCTGGGGGAACGCTTTCCGTACGAGGGCCGGAGGCACGAACCCCACGACGCGGCGCAGCCGCGAGCCCTGCCCGCCCAAACCGTTACACACAATTAACCCGCACGTCATGCCCGGGAAACCTTGTGACGCTACCGTTGGGTGCAATGGAATCGGCGACTCACGTGCCCACCCGCCCGAGAACCCCGGCGCAGGGCCGCACCACGGACAAAACCCGCGTGCTGGTCGTCGAAGACGAGAAAGACATCTCGGGCCTGATCAAGCACACCCTCGAGCGCAGCGGCGCCGCCATCGTCGACATCGCCGCGAGCGGCGACCAGGCGCTCAAGCTGGCCAGCGAGCAGCAGGTCGACCTGATCATCCTCGACCTCAACCTGCCGGTACTGGGCGGCCTCGAAGTCTGCCGCCTGTTGCGGACGCGGCCGGCCACCGCCAAGACCCCGATCATCATGCTGACCGCGCGCAGCAGCGAGAGCGACCGCGTGGTCGGGCTCGACGCCGGCGCTGACGATTACATCACCAAGCCCTTCAGTCCCCGCGAACTCTCGGCCCGGGTGCGCGCCGTGTTACGCCGCGGCCGTCCCGAAGAGTCCGGTCCCCCGCCCATCTATCGCGGCGAGCACCTGGTGGCCGACTTCGACGCCGTGTCGATTGCCGTGGATGGCGTGTCGGTGCGGCTGACGCGGCGCGAGTTCGAACTGCTGCGCCACCTGGTCGAGAACAAGAACCGTGTGCTCTCGCGAGATCGCCTGCTGGAACGGGTGTGGGGCTACGACCGGATGATCGAAACGCGTTCGGTGGACGTGCACGTCGGCCGCCTGCGCGGCAAGCTCGGCGCCGCCGGCAAGCAGATCGAAACCGTCGTCGGGCTGGGCTATCGGTTTATCGAAAGTGAGAAGTGAGAAGTGAGAAGAAATTCTTTTAACTTCTAACTTCTAACTTCTAACTTTTCACTTCCATCCAGCCCTTGGTACGAAGCTCGTCCAGTTCGTGCGCGATTGAACGCCTGGCGCGTTCGACGCGGTGCCAGTCCTGGTAGTGCGCCTGGCGCACCACCTCGCTGTCGCGTTCCTCTTTCACCACCCAGCCCTCGTCCGTCACCGAAATCGAGTAGTGGCGCGTGTGATCGAGAAACTGCAATTTCTTGGTGAAGGCGTCCATTACTTCTCGATGGTGGCTCGAACGGAGGCTGCGCTGGTGTAAATTCTTGGCGACAAGTCCTCGGGTAAATGCGACAACACGCTGATCCATCAGGACTTAACTCGCACCACGAGAGTTCGAGGCCGTGTTCGTAAGAGGATAGTTTTCGACCCGCGGCGCGGTTCCCCGTCCACATGAAACCAGATGTCGCGGTCCGATGAAATGGCCGCCTGCGCGGCCGTGCGCATCAACACGCTCTCGTCAGCTTTCAGGGTACCGCTGAACAACGCGGGGATCCGCGACGCCACACCGCGCAGTGACAGCGGCCTCACCAAGACGATGTCGATCTGACCGTCGTCGAGCAGCGCGTGTGGCGCAATCTGCGCGCCGTTGCCGTACTGCCGCGAGTTGGCCAGCGCCACGAACAACGCGGGCGACGCCATGGGCGGGGCCTCGCTCCCAGGAAACGTGATCGCATAGTCGCGCGGCCGATAGGCCGGCAGTTCGCCCATCGTGGCGATCACATACCCCAGCAGGCCCCGGCGAGCACCAGGCCGGGCCATGCGATTGGCGATGCTGGCATCCAGCCCAATGCCGGCGACGTTGAAGAACAGCGAGCCGTCCAACTCGCCCGCATCGATCGAGCGGGTCGTGCCCGTGGCTGCCACCTCGAAGGCCGCAGCCGCGTCGAGTGGCACACCAAGGTCGCGCGCCAAGCCGTTGCCCGAGCCCCCGGGAATGATCGCCATCGCGACCGTTGAGCCAGCCAGCGCGGCGCCCACGCCGTTAACCGTGCCGTCGCCGCCCCACGCCGCCACCAGGTCGTGGCCGGCGCTGACCGCCGCCGCGGCAAACCGCTGCGCATCGTCCGGGCCGGCGGTGAGGTGGACATCGACAGCAAATCCCGCGCGACCGAGCGATTCGCGGGCGAGCGCGGTGCAGGCATCGAGCGTGCGCGACCGGCCGGGTCCCGCGATAGGGTTGATGACGACGGTCGCTTTCATTACCGAGCGAGGGCGCGGAGGGCCCGCGGCGTGAGGTGCCAGCGCAAGGTGCCGGGCCCTCCTGGCGTCGCGCCGTCCAGGTCGATGGCGCACACGGCGCCCTTCTTGAACTGGATGATGCCGCGGGCGCCAAGGAGGCGGCCCGCCAGCTCGCCGAGATCCGGCTCGTGTCCGACCAGGGCCAGGCGGCGATGCCGCTTGGCCGCGTGGGTCTTAATCGCCTCGAGGATCGCCTGGTGCCGCCCGCCCGGAGAGAGCGCCGCCACGTCGGCAATCGCCGGCTTCGGCTTCAGTCCCGCGGCCAGCAAGGTGGCGGTGTCGCGCGCGCGCACCAGCGGGCTGGTCAGCACGAAATCGATCACGACATCCAACTCCAGCAGGCCCGGCACGGAGGCTGCGAACTTCTTGCCCCCCTCAGAGGTCAGGGGCCGGAGGGTGTCGTCGGGGTACTTCGGTCCGCGCTCGGCGGCAAGGCCGTGGCGGACAAGGTAGAGCTCGATGGTGGCGGCCATGGCGGTTTCGGGGTCAGGCCGCCGTCGAGCGGGATTGCCCGGCGGAGGCGATGACCGACTCGCACAGTTTCAACAGCGCCGGCAGCGATGCCTGCACGGCGCGCGTGTTGTCGATCAAGATCTCGAGGTCGTGCATACGGCCCAACAGATCCTGCGGGGTTTTCAAGCGATTGAGGTGCAGCCGCGATCGCGAGCGCGCCAGCTCGCGCTGGATCTCGAGCGCGTAACGCAGCTTCTTGGCCTCGATCCGGACCCGATGCAGGCGTTCGGCGAGGTACCTGCCGCCGGCGCGGGTGATCGTGGCGCGCAGGCGGCAGGCGCGCTTGCCCGCCTGGGCGACGGCGTGGGCGACGGCATCGCCCGGCACCCCTGATCGGGTTTCCGGCGCCGCCACATCAACCAGGCGCTGGCGGAGAATCGCGACGGAGAGGGCTGAAGGCTCCATGCTAGGATCAGCGGGATTATACCCTTCCAACTCGGCGCGACGCCGCATCCGCGGCGTGGCGCCTCGCGCAAGGCAGGCCCCATCCGTCTATGCGACTAGCCGCCATCGACATCGGAACCAACTCGGTCCACATGATCGTGGTGCGTGTGCGGCCGGATTTCTCGTTCGAGGTCGTGGATCGCGAGAAGGAAATGGTTCGCCTCGGCGCCGGCGGCCTCGACGGCAAGAAACTGACGCAAGAGTCAATGACCGCTGCCTTGCAGGCGTTGTCGAAATTCCAGCGGCTCGCCACCTCGCACCAGGTCGACGAGATCCTGGCGGTGGCCACCAGCGCCACGCGCGAGGCCGAAAACGGCGGCGCGTTCCTGAAGGCCATCGAACGCAAGACCGGCATTCGCGCGCGGCTGATTACTGGCACGGAAGAGGCCCGGCTCATCCACCTGGCCGCCGTCTACGGCGTGGACACGCCGAAGCCGGCGGTGGTGATCGACATCGGCGGCGGCAGCGTGGAGATCACGCGCGGCAGCGGCCGCGAAATCGAGTTCGCGCGCAGCTTTAAGATGGGCGTCATCCGGCTGACGGAGCGCTACATCGATTCCGACCCCATCTCCAGCCGCGACGAACGCAAGATGGTCGAGTTCATCAGCGCGCAGGCCGACCGCTATCTGGAGACCATCGTCGAAGCCGGTTACGACCGCGTGATCGGCACCTCCGGCACGATCCTGTCGCTCGGCGCGGTGGCGGCGGCCATCGAGCGCGGCGCCGTGCCCACCGAGATTCGCAACCTGCGCGTGCCCGCCAAGAGCCTGCGGAAATTACGCAAGTCCGCCATCGACATGGACCTCGAAGAGCGGATGCACCTGCCGGGCCTCGACCCGCGGCGCGCCGACCTGATGGTGGCCGGGGCGATCCTGCTCGACACCATCCTGCGGCGGCTCGGCGCCGAGGAGATCACGCTGTGCGACCTCGCGCTGCGCGAAGGCGTGCTGCTCGACTACATCCACGGCCATCGCAAGCACATCACCCGCATCGATCGCTATCCGGATGTGCGGCGCCGGTCGGTGATCGAGCTGGCGGAACGCTGCAGCTGGGAGGCCGAACACTCGCGCCAGGTGGCGGCGCTGGCGCTGACGATGTTCGACCTGACCAGGCGCATTCATGGGCTGGGCGACCGGGAGCGGGAGTGGCTGGAGTATGCCGGCTTCCTGCACGACATCGGCAACCACATCAGCTACGAGAAGCACCATCGTCACTCGTACTACCTGATCAAGAACGGCGACCTCCGCGGCTTCGAACCCGACGAGATCGACATCATCGCGCTGGTGACGCGCTATCACCGCCGCGCCACCCCCAAGGACCATCACCCTGGCCAGCAGGACCTGAACAAGCGCCAGCGCCGCGCGGTCGAGGTGCTGTCGGCGTTCTTGCGCCTGGCCGAAACGCTGGACCGCAGCCGTCACGGCGTGATCCGCGGCCTCGAGATGCGCGAACGGCTGGGCGAGTTGCGCCTGAAGGTGCAGGCGGCCGGCGACGCGGAGCTCGAAGTGTGGGCGGCGCACAAGCAGGCCAAGGCGCTCGAAGACGCGCTGGATCGCAAGATCCGGATTGAGAAGGTCCCCTATCGCAAGGGCCTGAAGTCGGTAGAGACCGAGCTGACGCGGCAGCGGCACGCGCCGACCGGCCGGCCGCGCAGCGTGCCGCCCGGCCCCGCCAAGATACGCAAATAACTTTGTGGTATAAAGATCAATGTGTCCCCGACTACCTGGCGCACCCTGATCGGCCTGGGCGTGGCCGGCGTGGTCGGGCTCCCGCTGCTGCTCGCCGGCTACCTGTCGCTCGGCCTCTGGTTCGCGCCACCATGGCCATCCCCGGCCAAGAGCGGCACCGTCACGCCACTAATCGGCGATGCGCTCTGGGCCCGCGCCGAGGGGGGTACGGCGACCGATCTCAATCCCTTCCGCCCCCGCAACATGGCGCAGTTGCTCGTCTGCCTCGCCCAGGCGGAGACCGGGGACGATCCGGATCTGCAGGCCGACGCGCAGGCGGCATGCCGCTCGCGCTATATGCCGGGTTTCGGCGCCGTGGTCTACCTCTCCGGGCAACACATCCGGGCCGCGGGCCTCGTGGAACCCGGCTTTCGCGAGGGTCACGCGCGGTTCGTGACCACGATCTGGCTGGCGCGATCGTGGACCAAAGCGGATCTGTTGGCCACGCTGGTTGAGCGCGGCGAGTTTGGGATGGGGTTTCGGGGCTTCGAGGCCGCCGCGCTCGGCTACTTCCGTCGCCCGGCCGCCCAATTGACGTTGCCGCAGGTGGCGATGGTCGCCGCCCTGGCCGGGGGCGTCGGCCCCGATCCGTGGTGCGAGCCGGCCAAGGCGGCTGCGTTGCGCCACCGCATCCTCGAGCGCATGCGCGACAACGAGGCTATTGACGAGCAGGCCTTCTCCGCTGCCGACACGAGCGAGGTCGGCCTGGCGCCACCGCCGGCGGCCCATCCGCCGTGCCCGGACGAGGCCCTCCGTTAACACCGATTTAACACGCCAGAAACTGCCGCGAAACCCCCGGCGCGTACGCTAGGGACCATGTTGCTGTCATCTGTTCGTCACGTTCTGCCCCTTGTGCTCCTCGTCGCGACCCTTGCCGCCTGTGGCGGCGGTTCGGCTGGCGGCGGAGGCTCGGCGCTGGTGACGCTGGACGGATCCAGCACGGTATTTCCCATCAGCGAGGCGGTCGCGGAAGAATTCCAGAAGGCCAACCAGGGCGTGAACGTGACCGTCGGCATTTCCGGCACGGGTGGCGGCTTCCAGAAGTTCTGCCGCGGCGAAGTCGACATCGCCAATGCCTCGCGGCCGATCAGCGCCAGCGAGGTGGCGGCCTGCGGCCAGACCGGGATCGAGTACATCGAGATGCCGGTCGCCTACGACGGCATTGCCATCGCGGTGCACCCGAAGGCCGAGTGGGCCGACAAGATCACGGTCGCCGAGCTGAAGACGCTGTTTGCCCCGGAAGCGCAGGGCCAGATCAAGAAGTGGAACCAGGTCCGGGCGTCGTGGCCCGACCGTGAAATTCACCTGTTCGGCGCCGGCGTCGATTCGGGCACCTACGACTACTTCACCGAAGCGATCATGGGCAAGGCCAAGGCCAGCCGCGGCGACTTCACCTCGAGCGAGGACGACAACGTGCTGGTGCAGGGCGTCAGCAACGACGAGCTCGCCCTCGGCTTCCTGCCGTTCGCGTACTACGAAGAGAACGCCGCGCGCCTGAAGCTGGTGCCGGTGGACGATGAGAAGGCCGATAACGGCGGCGGGCCGATTGCGCCGTCGCCCGACACCATCAAGACCGGCACCTACCAGCCGCTGTCGCGGCCGGTGTTCATCTACGTCTCGAAGAAGGCCGCCGACCGCCCCGAAGTGCAGCGGTTCATCGAGTTCTTCATGCAGAACGCCGAAGAGTTGGTCCGCGAGGTGAACTACGTCGGCCTCGGCCCGGAGATCTACGGCATGGTCACCGACCGCTTCGCCAAGCGCCACACCGGGTCCGTGTTCTCGGGTCAGAACACGGTCGGCGTCACGATCGATCAGCTGCTCAACAAGGAACGCGCGCAGTAGCGCGGCCGCATGTCAACCCGGACGCTCGAGTGGATCATCGAGCGGGTGCTGTTCCTGTGCGCAGCGCTCTCGGTGCTCACGACCGGCGGCATCATCGCCGTGCTCGCGATTGAAACGTTCGAGTTTCTGCGCGAGGTGCCGCTCGGCGATTTCCTGACCGGCACCGAGTGGACGCCGCTGTTCTCGAGCCAGAAGTTCGGCGTCCTCCCGCTGGTGGCCGGCACCATGCTGGTGTCGAGCATCGCGATGGTCGTCGCCCTGCCGATGGGACTGCTGTCGGCCATCTACCTCAGCGAATACGCGCCGAGCGGCTTCCGGCGCATCACCAAGCCGGTCCTCGAAATCCTGGCCGGTGTCCCGACGGTGGTCTACGGCTACTTCGCCCTCACGTTCGTGACCCCGCTGCTGCAGCAGATCTTTCCCACCCTGTCGGGCTTCAACGCGCTCAGCCCGGGGCTGGTCATGGGCCTGATGATCCTGCCGCTGGTGTCGTCGCTGTCGGAGGATGCGATGCGCGCCGTGCCGCAGGGCTTGCGCGAAGGCTCTTATGCCCTCGGCGCCACCCGGATGCAGACCGCCCTCAAGGTGGTCGTCCCGGCGGCCTTCTCGGGCATCACCGCCGCCTTCATCCTGGCGGTGTCGCGGGCCATCGGCGAGACGATGATTGTCGCGATCGCCGCCGGCCAGCAGCCGCGCCTCACCGGCAACCCCTTCGTCCCAATCGAAACCATGACCGCCTACATCGTCCAGGTGTCGCTCGGCGACACGCCGCAGGGGACGATTGAGTACCGGACGATTTTCGCGGTCGGCATGCTGCTGTTCCTGATGACCTTCTCCCTCAACCTGATCAGCACCTGGCTGCGCGAGCGGTTCCGCGAGGAATACGCATGAGGAAGCACGCTGATGTGATCTTCCAGTTCGTGTCGCTCGGCGCGTTGCTGATCGCGCTGGCGGCGCTCGGCGCGCTGGTGTTCAACATCGTGTCGGACGGCGGCGGGCGGCTGAGCCTCCAGTTCCTGACCAGCATCGCGTCCCGCAACGCCGAGGACGCGGGCGTCTATCACGCGCTGATGGGCAGCATCTGGGTGATCGCGCTGACCGGGGCCCTGGCGTTGCCGGCCGGTGTGGCCGCGGCGATCTATCTCGAAGAGTACGGCTCGCGCAGCCGGGTGGCGCGCTTCATCGAACTCAACATCTCGAACCTCGCGGCGGTGCCGTCGATTATCTACGGCCTGCTCGGCCTCGGGTTGTTCGTCCGGCTCATGAGCATGGGCCAGAGCGTGATGGCGGGCGCCGCGACCCTCGCGCTGTTGGCCCTGCCGGTGGTGATCATGTCCACCCGCGAGGCGCTGCGCACGGTGCCGGGCTCGATTCGCGAAGGCTCCTACGCGCTTGGCGCCACCAAGTGGCAGACCATCTGGAACCAGGTGCTGCCGATGGCCATGCCGGGCGTGCTGACCGGGCTGATCCTGGCCCTGTCGCGCGCGATCGGCGAAACCGCCCCGCTCATCACCATTGGCGCCCTCACGTACATCCCGTTCGCGCCCGACGGGATCTGGTCGAAGTTCACCGTGCTGCCCATCCAGGTGTTCAACTGGGTGTCGCGGCCCCAAGTCGAGTTCAAGGCGAACGCCGCCGCTGCTATTCTGGTGCTTATGGTCCTGCTGCTCTCGATGAACGCGATTGCCATTATCGTGCGCGACCGCCAACAGCGCCGGGG
>JBEGVQ010000119.1:0-4917 GCA_041178345.1 Acidobacteriota bacterium | reverse complement strand
TCCAACAACCCGACGCTGGCGCCCGTCGCCCACCTGGTGGCTTCGGCCATGGTGACCAGGGTGCCGCCGCCACGCAGCCAGTCCTTGACGCGGTTCAGCACGGCCTCGTTGATGGTGCCGGCGAAGTTGCTCGATGGCATCACGATGACGTCGTAGTCGTTGAAATTGGCCCGGCCGAGCGAACTGGTCCGCACGGCGGTCACGTTCTGGCCGAAGCGGCGCTCGAGCGTGAACCGCGTCCACCCTGCCGACAGCGTGTTGGTGGGCGTGTCCCACACCAGCAGCACCTTCGGCGCCTTCAGCGCCTGCACGTCGTTGCTGCCGAGCGAGGTCCCCTCGTCCACCCACGACGAATCAATGGGCACCAGCTCCGCGCCGTGACGCTGCGCCAGGGCGGTCAGCTTCGCGTTGAGGTCGGCTGGATTCTCGATGTTGCGGACGAACGCGGTGCCAATCGGGTAGCGGCGGCCGTTGTGCGTGAACGCGCCGCCGACGCTGCGAATCTTGAGGCCCTGCTGCAGCGCCTCGGCGGCGAGCGCGGCCGCGCCCGAGCCCCACGGCATCAGGTAGCCAACCTTGGCCGCGGCCAGCGTCCGCGCCGGCATCGGCGCATCGTACTGCGAGGGCACCGGCGTCGCCTTCACGCCGACCGCTGTGGCGCTCGTGACCAGCTCGACGTCGAACAGCATGGGCAGATTCCACGCGGTGATGTCGTAAATCTGATCGTTCAGCCGCATCTTGCGCCGTTCTTCCTGCTTGCGGATGAACTCGGCCGGCATGTCGGTCTTCGGATCCAGCAGGTTGCGCACCATGCGCGCGGTCGGCTGCGCGTTCGACACGATGTAGGTCCCGGCCGGCAGCGTTCGGGAGGCCAGCTTGATGGCTTCCTCGGCGCGGCGGACTTCAATGCCCTGGGTCGCCAGGTTGCGGGCCAGCAAATCGGCGCGCGACGGATCGTGTCCCGGCACGATCAGGTACTCGCGGATCGGCCCCTTCTCGCCCTCGGCGACGGCGCTGCGCCGGTACTCGAGGTACTCGCGCATCAGTCGCTCGCGGTTGCGGGCCGCGGTGATCGCGGTCGTGATGGCGGCGTTGAAGTGATGCATCACACCGTCGCGATAGGTCAGCGTGTCGCCGTCGCTCCGGGCAAAGGCCAGGCCGCGCGCCGACGCTTGTTCGAAGGTCATGCCGATCGAGCCCTGGAAAGTCGGCCAGGAATCGCCGTAACCCGGGTAGAAGGCGTCGTAGACTTCGCGGATGTAGTACGCCCAGCCGCGCTCATCGAAGCGCGCGCCGTTGGCGCGTCCCAGCAGGTCCCACGCCGCGATCTGGCTCTTGGTGATGTGGGGATTCAGCGGATCGGCCGGCGGCGCGAAGTAGTAACTGTTGTCGCCGCCCATTTCGTGCAGGTCGACGGTCACCTGCGGCACGTACTCGAGCCCGATCTTGATGCGGCCGCGCGTCTCGGGCTGCGACTGGGCAAACCAGTCGCGGTTCATGTCAAAGAGATAGTGATTGCTGCGGCCGCCCGGCCACGGCTCGTCGTGCTCGGCGCTGTACGGGGCCGCGTCGGGCGCGGCGGCGCGGCCCAGCAGGTTCTGGAACACGAACCGGGCGCGGCCGTCGGGGTTCTGCATCGGGTCGATCAGCACCAGCGCGTCGCGCGTGACCGCGTCAACCCCGGCATCCCCCTGGGACGCCAGCAGGTGATACGCCTCGGCCAGCGCCGCGTCGGCCGACGAGATCTCGTTGCCGTGCACGCCGTGCACCAGCCACACCACGACCGGAAGCTCGCGGGCCAGGCGGTCAGCTTCCGCCGGCGCCACGCCGCGCGGATCGGCAAAACGTTGCAGGTCGGCCTTCACCTGCTCGAGCTTCGCAATGCGATCGGCGCTGCCGATCACCATCAGCCACAGCGGACGCCCTTCCCAACTGCGCGCGTACTCGAGCAGCCGCGTGCGGGTGGGCGCGGCCTTCTGCAGCGCCTGCAGGTACTGGGCAATGCCCTCGGGCGGCGTGATCACCTCGCCGTGGTCGTGCCCGAGCACCTGCTTGATGGTGGGAATGGCGGGGTCGTACTTGGCGCCGGGCCACAGGGGAGGCTCCTGGGCGGCCGCGGACGTCAGCCACAGAGGACCCAGAGAACACAGAGCCAAAACCATCAGAACAAGACGCCTGCTCATTGGTCGAAATACTCCACTAGCTGCTGCGCGAAGCGGCCGATGCGGTCTTCCGCCTCGCCGTAGTTACCCGTGATGGCGTTGCCAAGGAACGACACGACGATCGGTCCCGAGCGCGCGTAGATGATGCCGACGTCGTTGGCCAGCACCGGCGGGAAGTCGCCGGTCTTGTGCGCGACGGGCACCGAGAGGTAGTGATTCAGACGGCGCTGCCCGGCCTGCTGGGCGCGCAGCATCCGCAGCATGTCGTCGCAGCTGGCGGCCGAGGCGATGGTCTTGTTCTCGATCGCCTCGAGCATCTGGCCCGTGGCCCGCGCGGTGATCTCACCCAGCCAGTAGGCGCGGTCGCGGTTGGTCTTTCCATTTCGGTCGTCAGCGGGGGCCAACGCGTTGTACTTGGCGAACAGGTCGCCGGTGGTCTGCGTCAGGCGCAGGCCCTCGCTGTAGCCCTTGTCCTTCAGCCACGCGTTGACGCGCGCGACCCCGCCCACCTTCGCAATCGCCAGGTCGGTGGCCGTGTTGTCGCTCGTGATGATCATCTGCAACAGCACGTCGCGAAAGGTCGGCTGCAGACCGGCGTCGTGGTACCGGAAGATGCCGGAGCCGCCGCGGAGGTCTTCCTTCCTGATGGTGATCCGCTCGTCGAGCGCGATCTCGCCGCGCTCGGCCATCTGGAACGCCAGCACCATCACCGGAATCTTGATCACGCTGGCGCTGTTCAGCAGCACGCCGTCGCCGGCGCCGGCCGTCTCGCCGGTCGTGAGGTGCTTCACCCAGATGCCGGCGGTGCCTGGGAACGCGTTGGCGGCCGACGTGGCGAGGGTCTGCAGGCGGCCCGTTTGCGCCAGCGCGGGCGCCGCAAGGAGGAGCAAGACGACGATGGCGCCAGCGGGTCGCACGCTGCATAGCTTAGCGGATCAGGGTGCCTGGCGTGCCCGACCAGGTACTGGAGCGGCGCTTCCCTGCCGCCGGCACCCCAGCTGAATCGGTCGGGGTGGGACTGAAGTCCCGCCCCTCCTGGCACAAACTACACTCCGTATTTGTCTGGATCCCAGAGCAGGCCAAGTTCGCTCGGCGGCGCCATGTAGCCGGCAAGTGCCGAGGCCGCCACCACCGATGGCGAGGCGAGGTACCCTTCGCCGCCCAGTCCCATCCGGTTCTGCCAGTTGCGGTTGAACGAGGTGATCGCGCGCTGACCCCTCTCGAGCGCATCGCTGCCCTGCCCGAAGCACGGTCCACACCACGAGGCGCGGATCTGGCCGCCGACGTTGCGGAAGACGTCGGCGATCGACTCGCCGCCCAGCCGCGGATCCGGCCGCTCGATCAGCAGCTTGACGCCGCCGGAGCCGGGGAACACCACCAGCTCCTTCTGGACCTTGGTCAGTCCCTTCGCGCGCGCCGCGACCAGCACCAGCGCCGCCGACAGCAGGTCGTCGTAGCTGCCGTTGGTGCACGAACCGATCATCGCCTTGTCGAACCCGATGCGCTCGCGCGCGACCTCGTCGGCCGGGAACGCGTTGCCGGGGCTGAACGGCTTGGCGATCATCGGCGTGATCTCGTTCAGCACCAGCTCCTCGTCGATCTCGAACTGGGCCTCAGGTCCGCAGCCGAACGTCGGATACGGCAGCTCGTGCATCCCCTTCGCCTTGTACCAGGCGTAGGTGATGTCGTCGGGCGCGAAGATGCCGTTCAGCGCCTCGGCCTCGGCCATCATATTGGCGATGGTGTTGCGAAACGCGATCGGCAGCTGCTGGTCGGCATCGACCAGTTCCACCGACATCCCTTGCGACTGCCTGGCGCCCCAGCGGCGCAGCAATTCGAGCACGATGTCCTTGCCGGTGACCCACGGGCTCAGCTGGCCGCGGAACGTGACGCGCCGCTCCTTCGCCATCGTGAAGTAGATGTAGCCGGTGGACCAACCGAAGCCGAGCGTGGTCGAGCCGACGCCCATGCCGACGGCGCCGTACGCGCCGTAGGCGCGGCTATGCGAGTCGGCGCCGGGGATGAACTGCCCCGGCACGACCAGGCCCTGTTCGGGGAAATAGAAGTGGAAGATGCCGTCGCCGGGCGTGGCGTAGTACGGCTTCTTGATGTCGTGGAACGCCGCGAACTGCCGGCCGATTCCGGTCTGCTTGTCGTCGTCTTCCTTGCCGGTGAAGACGAAGTGATCGTTGGCGACCGCGGCCTGGCGCGGCAAAATCGCGTTGCCGCCAGTGATCTGGTTGAAGGTGTGAATCGAGAACGGCGCCGTGCCGTCGGACGCCGGCAGCAGATCCGCATACACGCGCAGCGTCGCCCCCGGCTCGACCCGGGCGTCCTTGTCGACGCGATGCGCCCACACGATCTGCGCGGTCGTGGACATGGTGCGCGCGAGGCCCGCGTCCGGGAAGATCACCGACGGCTGGCGCTCGACCGACGAGCGGAACTCGCGGCGGCCGACGGCGAAGATGCCGCCGCTCTGGCGAATCTCATCTTCCTTGGCGCTCAGCGGCACCGGCGTATAGGTCTTGCCCTGCGTGACGTTGACGACCTGGCGCGAGCCGGTTTCGAACGTGAACTCGTCGCCGTCCTTCGCATCGGCCACCGCCTCGGGACTTTGCACGACGTGCAGACCGAGGTTGAACGAGTTGCGGCGGAAGATGTCGCCCATGTTGTGGCCGCAGATGATCACCATCTCGAGGCCGACTTCTTCCGCAATCGCCTTGAGTCCGGCCGGCGACATCTCGCGCGAGCTGCC